>JACPFL010000285.1 GCA_016183025.1 Deltaproteobacteria bacterium | reverse complement strand
GATCGTGACGGAGGACCTCACCAAGGAGTTTCGGGTCGGGTTCTGGGCCAGGCGGAAGGTCGCGCTGGATGGCCTGACCCTGGAGGTCACGGAAGGGGAGGCCTTCGGGTTCCTGGGGCCGAACGGCGCCGGCAAGTCCACCACCATCAAGCTCCTGATGAGCTTGATCTTCCCCACCCGTGGCCGGGCCTGGATCCTGGGAAAGGAGGTCAGCGCCGTGGAGGTGCGGGAACGGATCGGCTTCCTCCCCGAGCACCCGTCCTTCTACGAGTACCTGACCGCGACCGAATTCCTGAACTTCTGCGGGCAGCTCTTCGGCCTGGACAGCCAACTCCGCCGGCAACGGGTGCGCGAGCTGCTGGAGACCTTGGGGTTGAGCGAGGCCGGCCCGCTGCAGCTACGGAAGTTCTCCAAGGGGATGCTCCAGCGGCTCGGGCTGGCCCAGGCCTTGATCAACGACCCCCAGCTCGTCGTCCTGGACGAGCCCATGTCCGGCCTGGACCCCATCGGCCGGCGCGAGGTCATGGAGCTGATCCTCCGGCTGAAGGAGCAGGGGAAGACCGTGTTCTTCTCCACCCATATCCTGCCGGACGTGGAGATGATCTGCGACCGGGTCGCCATCCTCAATCGGGGGCGACTGGTGGACGTGGGCCCGCTGGGCGGCATTCTCTCCCCGGAGGTCCGGGCCTATGAGATCCGATTTGAGGGGGTCGCGCCCCCTGAGCGGGAGCGCCTGCTCGCGCTGGGTGCGCTCTGAGGGTGTCGCGCCCCCCGAGCGGGAGCGCCTGCTCGCGCTGGGCGGCCAGGTGCTCGTCTCGGGCGAGGAGGTCCGGATCGTGGTGAAGACCGAGGAGGAGAAGGAGCAGGCGATGCGCCTGATCCTGCAGGGGGGCGGGCGGCTGCTGGCCCTCGCGCCCCAGCGCGAGTCCCTGGAGGAGGTGTTCGTGCGGAAGGTGAGCGGCCATGCAGAAGCTTAAGGCCATCGCGGTCAACACCTTCCGTGAGACGGTCCGGGACAAGATCCTCTACAACCTGGTCTTCTTCGCCCTGCTCCTGATCGCGCTCTCGTACCTCCTGCGCACCCTGGACATCCTGCAGGAGGCCAAGATCATCGTGGACATCTCCCTGGCCTCCATCTCCCTGTTCGGGGTGTTCATCGCCATCTTCGTCGGCGTGGGGCTGGTCTACAAGGAGATCAACCGCCGCACGATCTTCGCCATCGTCGCCAAGCCCATCTCCCGCCCCCAGTTCCTCGTGGCCAAGTACCTGGGCCTCATCCTGACCATCCTGGTCAACGTCTCCGTCATGACCGCCGGCATGTACCTGGTGCTCCTGTTCACCGAGCGGGGGCTCGACCTGAGCCTCCTCAAGGCCGTCCTGCTCACCTGCGTGGAGCTGATGGTGGTGACCGCCATCGCCCTGTTCTTCTCCACCTTCACCACTTCCACGCTGTCGGCCATCTTCACCCTGGCCGTGTTCATCATCGGGAGCCTGAGCCAGGAGCTGAGGCTGCTGGCGGAGAAGACCGGCAGCGAGGCCCTGCGCCTCTTGCTCGAGCTGCTGTACTACGGCCTGCCCAACCTCGGAAACTTCAACCTGCGGGCCGAGGCGGTCCACCACGTGCCGGTGCCGGTGCAGAGCCTGGTGGCCCCCCTGGCGTACGGGGCGACCTACGTGCTGCTCACCCTGGGTCTGTCGTGCCTGATCTTCTGGCGGCGGGACTTCAAGTAGGGCGGGATGATGGCGTGGCCGGTGGCAGCGCTCGCGTTCGCCTTCGGGGCGGTGATGGGGAGCTTCCTGAACGTCTGCGGGGTGCGCATCCCCAAGGGGGAGTCCATCGTCGTGCCCGGCTCCCACTGCCCCCGGTGCCGCACGCCCATCGCCTGGTACGACAACGTCCCCATCGTGAGCTTCCTCTGGCTCCGCGCCCGCTGCCGCCACTGCGGGGAGCGGATCTCCTGGCAGTACCCGCTGGTGGAGCTGGCCTCGGCCCTGCTGGCCGTGGCGCTGGCCGCCCGGTTCGGCCCGTCCCCGGCCGCCCTGGTCCTGTACGCCTTCGGCGCGGCCCTGATCGTGGTGACCCTGGTCGACCTCGAGATCCAGATCATCCCCGACGCGATCAGCCTCCCCGGGATCGGGCTCGGGCTCGCCTTTGCGCCTCTGTCCCCGTTCTTCGCCCAGCCGGGAGGCACGCTGCTCGGCGCCCTGATGGGCGCGCTGGTCGGCGCGCTGGTCGGCGGCGGGGGACTCTTCGTGGTGGGGACGGCGTACCTGGCCCTGACGCGCCGGGAGGGGATGGGGGGTGGCGACGTGAAGCTCCTGGCGATGATCGGGGCCTTCCTGGGCTGGCCCGGCGTGCTCGTGACGCTGCTGGTGGGCTCGTTCACGGGAGCGGTTGTGGGGGTGGCGATCATGGTCCGCCAGCACCGCGACGCCCGGCTGCCGATCCCCTTCGGCCCCTTCCTCGCCCTGGGGGCCCTGTTCTACCTGCTGGGCGGGGACTTGGCGTTCAAGTGGTACGCGGGATTGACCGAATAGAGGAAGGGGGGATGGCCCAATCTGCCTGGGCCGCGGGCTGCCTGCCAGGACTGCACCGGGCATGGCCGCGGCACAGGGGCTCCAGGTCGGTCGGGCATGCCTAAGGGGTGTAAGATTTGCAGGCTCCAAGGGGGACCTGAAGCGGTGGCCGGGCCCTGGGGCGCGGGCCAGGGGAAAATCTCCTGTGAAATTCATGACATCCCGAGCTAGAGTCCACAGGGACAGCTCAGGCGCTCCACGGGGTGTAGGCGGAGCCTGCTTTTTTGGAGGGGGTGGTCTCCGATGAGCATATCGGCCGTGAGAAGGGCTGGGCGCGGGGGCCGAGGGGCCCGGCTGGTGGGGCAACAGGGGTTTGCCCTGGTCACGGTGCTGACGCTCATGATGGTCCTGACCCTGCTCTCCGCGCTGACCATGAGCGCCAGCAGCAGCTTCCTGAGCCAGACGGTGACTCCCTATGTCCAGACCACGAAGGCCGTGTACGTGGCCGAGGGCGGGGCGCAGCTCGCCTTTCAATGGCTGAAGAGCAACTACAACCTCCTGGGCAGCAGCTACCTGACCACCAGCGGCACGTCAGGGGCCCTCCTGCTCAGCTCGAACAGCACGGCCCCGGCGCTCCCCGGCAACCACCCCGACCCGTACACGGACACGGGCAGCACGACCCGGTCGGGCGTGGTCACGAGCTTCAACACCTACCT
>JACPFL010000289.1 GCA_016183025.1 Deltaproteobacteria bacterium | reverse complement strand
GGGCTGGAAAATACCCTGCTCGACCATGCGCTCGTATTCCTGCCGGGTCCAGCGACGGACCTGTACTGCGCCAGCATCCATAGGATCACCTCAGGAATTTGGTAACACGCCTTGAGCCCCAACTCAAGCCCCCTCTTTCACGCGCGGCGTGCCGGCCGCCGGGCCCGGGACGCACCAGCCGCTACCAAGATCGTCGCGGGAGAGCGCCGGGCCCTGCTGGGACCGGGTCCACAAGCGTGCCTGGTTTGACTCGCCAGCACCCCTCTGGTACAAGACACGGCTGAGCGTCCGGCATGCAGCGGTTCGGTCTGGTCACCGCTGACGAGTCCGGCGCAGGAGGTCGGACATGGGCGAGGACCGACCCCTCTATCTCTCCAACGATGTGGTCAAGCAGCTCCTCGACATGCGGACGGCCATCCGGCTGGCCGAGGAGATCCTCCTCGCCATGGCCCGGGGCCAGGTGGTCTGGGCCGAGCCCAAGCAGTTCATGCTCCACGTGCCGGGCACCCACACGAAGTTCAAGCTGAAGGGGTGCGCGTTCCTGGACCGCCGGGTGGCGGGGTTCCGCGTCACGGGGCTGAACCGGACCGACGCCGGCGTGCAGGTCGCCCGCGAGCGCCCCACCAAGTACGTGCTCCTGAGCGATCCGGAGTCCGGCGCCTTTCGGGCGATCATCGAGGAGGAGTGGAGCTACGCGGCCCGGACGGCCGCGGCCGTCGGCGTGGCCGCGCGCTACCTGGCGCGCCCCGAGTCTCGGGTGGTCGGCATCCTCGGGGCCGGCTACATGGCGCGGGTCTGCCTGCAGGCCCTGCACGAGGTGCTCCGCCTGGAGGAGGCGCGCGTGGTCTCGGCCCGGCGCGAAACCCGGGAGCGCTTCGCCCGGGAGATGGGCGCCGAGCTAGGCCTGCGGGTCCTCCCGTGCGACGACCCGCACGACGTGGTCAAGGGCGCGGACGTCCTGGTCACGGCCTCCACGGCCGCCACCCCGCTCGTGTTCGAGCCGTGGCTCGAGCCCGGGATCTTCATCTACAGCCTGGGGGAGTACCAGGAGATCGAGACGAAGGCCTACCGCGCGTGCACGAAGCTCATCGTGGACGACTGGGAGCTATGCCAGCTCAAGGTGGACATCGCCACGATGGTGCGGGAGGGGACCCTCAACGAGGCCGACGTCTACGCCCACCTCCATGAGATCGTGGCCGGACAGAAGCCGGGGCGCGAGACGCGCGAGGAGCGGATCTTCGTGCGCTCCCAGGGGCTCACGACCCAGGACGTGGGCTTTGCCCACTGGCTTTACGAGCAGGCCCGCGCCCGGGGCCTGGGCACCCCGCTATAGCGCGCCCTCCGATCACGTCCTCCCGTCTCCGCCATCTCCGGCCAGACGCACGAGAGCGCGTCCTCCTGTCCGCGGGGCAGCCCGCTTTCGGCCTCCCCCAGGCGGCGCGGTCGCGGATCAGCGGTGGAGGGTGAGGTCGCTGAGCAGGCGGCGGGGGCGGCGAGCGGCCACATCCTTCACGCCGTACCCCAGGGTCACGATGGCATGGGGGATCACGCCAGGCGGGAGCTTCAGCGCCCGGGCGACCACCGGGGAGCAGTAGACCGGCGCCGCCATCCAGCAGGCGCACAGCCCGCGTGCCTCGGCCGCCAGCAGGAGGTTCTGCACCGCTGCCCCCACGCTGTGGGTGAACATGAGCAGCTCGGCCTGGTTCCGCCGGCGGTCCGGGTATTGGCGCATCCCCTCGCGCACCAGGCAGATCACGATGACCACCGGCGCCGCGGTGATCCGCTGGTAGGAGCGAGTAATTATTCCTTCTATTTCATCATCAGTTAGCTTGTCTTTCTTGAGATCATGCCTGAGCTTCTCTCCCATGCGGCAGGCGAGCCGTTCCTTGGTGGCGGCCTCCCGGATCACCACGAAGCGCCAGGGCTGGGTGTTGTGCGGAGACGGGGCCAGGAGGGTGGCTTCGAGCAGGGAGAGGACGAGCGCCTCATCCACCGGGCGCCCGTCATACCGCCGGACAGACTGCCGGGTGGAGATCGCCTCGGCCATTCGCTCGGGGGTCAATGGCTCCACAGGCGCTGCCCAGGACTCCCGCCTGACGCAGGGAGGAGCGCCGCGTGCCGGCTCATCCCGGCGTCACCGGAACAGGTCCTCCTCCGGCGGACGGATGAGCTGGCGCCCCTTCCCCCGGCCCGGGGACGCACGGTACCCACGGACGACCGCAGCCGGGATGCGCGCCGCCTTCTCCATGACCAGTCCCGCGGCCGCGGCCAGGTGGTCGGCCACGGCCACCACGGTGACGCGCAGCAGCTTGCCGAAGTGGTCCTTCTCCCCCCGGTGGTCCACCAGGGGACGCAGCCCCGCGACCCCGATGGCCACCTCCGTCAGCCCCACGCGCCAGGGGCGGCCAAAAGTGTCGGTGATGACGACCCCGACCCGGACGCCGGTGCGTCGGCAGACTTCTTCCCGGAGCTGGAGCGCCGAGCGGTCCGGGTCGCGCGGCAGCAGTGACACGTACCCGGGCGGGACGTTCGAGGCATCCACCCCGCTGTTCGCGCAGACGAGGCCGTGCGGGGTCTCCGTGATGAGGATCTCCCGCGCCATCTTCACGATGCGCCGGGACTCCTGCAGGATGACCTCCACCAGTCGCGGGTCCTTGGCCAGCCGAGCCGCAAGCTGCCGGGAAAACGGTGAGGGGGTGACCCTGGCCAGCTCCACCAGCCGCCCCTCGGCCTTGGAGACGACCTTCTGCGTCACGACCAGCAGGTCCCGGGGCCGGAAGCGGATCCCTTCGGCCGCCGCGGCCTCCACGAGCAGCCGGCCCAGGTTGTCCCCGGGCACGACCTCCGGCACCCGGGTGAGCGGGAGGATGGTCAGCTCGCCCATCCCAGCCGTCCTGCCGCCCCACACTCCATGAGGACCCGGGCCGCGCGCGTGTCCCGGCGGCCCCGGAGCAGGTGGGCGAGGTCCTGCGGCTCGTCCATGTCCCGGCTCAGCCCCGGCAGCCAGCAGATCTCCACCGGCGCCCCGGCCGCCCGACCGGCCGCCTCGTGGGCGCGCGCGCTGGCGCCCTCGAAGCACGGCGGGATGACATCGGGGGGGACCAGGAGCAGGGCATTGGTTCCCCGGCCCTCAGCGTCCGGGGCCAGCACCACGCCGCGCTCTTCCGGCTGATGGCTCAGCAGCAGCTCCAGCTCACCAGAGGTCACCAGGGGGACATCCGCCGGGACGTACAGGACCCCGCGGCCCCCACGCGCGCGCCAGACGTGGACGCCCTCAGCGATGGCCGTGTTCAGGTCGCTCCCGCGCTCGGGCACGACCTCGAACCCCTGCTGCCCGGCCCATTCCGCGACCTCCGCGTCCCGGGTCACCGTCAGCACTGCTTCGAACCCGCAGCAGGCGCGCAGCACGCTGGCGACATCGTCCAGCATGGCCCAGCAGAAGGCCCGGCGCGCCTCCGCCGGGAGCACGGCGGCCAGGCGTCGCTTGGCCTCGGACAGCGGCTTCACCGGCAGCAGGGCCGCGATCATCGGCGTAGCGCCTTGAGCAACCCGGCGGCCAGCGCAGCCCACTCGCCCGGCCCCCGCATGATGGTCTCGGTCACGAACACGTTCATCCCGAGCTTCTCGATCGCCGAGGCCGAGCCCGGTCATGAGCCGGTCCGCCGGCCCCTTGAGCGGGGCCCCGGCCACGATCGGGCTGATGGCCGCCACCCGGCCCTGGACCCGCCCCAGCGCCTGGCGCACCCCGGGCAGAGCCAGGATCGGGCCGATGGACACGATGGGGTTGCTCGGCGCGAAGATGATCGGGTTGGCCTCCTGGAGCACCTCCAGCACGCCGGGCGCCGGCTGGGCTCGCTCGACCCCGCGGACGGTCACCCCCTTGACAGCATCCTGCATCTGCCGCTTGACCAGGTACTCCTGGAAGTGAATGGCCCCGCCGTTCACCTCGATCCAGCTCTCCACCCGCTCGTTGGTCATGGGGAGGAGCCGGACCGACCCGGGCACGCCCAGCCGCTGGCAGAGGCGGGCCGTCGCCTCGTGCAACGGCAGCCCCTGGCGGAGCAGGGCCGTGCGCAGCATGTGGGTGGCCAGGTCGCGGTCCCCGAGCTGGAACCAGGTCTCCTCGCCCAGGCCCTTCAGGGCCTCCAGGCACTTGAACGTATCGCCCCGGATCCCCCAGCCCCGCTCCTCATCCACGATCCCCGACAGCGTGTAGGCCACGATGTCGAGGTCGGGCGAGATGTGCAGGCCGTGCAGCTCGATGTCGTCTCCGGTGTTGACGATGGCGGTGATGGGCTCCCCCCCCGCCACCTCCCGGAGGCCCCGCAGGAAGCGGGCTCCGCCCACCCCGCCGCTCAGCACCGCGATCACGGGCGCGCGGGCTCCTTGATCCCGGTGATCCGGATGCCGGCCCCGCGCACTTTATAGCGGGCGTTGAGCTCCATGAGCAGGGCCGTGATCCCCTCGATCACCCGCGCCTGCTCCGCCGGCCCGCAGTCCAGCGCCCGGAGCCCGAGCAGCCCGACCAGTTGTCGCACCTCCGTCCGGGCCTGCTCGTCGTCCCCGCAGACCAGGACGTCGGAGTCGATGCTCTTGGACGGATCCTTCAGATGATGCGAGGAGATGTTCTGCAGCGCCCCCACCACCCGCGTCTCCCGCCCCAGCAGCGCCTGGGCCTCCTCGACGGCCGAGCCAGCCTCCGGCATCTTCAGGCGCTTGGGGTT
>JACPFL010000035.1 GCA_016183025.1 Deltaproteobacteria bacterium | reverse complement strand
TACATGAAGGGCATCGTGGCGGCGATCCACCTGTTCAAGACGAACCGCGCCCGCGGGGTGGAGATCGTGGCGAAGTACATGCGGATGAGAGATACGGCGGCCATCGAGGCCCAATACGACGAGTACACGAAGTTGATCAATGCGAAGCCGTACCCCAATGTCAAGGGCATGCAGAATATCATTGATTACCTGATCTCGGAGGGCGCAGAGAAAGCCCGGGGGATGAAGGCGGCGGACGCTGTCGATCTGAGCTTTGTCCGAGCCCTGGACGAGAGCAAGTTCATCGACGGGCTGTACCGCTAGGGTTGACCTGGAAGGCCTGGCGCTCATGAGTGACTATGCCGAGGAGGAGCCGACATGAAAGGCCACGATCAGATCATCGAGCTCCTGAACGACGTCCTCACCGGCGAGCTGACGTCGATCAACCAGTACTTCGTTCAGGCACGGATGTGCGAGAACTGGGGGTACGAGCGGCTGGGGAAGAAATACCGCGAGGAGTCGATCAGCGAGATGCGGCACGCCGACCAGCTGATCGAGCGGATCCTCTACCTCGATGGCGTGCCGAACCTGCAGCGGCTGCGCAAGGTGAGCGCCGGAGAAACGGCGCCCGAGCAGCTCCGTCTCAACCTGGAGCTGGAGAAGGCCGCCATCCAGATGCTCAACACCGGCATCGAGCTGTGTCGGAGCCTCGGCGACAACGGCAGCCGCGACCTGCTCGAAGAGGTCCTCAAGGCGGAGGAGGAGGGCGTGAACTGGATCGAGGCCCAGCTCGCGCTCGTACAGCAGGTCGGTGAGGCGAACTACCTCACCCAGCAGATCAAGGACGACAAGTAGCGATTCAGGCAAGCCGCGGGCCGCAGGCATCGCCCGCCTGAATCCCCGTTTCGAGACCGGAGCCAGCCCATCGTGACCGACGGGTTCCCGAGCCTGCCGTGGGCCATCCAGCTCCAGGCGACGGCGAACGAGGACGCGGAGTTCGCAGGCGCCGCTCGCTGGTTCGACGGCTCCGTGTTCCTGCGCTTCGGCTCCGCGGCTTACTGGATGAAGATCTACGGGGGGCGGGTCATCGACGTGCAGGCGGGCCCGAGCCCGCTGGGGTTCACCTTCGCCATCGGCGGCGAGGAGAGCGTGTGGCGAGAGCTGCTGCGGGACCCGCGAAACCGGTTCCTGGAATTCGCGGCGGCCGGCCGCCTCAGCGTGGAGGGAAACCTGCTGGAGTACATGCGGATCACCAAGGCGGTGATCCGGCTGATCGAGGCGGCCCGAAAGATCGGGGAGGCCCGGCCGTGAGGAGCCCGGTCACCGAGATCCGTGGCGGATACCTGGAGGTCCAGGGCGTCCGCCTGGCCTATGACGAGGCGGGCGAGGGCCCGCCGCTCCTCTGCCTGCACACCGCGGGGATGAGCAGCCTGGAGTGGCGGTTCGCCCTCCCGTTCTTCGCCGCGCACGGCTACCGGGCGGTCGCCCCCGATCTGCCGGGCCACGGCAAGTCGCTCCTCAGGGCCTGGCGCCCGATCGAGACGGTTCATGACTTCGCCGAGGTCGTCCGGGCGCTCGCCCAGGCGCTGGGGCTGGAGCGACCTGTGGCCATCGGCTGCTCGCTGGGAGGCGACATCGTCCTGGACCTGGCCGCGCACCACGCGGCGGGACTGCGTGCCGCGGTCTGCTGTGCCGCCGGAGCGCAGACCCGGACTTTCCCCCCAGCCTTCCTGGAACGCGGGCGGGAGGACGCCGGGATCCCGAGCTTCCACGAGCTGAACTTCTACCGCGGGGAGGCCTCATCGGGACGGGGCGCGCTCCCGGAGCGGGTCCGGGAGATCCAGTGGCTGCGCCGCCGGAGCGACCCGAAGGTGACCATCGCGGACCTGACGGCCTGGAACGCGCAGGACCTCCGCGGCCGGTTGCGCGCGGTCACCTGCCCGGTCCTGCTCATCTGGGGGGAGGACGACATCGCCTGCCCGCGGGAGGCCGTGGAGCGCACCAGGGCGGAGTTGCCGGACGCGGAGCTGGTGGTCCTGCCCGGCATCGGACACTTCCCCATGATGGAGTCGTTGGAGTTCAACGACCTCGTCCTGGACTTCCTGAAGCGGAAAGGGATCTGAGCCATGCTCATCGACGTGCACGGGCATTTCGTCCCGCCCGCCGTGCTGGCGGCGGTGGAGGCCGATCCGGAGCGCTACGGCATCAGCCTGGAGAGGGACGAACAGGGACCCCGGCTCCGGATCGGCGGGGAGCCGCCCACCCGCCCGCTGCTCCCGGCGCTCAGGGAGCTGGAGCAGCGCCAGCAGCGCCTGGAGGCCCAGGGGATCCGGCACCAGGTCCTGTTCACCTGGCTCGACATCGCGGGGTACTCGTTGCCCGCGGAGCAGGGCGCCCGGTGGAGCCGGCTGCAGAACGAGAGCCTGGCGGCCAGCCTGCGCGAGCACCGGGACCCCGCCCGTTTCTCCGGCCTGGCCACGGTGCCGCTCCAGGACGGGGCCCGGGCCGCCAATGAGCTGGAGTACGCCGTGAGCCGGCTGGGGATGAAGGGCGCTGTCATCGCCTCGAACATCCACGGCAGGACCCTGGATGATCCGGGCCTCGAGCCGTTCTGGCAGCAGGCCGAGGCCCTGGGCGCGCCGGTCCTGATCCACCCGGTGTACGTGGCTGGGCAGGAGCGCATGCGGGCCTACTTCCTGAGCAACCTGGTGGGGAACCCGCTGGATACCACGCTGGCCGCCGCCTGCCTGATGTTCGGGGGCGTGATCGATCGCCACCCCGAGCTCCAGGTCATCCTGGTGCACGGCGGTGGCTGCCTGCCGTACGTCATCGGCCGGCTGCACTGGGGGTATCAGGTCTCGGCCGAGACCCGGCGGGTCGCGCGGAAGATGCCGGAGGAGTACCTGCACTGGTTCCACTACGACACCCTCGTCTACAAGGTCTCGCTGCTCCGTTACCTCCTGCAGGAGGTGGGGGCGGGGCGCGTCCTGATGGGGAGCGACTACCCCTTCGACATCGGCGACCCCGAGCCCGCGAAGATCGTGCGTGCCGCCGGGTTGCCGCCCGCCGAGACCGACCGGGTGCTGGGCGGCAACGCCCGGGCGCTCTTCCACTTCTAGGCCCCTGATGCCTCGCAGCACCGCACCTGCCGCCATCGCCAGCGCTGTAACGGGAAGGGGAGAAGGTCCGGCAGATGTTCCCAGTTGACGGCAGACGACCGCAGGGGGAGAATTCGGCACCTGGTGGATGGGGGAAGCCCGGGAGAGGAGGGCGAGCCCTCCAGACCCGAATGGCGTCACACCATCCCGACAGGAGGACGCGACGATGAGCGCAAAGAGCCTGCATCCCCTGTGCTTGGTGGCCACGCTCCTGGCGTTGGGTTCGGCGAGTGCGACCTTCGCGCAGGGACGGCCCGAGGTCTCCCTGCGTCTGGACTGGGTCACTCGCGGCTTTCATGCGCCCTTCGCCCTGACCGCGGAGAAGGGGTATTACGCCGAGAACGGCCTGGTGGTGAGCATCCAGGAGGGGCGGGGGTCGGCCACGACGCTGAAGCTGATCGCCAACGTGAGCGATCCCATCGGCTTCGCGGACTCGGCGGTCGTCGCCAAGGGGATCGTCCAGGGCGTGCCGGTGAAGGTCGTCGCCGGGATCATGCAGAAGAGCCCCATCTCCGTCCTCTCCCTGGAGGAGACCGCGATCCGGACGCCGAAGGACCTGGAGGGGAAGCTATTCGCCGGGACCGCCGGAGGCTCGGGAGAGCTGCTGCTGCCGGCGTTCCTGAAGGCCAACGGCCTGACCCCCGAGTCCGTGCGGATGGTGACGGTGGAGCCCGGGCTCAAGCCGATCTACGTCCTCCAGAAGAAGGTGCAGGCTACCGTCACGTTCATCACGGACGTGCCGATCATCGAGAGCCAGGACCCGCGGGCGCGGATCGCGGCCCTTTGGTACGCGGACTACGGCCTGAACCTGCTCGCCAACGGGGTGATCGTCAGCCAGAAGGTGCTGCAGGAGCAGCCTGATCTGGTCCGGAAGTTCCTGCGGGCGACGGCCCGGGGCTATGCGGCGGCTCAGGCCAACCCGGACGAGGCGGTGGCCGCGCTGAAGAAGCGGTTCCCCCAGTCCCCGATGTCCAGCGAGATCCTCCGGAAGCAGCTCGTGCTCTCGCTCGGCCTCCTCCACACGAAGCGGACCGAAGGGCGGCCGTGGGGGTGGATGGCCCGGGAGGACTGGGAGGAGACCCAGGACCTCCTGCACCAGTACGCCGGCCTGGAGCGGAAGGTCCCGGTCACCACGTTCTACACGAACGAGTACCTGCCCCCGGGCAGGACCGACTAGGGGGCCTGCCACCGTCTTTCAAAGGAGGTCGGCGATTCGGAGCTTCGCTGCCCGAAGCGAGTGGAGTTCTAACCGAAGAGGGGGGAGGCGATGGGTAGTTGGGGACCCATTATCATCCTTGACGTCGGCGTAGCGATCCTGATCCTCATCGCGTATCTCCTGTTCAGGTAGGTCGAGCGCTCGGGTTCCCCGACACCGTGGACCCGCGGGGGCCCACCAAGGCCCGAGGGGAGTGGTGCGGCCGGAGCGCTTGACAGCAGAGGACCGCGGGGGGAGAATCCGGCGCCTGGTCAATCTCGCGGGGCCGGGACGGGAAGGCTCCGTGTTTTCCCGGCATGGGCGCAGCCAGCACGGGCTAGGGAGGAAGGGACCATGGGACGGCGGATACAAGGAGCCCTCGGGTTCACGCTCGCCATCGCTCTGGCCTTGGGCGTGGGGAGCGCGGGCGCGGCCGAGAAGATCAAGTTCACCCAGGCCTGGATCCCGCAGGGCGACGTGGCCTGGCTCTGGGCGGCCAAGGTCAAGGGGTTCTGGGAGCGGCGAGGGCTGGACGTCTCGATCGACCGCGGCTACGGCTCGGCCGAGGCGGTCAAGCAGGTGGCCCTGGGCAACTATGACTACACCGCGGCGGACTGCGGCAGCATGGTCGTCGCCAAGGGCCGTGGGCTGGACCTGATCAACGTCGGGATCATCCATCACGTCTCCCCGAAGGGGGTCGGGAGCCTCAAAGGCAAGGGGATCACCCGGCCGAAGGACCTGGAGGGGAAGCGGGTCGCCACGTCGGCCGCGAGCTCGGTGACCCTCCTTTGGCCGGCCTTCGCCCGGGCCAGCG
>JACPFL010000286.1:6353-10809 GCA_016183025.1 Deltaproteobacteria bacterium | reverse complement strand
GCACGTCTAGGACGCGATCTCGACCTCGCGCACGACCGCGTCCTTGAGGAGCTCGTCGCGAGCGGCGAGGTACTCTCGAATCGCATCCTGGATGTTCTCAAGCGCCTCCTGCTCGGTGGCCCCCTGCGACCAGCAGCCTGGCAATCCCGGGACGGAGACGCTGTAGCCCTCCTCTGTTTTGTGAAGGGCAATCTTGTACTTCATCGGCCGACCTCCCTTGGAAATCGAGTCTATCCTGTGGTCCGCTGTCAGTCAAACACGATGATTGCTGCGGCAGCGGCCAGGAACCAGGCCAGCGCCAGGACCGGGAAGGACGGGACGCCGCGAAGTTGGAGGGTCCGGAGGCAGAAATGATGAAGGTCCAATTTGAGCACGGCCCGCTCCCACCCGGCTCGCGAGGCGCCGGGGTCAGGCGCGGGCGAAGAGCGGGCCCGGGGCGCTGCGGGGCGCCTTCGGGTGGCCGTCGAGGATGGCCCGGAGGAACTGCCCGGTGTAGGAGCCGGGGACCCGGGCCACCTCCTCCGGCGTCCCGGCGGCCACGACCTCCCCGCCGCGGTCACCGCCCTCGGGCCCCAGGTCGATCAGGTAGTCGCAGGTCTTGATGACGTCCATGTTGTGCTCGATGATCACGATGGTGTTGCCCTGGTCGGCCAGGCGGTTGAGCACGTCGAGCAGCTTCTGGATGTCGTCGAAGTGCAGGCCGGTGGTCGGCTCGTCCAGGATGTACAGGGTGCGGCCCGTGGATCGGCGCGAGAGCTCCTTGGAGAGCTTGATCCGCTGCGCCTCGCCCCCCGAGAGGGTGGTGGCCGACTGCCCCAGGGCGATGTAGCCCAGCCCCACGTCGTAGAGGGTCTGGAGCTTCTGCTTGATGGCCGGGATGTTCTCCATGAGGGTCAGCGCCTCGGCCACCGTCATGTCCAGCACCTCGGCGATGTTCTTCCCGCGGTAGCGGACCTCGAGGGTCTCCCGGTTGTAGCGGCGCCCCTGGCAGACGTCGCAGCGGACGTAGACGTCCGGGAGGAAGTGCATCTCGATCTTGATCATCCCGTCGCCCTGGCACGCCTCGCACCGCCCGCCCTTGACGTTGAAGCTGAAGCGGCCGGGCCGGTAGCCCCGCGTCCGGGCCTCGGGGAGCTGCGCGAAGAGGTCGCGGATGTGGGTGAAGACGCCGGTGTAGGTGGCGGGGTTGGACCGGGGGGTGCGGCCGATGGGCGCCTGGTCGATGTCGATGACCTTGTCGACGTGCTCGAGGCCCTCGATTGCCTTGAACTGCCCGGGGCGCTCCTTGGCCCGGTAGAAGTGGTGGGCCAGGGCGCGATAGAGGGTGTCGATGACCAGGGTGCTCTTGCCCGAGCCGGAGACCCCCGTGACCCCGGTGATGACGCCGAGGGGGATCCTCACCGTGATCTCCTTGAGGTTGTTCTCGGCGGCGCCCCTGAGCACGAGGGACTCTCCCGTCCCCCGCCGGCGCCGGGCCGGCACAGCGATGACCATCTGGCCCGAGAGGTAGCGCCCCGTGAGCGACTCCGGGTGATTCATGATCTGGAGCGGGGTGCCGCAGGCCACGATGTGGCCCCCCTTGACCCCCGCCCCCGGGCCCATGTCCACCACGTAGTCCGCCGAGAGGATCGTGTCCCGGTCGTGCTCCACCACCAGGACCGTGTTCCCCATGTCCCGCAGGCGCTTGAGGGTGTCCAGCAGCCGTCGGTTGTCGCGCTGGTGCAGGCCGATGGAGGGCTCGTCCAGGATGTAGAGGACGCCCACCAGGCTCGAGCCGATCTGGGTGGCCAGGCGGATGCGCTGGCCCTCCCCGCCCGACAGCGAGGCCGAGGTCCGGTCCAGGGTCAGGTAGTCCAGGCCGACGTCCAGCATGAACCCCAGGCGTTCGGTGATCTCCTTGAGGATCCGCCGGGCGATCTCCTGCTCACGCGGGGTGAGCGTGAGCCCGCGGAAGAAGGCCAGGCACGCCGTGACCGAGAGCCTGGTGATCTCATGGATGGAGCGGCCGCCGACCTTGACGCAGAGCGCCTCGGGGCGCAGGCGGGCGCCCCCACAGGTCGGGCAGGGCCGCTCGGCCATGTAGGCCTCGACCTCCTCCCGGGCGGCGTCGGCGTCCAGCTCGCGGTACTTCCGGTCGAGCATGGGGAGGATCCCTTCGAACGGGCGCCGGTAGTAGTAGCGCCGCCCGTCCCGCTCGGTCCAGAACTCCACCTCCTCCTTGCCCGACCCATGCAGGAGGACCTGCTGGACGCGCTCCGGCAGGTCCTGGAAGGGGGTGTAGATGTCGAACTTGTACTGCCGGGCCAGCGCCTCGAGGGTGTGGGCCTGCAGGGTCGTGCGTCGCTCGCCCCAGGGGGCCACGGCCCCCTCGCGGAGCGAGAGACGCCGGTCCGGGATGACGAGGTCCGGGTCGAAGTAGAGCCGGGAGCCCAGGCCGTTGCACTCCGGGCAGGCCCCCTGCGGGCTATTGAAGGAGAACATCCGGTGGGTGATCTCCGGAAAGCTCAGCCCGCACTCGACGCAGGCGAACCGCTCGCTGAAGAGCTGCTCCCCCTTTCCCAGCAGTTCCACCTTGGCGATCCCCTGAGCCAGCTTCAGGCAGAGCTCCAGGGAGTCCGCCAGGCGCTTCCGGATGGCGGGCTTCACCACCAGGCGGTCCACCAGGACCTCGATGGTGTGCTTCTTGTTCTTGTCGAGGACGATCTCCTCCTCGAGCTCGTGGAGCTGGCCGTCGATCCGGACCCGGGTGTAGCCGTCACGGCGGAGCCAGGCGAGCTCCTTCCGGTATTCCCCCTTGCGGTCGCGCACGATGGGGGAGAAGAGGTGGATGCGGCTTCCCTCGGGGAGGCCCAGCACCTGGTCCACGATCTGGTCCACGCTCTGGGAGGCGATCTCGCGGCCGCACTGGGGGCAGTGGGGCCGCCCCACCCTGGCGAAGAGCAGCCGGAGGTAGTCGTAGATCTCGGTCACGGTCCCCACGGTGGACCGCGGGTTCTTGCTGGTGGTCTTCTGCTCGATGGAGATGGCCGGGGAGAGGCCCTCGATGGCGTCCAGATCGGGCTTCTCCATCTGCTCCAGGAACTGCCTGGCGTAGGCCGAGAGCGACTCGACGTAGCGCCGCTGCCCCTCGGCGTAGATGGTGTCGAAGGCGAGGGAGGACTTCCCGGAGCCGCTCAGCCCGGTGATGACCACGAGGGCGTCACGGGGGATCTCCAGGTCGATGTTCTTGAGGTTGTGCTCCCGGGCCCCCTTGATGACGATCCTGTCGCGCGGCATGGTGGCCTCAGAGCTTGATGTCGATGGCGGCGGTCTCCCGGAGGCGGCGCATGAACTCCCGGTACTGGCGAGCCTGGTCCTCCTGGATGAGGAGCTGCCGGACCCGCTCCCGCACCTCGGCCAGGGGGCGGGCGCGGAGCCCGCGCTTCTCGATCAGCTTGAGGATCGTGATCCCGCCAGGGCCTTCCAGGGGCTCACTCACCTGCCCGTCGCGCAAGGTCACGGTGACCCGGGCGATGAGCGGGTCGAGGTCCTGGATGCGGACGAACCCGACGTCCCCGCCGTCCTCCGCGGCCGGGCCCCGGGAGTGCTGCCGGGCCAGGGCATGGAAGTTCTCCCCCTGGACCGCCCGGCCGTAGATCTGTCGGGCCCGCTCCCGCATGGCCCGGGCGGCCTCGACCCCGCCGTCCTCCGGGAGCGGGAGGAAGATCATGGCCACCCGTGCCTCGTCGACCTCCGCGAACTGGCTTTTGTGCTCCTCGTAGTAGGTCGTGATCTGGCGCTCGTCGATCTTGGGGCTCCCCATCTCCCGCACGAGCACCCGGTTGCGGAGGATCTGGCCATGCAGGCTCTTCCGGTAGGCCTCCATGGTGATCCCCTCGTTCTGCAGCGCCGCCAGCAGGTCCTCCTGGGTGAGCCGGTTCTGGCGCTTGACCTCCTCGATCGCCAGGTCCACGTCGCGCTCGGTCGCTCGGAACCCCCGCCGCTCGGCCTCCTGGGCGATGAGCCGCTCCTCGATCAGCCGGTCGAGCACGAGGCGCCGGGTCTCCACCTGCCCTGGGGTGGTCTGGGGCGTGGCCAGGGCGAGGCGCTGAGATCTGAGGGCCTCCTCCAGCTCGGAGAGCGTGATGACCTCATGGTTCACCACCGCCACGATCCGGTCCACGATCCGGGCGCTGACGGGCAGGGCCGGCAGCAGGCAGCTCAGGAGGAGCAGGACAGGCCGCGCCGTGGTGGTCATAACCTGGTGCATCCGTTGAGACATGTCCGGGCAGTCTGACGGTGATCCGGTGGAAAAGGCCTACGGCTTCTTGGCCGGGGGAACCCCGGCAGGGCCACCCTTCTCGGCGGGGGCCTTCAGGGCCGGGGCCCCGGGGGTCGGCCCCGGCATGGGCGGCGCCGGGGCGGCCGGCCCCGCAAGGCGATCCTCGTGGATGGTGATCTTGGCCTTTGCCTTCAG
>JACPFL010000286.1:0-6324 GCA_016183025.1 Deltaproteobacteria bacterium | reverse complement strand
ACGTACTGCTCCACGGAGGCGCGTCGCCTGTCCTCCTGGAGACGGCCGCGGATCTCCTCCCGGGCCTGCTCCAGGTTTTTGGCCGGCCCGGCCCGGCGATCCGTGAGCTTGATGATGTGAAACCCGAACTGGCTCCGCATCACCGGGCTCAGGTCGCCCTTGGCCTTCAGGCTGAAGGCGGCCCGCTCGAACTCGGGGACCATCCGCCCCCGCTCGAAGTAGCCGAGGTCCCCTCCCCGGCTGGCGCTCCCGTCGATGGAGTGGGCCCGGGCGAGCTGCTCGAAGTTGCCGCCCTGCCTGAGCTGGGCGTGGAGGCGCATGGCCTCGGCCTCAGTGCGCACCAGGATATGACTGGCCCGGATCTGCTCGCCCCCCTTGAACTCGTCGCGGTGCTCGGCGTAGTACTTGTCGATCTCCTCGCCGGAGACCTTCGTCTCATTCTCCGTGACCTTTCGGACGGTCGCCTCGATGGTCAAGTTGCGCCGGATCGCCTCCAGGCGCTCGCGGACCTCCGGGCTCTGGTCCACCCCATCGGCCTTCCCCCGCTGGTAGACCAGCTCGCGCACGATGAGGTTGTCGAGCAGGTTCTGCTGGCCCTCGCGCGTCTGCATCAGGGCCCGGAGCTGCGGGGGCATCCCGCCCATCTCCCGCTGCAGCTCCTCCAGGGTGATGGACTGCCCGTTGACCACGGCGATCTCGATCCCCTTCTTGGCTCCGGGCGCGGCCCCTGTGAGCTCCGACCGACCGCAGCCGGCCAGCCAGCTCAGGCCGGCGACCCCCGCCACCACCATCCCCCTCGACATCTCTCGCTGCTCTCCCCTTAGCCCTGGTCTCTCTGCGGTGGGCCAGCCGCGGCCCGCTCTCGCGCAGGGCAGCCCATGCTACCTCCCTACAGGAGGGCCTTCAACAGCTTTTTGGCCGACGCGAACACGCTGTCGGGATCGCTGTGGGGCAGGGCGGCGACCAGGCTCAGGTCCGGGCGGAACTTGTAGTCGCGGTGCTGCCCCACAAGGGCCACGATCCGGGTCGGGTCGACCGGGGACTTCTCATCCAGGGCGATCCGGAGTCGGCGGCCGTCGCATTCGACGGTGTGGGCGCGCACCCGCTTGGCCAGCACCCGGATCTCCATCGCCCGGAGCAGGTGCTCCACCCGGGGCGGCCGCGGACCGTAGCGGTCCTGCAGCTCCTCGGCGATCTCCTGCAGCTCCTCCTCGCGCTCGGCCGCCGACAGGCGCTTGTAGATGACCAGCCGCTCGCGCACCTCGTTGACGTAGTCGTCGGGGATGAAGGCCGGGATCCCCAGGTTGACCTCTGGGTTGACCGGCTCCAGCACCTCCTCGCCCTTCAGCTCGCGGATGGCGTGCTCGAGGAGCTGGCTGTAGAGCTCGAACCCCACCGCCGCGATCTGCCCCGACTGGGCGGGGCCGAGGAGGTTGCCGGCGCCCCGGATCTCCAGGTCGTAGGCCGCGATCTGGAAGCCGGCCCCCAGGTGGGAGAACTCCTCGATGACCTTGAGCCGCTTGCGCGCATCGGCGCTCAGGGCCGCCTTCCCCGGCACGAGCAGGTAGGCGTAGGCCCGCTCCTTGGCGCGGCCCACCCGGCCGCGGAGCTGGTAGAGCTGGGCCAGGCCAAAGGCGTCGGCCCGGTTGATCAGGATCGTGTTGGCGGCAGGGAAGTCCAGCCCCGACTCGATGATGGTCGTGCAGACGAGGACGTTGTGGCGCCGCTCGAGGAAGTCGATCATCACCCGCTCGAGGGCCCGTTCGTCCATCTGCCCGTGGGCCACGCCCACGTGGGCCTCCGGGACGAGGCGCCGGACGAAGTCGGCCATCCGGTGGATGTCCTGGACCCGGTTGTGGACGAAGAAGACCTGGCCCCCGCGCTGCAGCTCCCGCCGGATGGCCTCGCGGATCACCTCGTCCTGGAACGGGCAGAGGAAGGTACGGATGGCCAGCCGGTCCTCGGGCGGGGTGGCGATGGTGGACATGTCCCGGATCCCCACGAGGGACATGTGCAGGGTGCGGGGGATGGGCGTGGCGGTCAGGGTCAGGACGTCCACCAGCTTCCGGAGCTGCTTGAGGCGCTCCTTGTGCCGCACCCCGAAGCGCTGCTCCTCGTCGATGATGAGCAGCCCCAGCTCCCGGAAGGCGATGTCCCTCTGGAGCAGGCGGTGGGTGCCGATGGCGATGTCCACGCGGCCCGCCTTGAGGTCCGCGACGACCTGCTTCTGCTGCTGGGCGGGGCGCAGGCGAGAAAGCATCTCGATCCGGACCGGGTAGGGCTGGAAGCGCCGGCGGAAGGTCTGCTCGTGCTGCAGCGCCAGGACGGTGGTCGGGACGAGCACGGCCACCTGCCTGCCGTCCATCACGGCCTTGAAGGCGGCCCGCATGGCCACCTCGGTCTTGCCGTAGCCCACGTCGCCGCAGACGAGGCGGTCCATGGGCTTGGGCGCCTCCATGTCCACCAGGACCTCCTCGATGGCCTGGAGCTGGTCCGGCGTCTCCTGGTACTCGAAGCCCGCCTCGAACTCCGTGTAGTAGCGGTCGCGCTTGGAGTAGGGGTGGCCGGGGAGGACCTTGCGGGCCGCGTAGAGGTCCAGGAGCTCCCGGGCCATCTCCCGGACCGATTCACGGACGCGCTTTTTGACCCGCTCCCAGGAGGTCCCGCCCAGGCGGTCCAGGGCCGGCCGGGCGCCGTCGGCGCCGACGTACTTCTGGATGAGGGTCAGGCGCTGGACGGGCAGGTAGAGCTTGTCCCCGCCCGCGTACTCCAGGTGCAGGAAGTCGTTCTCCTGTCCGGCCACTTCCAGGCGCACGAGCCCCTTGTAGAGCCCGATCCCGTGGTCGACGTGGACCACGTGATCGCCTACCTCGAGGTCCCGCAGGTCGAGACTGATACGTGGGGCCTGGGCGCGGCGCTCGGGCGGCCGCTTGCGCTTTTCCCCGAAGATCTCTTCCTCGGTGATGAGCAGGAGACCGAACTCAGGGGCCAGGAACCCCCGGCTCAGGGCCCCGACCCAGAGGGCCGGCGTCGCGTCGAGGAACCCCAGGCCCGCTGGTGCGGCGGTCGGGCCCGAGGCTCCAGCGGCCTCCGCCCCCTGCCCTTGGTCGGCCGCGCCGGCGTGCGGTGTCGACCAGGCCCCGCTGCCGCCAGCGAGCGCTTCAAGCGGCCAGGGTCCGGGGATCCGCACGGGCGCGAGGCCGTAGTCCTGCAGGAGCGTGCCGAGGCGGTCGGCCTGGACCTGGCTCCGGCAGATCAGGTGGACCCCCAGGCCGCGGTCATGGGCCTCCCGGATCTCGACGGCCAGCGGGGAGAGGATCCCGCCCTCGGCCTTCAGGTTCACGAGCGGCTTGCCCAGGCGGGGATGGGCCCGCGTCCGGAAGGCGACGGGCGGGGCCGCGCCGTCGGCCAGGGCGAGAGTCTGTAGGTCGATCGCCTGGAACCGGGCCGCCAGGGCCTGCACCAGGTCCTCCCAGGTCTGGTCGGTCTCGTCCGGCTCATCGAGGGCGAGGAGCGTGTCGGCCGGCAGGTAGCCCAGCAGTGCTGTTCGGGTGGCGTCGGGCGCTGCCCAGCGGCCGGGCCGCATCGGCAGCAGCGTGATGCTCTCCAGGCTGGCGGTGGAACGCTGGGAGTCCGGGTCGAAGGCGCGGATGGACTCCACCTCGTCCCCCGCGAACTCGATGCGCAGCGGTCGGTCGTAAAGGGGGGGGAAGACATCCAGGATCCCGCCTCGGGGTGAGACCTCGCCCCGCGCCTCCACGCGGGCGATCAGCTCGTAGCCGTCCTGAACCAGGTCGCGCACGAGGGCCTCGCGATCCACCTCCCGGCCAGCGGCCAGCGTCCGGAGGCGGCCGGCGACCTGCTCGCGGTCGGGGAGCGGCAGGTCCAGCGCGGCGGGGGAGGTCACGAGCACGGTCTGGTCAGGGGCACGGCTCAGGTGGTAGAGCGCCTCGATGCGCTGGCAGAGGATCTCGGGCGGGATGGGCGAGCCCTCGGGCAGCCCCTCGCACGCGGGCAGCAGGGCCACCGTGCGGCGGTCGCCGAGGAAGAAGGCCAGGTCGCCGGCGAGCTGCTCAGCGGCGTCCGGGGAGGCAGCGAGGAGGAAGAGCGGCCGTGCGGTTGCCTGGACCAGGAGGGCGAGGATGAGGGCCCGGGCAGCCCCTTCCAGGCCCGTGATCGGGATACGGGGCTCGCCGGCACAGACCCGCCCGATCAGAGCCGGGAGGGCCGGCTCCGCGATGGAGGTGAGCAGGTCGTCGTCCGGGGTGAGGGCCATGGACAAAGACGGCCCGACCGGGTCCCCCGGGCCATCCTCCAGCCAAGATACGGGAGGAGATTGCACGGTGTCAACGCGGTCCAGGGAGCCCGTGGTGGAAAGCACTGCGGGAAACGTGGTATAAATACAGGGTTGTTCGAGCAAGCCAGCCGGGAGGAGATCGGGAGATGGCCGAGCAGGCGGGCAAGATCTGGTTCGATGGCAAGCTGGTGAACTGGGAGGCCGCGCAGGTGCACGTCATGACCCACACGCTGCACTACGGGCTGGGGGTCTTCGAGGGGATCCGGTGCTACCAGTGCACGGATGGGCGCTCGGCGATCTTCCGCCTGCGGGAGCACGTCCGGCGTCTGTTCGACTCTGCGGCCATCGCCCAGATCACGATGCCTTTCTCGCGCCCGGAGATCGAGGCGGCGATCGGGGAGACCCTGCGGGCGAACAAGCTCCCCGAAGGCTACATCCGCCCTATCGTCTTTTTGGGCGACGGCTCCAGAGGGCTCTACCCCAAGGACAACCCCACCCACGTGGCCATCGTGGTCTGGGCCTGGGGGGCGTATCTGGGGGCGGAGGGGCTCAGGCGGGGGATCCGCGTGAAGATCGCCTCGTTCGCGCGCCACCACGTCAACGTGGGGATGACCAAGGCCAAGATCTGCGGCAACTACGTCAACTCCATCCTGGCCAAGCGGGAGGCCGTGGCCGCGGGGTACGACGAGGCCCTGCTTCTCGACACTGAGGGGTACGTCTCCGAGGGGAGCGGCGAGAACATCTTCATGGTCCGGGATGGCCTGCTGAAGACCACGCCCTTGACCTCGATCCTGCCGGGAATCACGCGCGACGTGGTGCTGACCCTGGCCCGGCGCCGGGGCGTGCCGGTCTGCGAGGAGCGCTTCACCCGGGACGAGCTCTACACCGCCGACGAGGCGTTCTTCACGGGCACGGCCGCCGAGATCACGCCGATCCGGGAGGTGGACGGCCGGCCGATCGGCGAGGGGAAGCCCGGCCCCATCGCCCAGCAGCTCCAGTCCGCTTTCTTCAACGTTGTGAAGGGTGGGGATCCCGAGTTCAAGGAGTGGCTGACCTACGTCTGAGTCCGGCCGTCCACCGGTGACCTCCACCCTCCTGGCCGGGCGGCTGCGGCTCGCCGGCCCGCCCGAGCCCCCATCTCGTCGCCCCGACCCCACCCCTGAATGGAGGAGTACCGATGGGCATGCTTGAGGGGTTCCCCGTGGCGCTCATGCTCTCTGTGGGCATCGTCCTCACGTTGCTGGTTTTCCTCTTCCTCGTGCTCTGGATCCTGCTCCCCTTCTCCCTGTTCGGCATCCGGGGGCTGCTGCACGATCTGGTGGCGGCCCAGCGGGAGACCAACGAGATCCTGCGCCGGCTGATGGAACGGCGCCGGGAGGAGGAGGCGACGTTCTGATCCGCTCCGGCCGGCCCGCCCAGGGGCCTCCGGCCTGATCGCGGCGTGGCTGCCGGGCTGACTCGGTGGGGTGGGGGGGAGAGTGAGCGTCTCGGGCTGCGCAGGGGGGCAGGCGCGCCCCCCGCGCAGCCGCGGAGATCGGCTAGTTGACCGCCTTGACCTTCTCGAGGAGCTGCTTGATGTCCCGCCCGTTTGGCAGGTCGCTCACGACCTTGTCGCGCACGATACCGTTGGTGTCGATGACGAAGGCGTGGCGGCCTGCGATGCCACGGTCTTCCAGCAGGGCCCCGTACTGCCTGGCGACCTCCTTCTTGAAGTCGCTGAGCAGGGTGACCTTCAGCCCCTCCTTCTCGGCGAAGGCCTTGTGGCAGAACCGGCTGTCGACGCTGACGCCCAGGACCTGGGCATTCGCGGCCTCGAACTGAGCGGCGTGCTCAGAGAGGCCTTTCACCTCGTTCGTTCAGACCCCGGTGAAGTCCAGGGCATAGAAGAAGAGGACCACCTTCTTCTTCCCCTTGAAGTCCTTCAAGCTGACGTCCTTCCCCTCGATGTCCTGCAGGGTGAAGTCCGGCGCCGGAGATCCCACCTCCACGGCCATCGTGTTTACCTCCTCTCGGGTCTGTGTGGGCTT
>JACPFL010000290.1 GCA_016183025.1 Deltaproteobacteria bacterium | reverse complement strand
GGGGTGGACGTGAAGGGGCGGACCCAGGTGATCAAGGGGCAGGTCCCGATGGCCGAGGTGCTCCAGTACGCCTCCCACCTTCGCTCCATGACCGGCGGGCGGGGCACGTTCAGCGTGGAGTTCTCCCACTACGAGGAGGTGCCCGCCCACATGGCGGAGGGGATTGTCAGCCACGCGAAGGCCGCCAAACAAGGGTGAAAATTCCCTTGCTTTTTGGGGGAGGGGCAATAAGATATTTTTTTGGTGTTCGGTGGCGATCCGAAAGGAGGTGAGGAAGAGGTGAGGAAGCTGGTCGTGCTCGTCGTGAGCCTGTTTTTCCTCAGCACTGGAGCCTTGATCGCTGGCTGCGCGAAGAAGGAGGAGGCACCGCCCCCGCCGCCGCCCGCGAAGACGGAAGCTCCACCGGCCCCAGCGAAGGAGCCTGAGAAACCCGCTGAGGCCAAGCCTGCCGAAGAGAAGGCGGCCCCAGCAGGTGAGAAAGCCCCGGAGAAGGCGCCTGCGCCTGAGAAGAAGTAATCCTAGGACTCAGCCGGCCACGGCCCGTCACTGGGTCGGGGGACCATGCTGGATCCAAGAAGGGCCTGTGAAGTCTGACAGGCCCTTCTATTTTTTCGCGCCCGGTCACGGCAGCGGACCTCGAAGAGGAGTGGAGGCGCAAGAACGCTGATGGCGCCGCAGGCCCCGATAGAGGCGAGCGCGACGGAGCTCCTGGCCGTCTTCGAGGAGAGCCGCCAGCGCGGGGTGCCAGATGCCGCCTTCTGGATCGGGGAGCTCCAGCGTGCTCGCTTCCGCCTGGGGCAGCCGCCCCAGGAGATCAAGATCCCGTTCTCCTTCGGCAGCGAGACCGAGCAGGCCCTGGGCCGGGCTGTGGAGGAGGTGGGTCACCTGGCCGGGATGCGGTACGGGCTGGAGGCGACCGCCGAGGGGCGGCCCGCCGCGGCGCCCAGCACGCTCCAGGGGAAGCTCCCCGACCGCACCTACCGCACGGGTCGCTGGCGGCCGGACTCCCTGGAGCGCCGGTTCGTGGAGCGGATGCTGACCTGGAGCCCGGTGCTGGATGCCGGCGTCCTGGGGTTCTGGGTCAGCCGGGAGGGCGGCGGGAGCCGGCTGTTCGCCGAGGCCCGCACCCTGTACCTGAAGACCCTGGAAGAGGAGATCCTCGGAGATGGGCGGGAGCGGACGGCCTTCCTGGCCCACCTCGCGCTGCTCCAGCTCCTGGCTGCCAAGAAGTCCGCGCTCAAGGGGCTCTCCCTCAAGGGGGTGAGCTACGAGCGGGCCGAGCGGGCCTTCGGCCTGGCGCTGGTCGCGCTGCTCCAGGAGGTCCAGGAGAGCTGCTTCCAGACCCTGGCCGAGCGCCACGTGCGATACGATTGGCGCCCTACCCAGCTCCTCATCAGGACCAGCACCACCCCCTTCACCCTCGTCAGCATCAAGCAGGCCCTGATCGCCGACGGGCTGAACCCGTACGGCCTCCCCGGACCCCTGTGCCAGCGGATCGCCGAGCGGATTGCGGGCGTGCCCATGGTCCAGTCGCAGGTGCAGGCCTTCGCCCAGCAGCTTCGTGCCCTGGCCGCGGAGGACGAGGGGACGCGGGAGGAGTTCCTGGCGGGGTGGCTGGAGTCCGAGTTCCGGCGCCTGGCCTTCCCCTACCTGTTCGAATGCTCGGGCCCCCGGGACGACCTGAGCGTCCAGCTCCGGACCCTCTGCCATGACAGCCGCCGCCTCCGGGGACTGCTGCTGGACGAGCGGGAACGCCGGGGGTTCCGCGACGCCCTGGAGGCACAACAGAGCGCAGCCCAGGACCGGGTGCGCCAGGAACGGCTGGCGCCGCTCCTGGAATTCCTCACGGCCCTCAGCCGTCGCGGGCTCCAGGGGGTGACGGAGGCCGGCTCGGGCGGCGACTCGCCGGCCGACGCGGCCGTGAGCCGGTTCCTGGAGGGGTACCTCCGATTCCGCTGGGAGGCCTACGCGGATCAGTTCGTGGGCCAGGCCTGCGCGATGTTCGAGGACCGGGGCAAGCGCTTCGGCGTGCGCGAGCTGCAGCGGGACTATCAGGCCGGACGGCTCTATCGCTTCGCGGCCGATCGGAAGCCCACGTTGGCCGGCCTGGCGCTTCAAACCGAGGGGCAGCTCTTCGTGGACCTCAAGGGGTTCACGGCGAAGACGGTCCGGGCCAAAGAGATCGCCATGGCCGACTTCATGCAGACCGAGTTCTACGAACCGCTCCTCAAGACCGCCCGCCAGTACGACGTGGAGGTCGGCACGCAGGAGGGCCGGCGCATCGAGCTGAACAACCTGCTCGGCGACGCCGCCTGCTTCTCGGGCTCGGTGGAGGCGCTGGTGAGCCTCGCCGCGGACATCCACCGCCTCGGCCGGGCCTATGAGCGGAAGCTCCTCGCCAAGAGCCCCGATCTCTCGGCCAACCCCGGGGAGGCGCTGGAGTCCGGGACCTTCATCACCTTCGGTCCGGCGGCGGAGACCCTGCGGATGCGCGACGACGTGTGGGGGGAGGTGCGGGTGGCCATCGGGAGCCGGATCAACGAGGCCGCCCGCGGCACCGCGCGAAACGCGGAGGTCCGCCACCATGTGGAGCACCGGTTGGAACTGGAGCGCGAGCGCGCCGGGACCTCCCAGCTCCAGCCGGCCTTCAAGGTCTTCATCGAGCCGGTGGACAAGCGGGCCTTCCCGCCGGAGCTGGGCACCGCCCTCGGCGAGGCGCTGGATCGGAGGGACCCGGAGGCGGCCCGGCAGGCGGTGGAGGCGATCGCGAAGGGGCTGTGGAGCGAGGTCCGCGACCGGCTCCAGGGGGGCGGGGCCGCCGGCCGCTTCCTCTCCCAGAGCCCCGACATCTACAACGTCGGGGAAGCCCTGAGTGGTGAGGCCCTGCAGGCCTACCTGGAGGAGACCAAGGCCACGCGGCTCGCGTTCACCCGGACCGTCCCGGTGGCCGAGCTGCACCCGGAGATCCGCCAGCGCTTCTTCTTCACCGAGAGCGAGCTCCGGCTGGTGATCAGCGCGCGGCTGGGTGAGGGGCAGCCCGACGTGCACATCTTTCGCCTGGCCGGTGAGATGACCTTCCGGGGCTTCGAGGAGCAGGGCCGGACCACGGCGGTCTACGAGATCGTCCGCCGGGACTCCCCCATCTACGCCGCCCTGATGGCCCACCACTTCACGGCGTGGCTCCAGGAGGCCCAGCGAGAGAAGCCCCGGCCGAGCTGAGGCCTACGCGGACCGAGGCGCCTCCGGGCTGGCGGGGGGCCCATCGGCGGGGCGCGGGCTGGAGGGCAACGCCTCGTTCAGGCTTCCCTGGCGGTAGCCGGCCAGATCCAGCGTCACGTAGGTGAAGCCCGCCTCCCGGAAGCGCCGGACCACCTCCTCGCGCAGGGTCGGCTCGGCGAACCGTCCGATCTCCTCCGGGCTCACCTCGATCCGGGCGGTGTCGCCGTGGTAGCGGACCCGGATCTGTCGGAACCCCAGCCCTCGGAGCGCGGCCTCGCAGCCGTCCACGAGGGTCAACCGCTCCACGGTGACGGCCGTCCCGTACGGGATCCGGGAGGCCAGACACGCCAGCGCGGGCTTGTCCCAGGTGGGGAGCTCAAGGGCCCGGCTCAGCTCCCGGATCTCCGCCTTGGTCAGCCCCGCCTCGACGAGGGGGCTCCGGATCCCGAACTCGCGGGCCGCCTCGAGCCCCGGCCGGTAGTCGCCCAGGTCGTCCACGTTGGCCCCGTTGGCCACGTGGCGGAGCCCGAGACGGCGGGCGTAGGCGCCCGTCAGGGTGTAGAGCTCGTGCTTGCAGTGGTAGCAGCGGCGCGGGTCGTTGCGCTGGTAGGCCGGCCGCTCCAGCTCGTGCGAGTCCGCCACGAGGTGCCGGGCACCGATCCGGGCCGCCAGGCCGGCGGCCGCCTCCAACTCCGTGGCGGGCACGCTCGGGGAGCGGGCCGTCAGCGCCACGACGTGCTTCCCGAGCACGTCGTGGGCCACCCGCAGGAGGAAAGTGCTGTCCACCCCGCCCGAGTAAGCGACCAGGACAGAGCCCATCTCGCTGAGGATCGCCCGGAGCCGGTCAAGCTTGACTGCCGCGGTGTCCATCGACGACCTCCAGAGGCTCCTCGAAGACCTGACGCTCCCGGAGCCGGAACCCCCGGACCTCCGACGGGCCCTGGCCGTCCAGGGCGACGATGACGTAGACCGCGCCGGGATACAGGGGCGTGTTGGTGCCCGGCGCAAAGGCCCCATCGAGGTCTCTCGAGGACGGCCAGCAACGCGACCGGGGGTGGGAGTGATAGATCCCCGTGATCTCAAGCCCGGCCCGATCGAGGGCCTGGAGCGCGCGGAACTGGTCCTGGGCCTCCATGCGGAACCGGGTGGGACTCCTCTCGGCGTTGCGCACGGGGAGGCACTCCGACACCTCCTCGCCCCGCCCGCCCAGGAGACCGCAGCACTCGTCGGGGAACGCGTCTCGGGCCTGCCGGACGATCGCGTCGAAGATCGCCCTGGGGAGCTTCATGCCGCCATTATAGCCGGCGGGCGCGGCCTCAGTTCCTGGGCAGGAAGTCGTTGGTGTAGTAGGCGTCGAGCGGGAGGGTCTTCTCCAGCCCCACGAACCGCCGGATCGTGTCGATGGTCTTCTGCCAGTCCTCCCGGGCCATCCAGCCGAAGGTCTTCCCCTTGGAATTCGACGTCTCCCGGAGGTCCAGCGTGATGTCGAGG
>JACPFL010000282.1 GCA_016183025.1 Deltaproteobacteria bacterium | reverse complement strand
GGTATGACTGAATGATGGAAGCGGTTAAAGGAGTAGTCAACTCTATGATTTGGAGCGGGAGACGGGGCTCGAACCCGCTACCCTCAGCTTGGAAGGCTGATGCTCTAGCCATTTGAGCTATTCCCGCCCCGAGGGCGTCACTCCGGGAAGCCCGCCCACACCGCCGGCCGACGTGCGGGTGGTGGAGAGGGGAGGATTCGAACCCCCGAAGGCGTTCGCCGGCAGATTTACAGTCTGCTCCCGTTGGCCACTTGGGTACCTCTCCACCGGAGCAGCGCCCCTACCTCGACAAACCGTGGGAATCAGGGAGTCCTTGGAGCTGGCGATGGGACTCGAACCCGCACCCTGCTGATTACAAATCAGCCGCTCTGCCAATTGAGCTACGCCAGCGTCCGCTTTCCTGAGGTCGAAAATATAAGTTTAGGGATGCAACCATCGCTTGTCAAACGAAAAATCACCGGCCCCGCCCGCCCCGATCCCCTCCCCCGGCTGGCCCCGGCCCCGGCCCAGGGCCCCTCCCTTACTTCCTTGTGAAGGCAACCAGGGCCTTCCCTAACCCGGGCAGGCAGGGCACGGCTCCTTGACACTCCCTCGGAGCCCGCCCTATCTTCGAAGGAGGTGCGCCCATCCGGCGCTGCGGCCCGCCGCCATCTCCTGGAGGCTCCGGGTGATCCCCCTGAAGGACAACATTCCGACCATGCGCTTCCCCGTCGTGACCGTGGGGCTCATGGCCGTGAATATCCTCGTGTATCTCTACGAGTTCCTGCTCTGGGCGGAGGGCGGGCACCGGTTCTTCGAGGGCTTCCTCTTCCAGATGGGGGCCATCCCGGCGGAGATCCTCGGGGCGCGGCCCCTCGTCCCCCGGGGCCTTCCGGTCCCCCTGACCCTGGTCTCCTCCATGTTCGTCCACGCGAGCGTGGTTCATGTCGGAGGCAACATGCTCTACCTCTGGATCTTCGGCAACAACGTCGAGGATTCGATGGGGCGCCTCCGGTTTCTGGCCTTCTACCTGCTCTCCGGGCTCGTGGCCTCCCTCCTGCACATCCTGACGGACCCGGGCTCCACCGTCCCGCTGGTCGGGGCCAGCGGCGCCATTGCCGGCGTGCTCGGCGCCTACTTCATCCTCTTCCCCTATGCCCGCGTCCTCACCCTGGTCTTCTTCTTCTTTCTGGTCCAGGTGGTCCGGATCCCCGCCATGATCCTGCTGGGGTTCTGGTTCCTCATGCAGGTCCTGAGCTCAACGACCATGGGCGGGGGGATCGCCTGGTACGCCCACATCGGCGGGTTTCTGGCGGGGGTGGCCCTGGCGAAGGTCTTTGCCCGGCGGCGGTACCGCTGGGCGCGCTGGTAGGCCCCGCTGCCGGAGCGCCTCGTAGAGGACCACAGCCCCGGCCACCCCGGCGTTGAGCGAGGCCACCCGCCCCCGCATCGGGATGGCGACCGCCGCGTCGCAGCGCTCGCGCACGAGCCGACGGATCCCGCTCCCCTCCCCGCCGATGACCAGGGCCACATGACCCCGCAGGTCGACCTCGTAGAGCGACGAGCCGGCATCCGGGGTGACGCCCACCACCCAGAGCCCGGCCTCCTTCAGCGCCCCGAGGGCCGCGACCAGGTTGGTGACCCGGGCCACCGGCACGTGCTCGGCCGCCCCGGCCGAGGCCTTCACCGCGGCCGGGGTCACCCCGGCGGCCCGATCTTTGGGCACGATCACGCCGTGGACCCCGCACGCCTCAGCGGTGCGCAGCAGGGAGCCCAGGTTCTGGGGATCCTGAATCCCGTCGAGCACCAGGACCAGGGCGGGCTCACCGCGCTGCCGGGCCTGCTCCACCACGTCCTCCAGCTCGACATAGGGGCGCGGGCCGATCAGGCTCACCACCCCCTGGTGCCTCCCGCCCCGGGCCAGGCGTTGCAGCGCGGCCCGCTCCTCGAAGCTCACGGGCACCCCGTGCTGGCGCGCCAGCCGCAGGATCTCCGCCACCTCGCGGCCCCGCTCACGGGTGACCAGGAGGCGCTGGATCTGGGCGGGGCGGGCCAGCAGGGCGTGGCGGACCGGGTGAATCCCGTAGACGACCTCCGGCCGGTCCGCCGGCCCCGTTTCGGGGCTCCTCGGGGGGCTCACGCGGGCAGGGTCCGGACCAGCTGATCGAGGGCCGCCAGGGGGTCGGGCGCGTCCCGCAGCGGTCGGCCGATCACGAGGTAGTTGCTCCCCCGGGCCACGGCCTCTGCCGGGGTGGCGGCGCGCTGCTGGTCCTCGCCGGCCACGGGCTCCACCCGGATCCCCGGCGTCACGATCAGGAACTCATCCCCCAGGGCCTGCCGGAGCCGGGCCACTTCCTGTGCGGAGGCCACCACGCCGTCGAGCCCGGCACCCAGGGCCAGCTCCGCCAGGCGCAGGACCTGGGAGGCGATGGGCCCGGGCAGGCCGGTCTCAACCAGCTCCGCCGGACCCAGGCTGGTCAGGACCGTGACGGCCAGGACGCGCGGCCGCTCTAGGCCCTGCCGCGCGGCGGCCTCTCGCGACGCCTCGACGGCCGCGCGCATCATGGCGGTCCCCCCGGCGGCATGGACATCGAACATCGCCACGCCCTGCCGCGTGGCCTCGCGCGCCGCCCCGGCCACGGTGGCGGGGATGTCGTGAAACTTGAGGTCCAGGAACACGGCGCCCCCGGCCTCCCGGACCATCTGGACAGCCGCGGGGCCGACCGCCCCGTACAACTCGAGCCCCACCTTGAACAGCCCCACCCGGCCCGCCAGCCGGCGCACCCAGGCCTTGGCCTCGGGCAGCCCTGGCACATCCAGGGCGAAGATGACCCGCTCCGCCGGCCTCATCCGCGAACCAGCTCGAGGACCCTGGCCCCCACCTCAGCCAGGGGGACCTCCTCGGCCGCTGCCGCCTCGCGACGCTTGACCTCAGCCCGGCCCCCTTTGAGCGCCCGGTCGCCCAGGGTGATCCGGATCGGGATGCCAATGAGGTCGGCGTCGTGGAACTTGCTGCCGGGGCGCTCGTCGCGGTCATCCAGCAGGACCTCGAGGCCCTGGTCGGTCAGCTCCCGGTAGAGCCCCTCGGCCGCCTCCCGCTGCGCCCCCTGCTTGACGTTGATGGGGAGGATGTAGACCTGGTACGGGGCCAGAGGCACCGGCCAGATGATGCCGTGCTCGTCATGGTTCTGCTCGATGGCCGCGGCCACCGTCCGCCCGGTGCCGATGCCGTAGCACCCCATGACCATCGGCCGCTCCCGACCGGCCTCGTCGAGGAAGGTGGCGCCCATGGCCTCGCTGTACTTCGTGCCGAGCTTGAAGATGTGCCCCACCTCGATCCCCCGGCTCACACGCTGCTCCCCCCCGCAGCGCGCGCAGGGGTCGCCCTCAGCGGCCACCCGCAGGTCCGCAAACGTCGCCGGCTGGAAGTCGCGAGGGTGGTTGACGTGGACCAGGTGGGCGTCGCGCTCGTTGGCGCCGCTGACCCCGTTGCGCACGACCCGGATCGCCTGGTCCGCCAGGAGCCGCGCCTTCAGCCCGACCGGGCCGGCGAACCCCATCGGCGCGCCGGTCAGCTCCTCCACCATCGACTCGCTGGCCAGGGCCAACAGGTCGCACCCGAGGTGACGCCGCAGCTTGCCCTCGTTGAGCTGGTGGTCCCCGCGCACGAGCACGGCCACAGGGCCCTGCTCGGTCTCGAAGAGCAGGGTCTTGATGAGCGCGCGGGGCTCGACCCCCAGGAAGCGGCTCACCTCCTCGACCGTCTTCATCCCCGGGGTCGCGACCTTCTCGAGGGGACGTTCCGGCTCCGCCGGGGAGGCCTGCCGCGCCGGGCCGATCTCGGCCCGCTCGACGTTGGCCGCGTAGGCACAGGCGGTGCAGCTGACCAGGCTGTCCTCTCCGGTCTCGGCCAGGACCATGAACTCGTGGGAGAAGCTGCCGCCGATGGCGCCGGTCTCCGCCTCCACCGGCCGGAACCGCAGCCGGCAGCGCTCGAAGATCCGGCTGTACGCCTCGTACATCTGCTGGTAGCTCCGCTCGGCCCCAGCGTCGTCGGCGTCGAAGCTGTAGGCGTCCTTCATCCCGAACTCGCGGCCGCGCATGAGCCCGAACCGCGGCCGGACCTCGTCCCGGAACTTGTTCTGGATCTGGTAGAGGAGCAGAGGGAGCTGGCGGTAGGAGCGGACCTCGTGCCGGACGAGATCGGTGATGACCTCCTCGTGGGTGGGGCCCAGGCAGAAGTCGCGGTCGTGGCGGTCCTTGAACTTGAGCAGCTCCTTGCCGAAGACCGCCCACCGCCCGCTCTCCTCCCAGAGCTCGGCGGGCTGCACGCCAGGCAGGAAGACCTCCTGTCCTCCGGCCCGGTCCATCTCCTCGCGGATGATCTGCTCGACTTTCCGCAGGGCCCGGAGCCCCAGGGGCAGGTACGAGTAGACGCCGGCGGCCAGCTTGCGGATCATCCCGGCCCGGAGCATGAGCTGGTGCGAGACCACCTCGGCTTCGGCCGGCACTTCCTTCAGGGTCGGCAGGTACAGACGGGTCAGGCGCACCGTCCGGCCCGCCACGCTCGCCCGATCTGTCCCGCCATCTCCCCCCCCGCCTCTCACGTCCGATGTAGCACCGGCGTCGCTGCGGTGTCAACGCATCGCGCCCGCACGGGGCCACGGAACGGGCCGCTGAGCCGGGCCGCCCCCGCCAGGGGAGCGGTCGGTCCTCGGGCTGCGGCCCCCTGCCTTGGAAGGTCGAGCGCCCGGTCCACCGACACGGAGGGGAAGACGTGGGGGCTCTTCTCGGGGGCAGCCACAGGCACGCACGGGGAGCGGCGGCACGCGTGGAGGCAAGAAAAAAAGCAGACGGGGGAACCGCCCTGGGGCAGCCCCCCCGTCCTGGGACCCGTCAGGGTTACTTCTTCTCTTCCTTTTTCTCCGGCGGGGGCCCCTCCTTCATGGCCTTCTTCGCAGGCCGGGGGGGCGAGATGGTGACGGACCGGGCGGTCATCTTCCCGTCGTCCTCCACGTACCGGACGGTCACCCGCTCACCCTCCTTGACGTCCCCGATGGCCTTCTTCTCCTTGCCCATCCGGACGGAGGTCTTGGCGGTCACGGAGAAGGTCAGCTCCTTCTCCTCGCCCTTCACCTTCCGCTTGATGGTCAGGCTGTCAGCAGCCGCTTTGGCGACGACCCCGGTGGCCTGCTTCGTCCGGACAGCCGGCTTCTTGGCGGGCTTCGCCGCCTTGTCGGCCTTCTCCTCCATCTTGGTCTCGCCGGCCATCACGGTCGCCATCTGGGGGATGCCCAGGGTGACCAGCCCCGCGATCACCATCAGCGACACCATCAGAATCGAGAGCTTCTTCATACCCTCACCCC
>JACPFL010000280.1 GCA_016183025.1 Deltaproteobacteria bacterium | reverse complement strand
CCATGCCCTGCTCTGACGCGCGGGGGGCCGGAAGCCCGGATGACGTCCCCACGGCCCGCAGGGTGCCCGGCCTGGGACCGGCTGACACGATCGAGATGGGCGAGCGGTGGCGGTGGCTCGACCAGGAGCTCGAGAGCCCGTACCTGAACGTGGCCCTGGAGGAAGCGCTCTTCCGCGTCCTGGAGCGCAGGGGGGGGCCGCCAACGGTCCGGGTCTGGCGCAACCCGACGGCGGTTGTAGTCGGGGCCTCCCAGGAGGTCCGCGCCGAGGTGGACGTGGAGGCCTGCCTTCGTCGGCGGGTCCCCATCATCCGGCGTTTCACCGGCGGGGGGACGGTCTACCATGATCCGGGCAACCTGAACTACACGTTCTGCGTCGGCCGGCGCGACCCGCACTTCGCCCCGGACCTCCGCCGGAACTACGAGATCGTGAGCCAGCTCCTGGTCGAGATGCTGGGGGAGCTGGGGCTGGAGGCCTCCTTCCGCGCCCCGAACGGCGTCTATGTCCGGGGCCGGAAGGTCTGCGGGCTGGCCGGGCGTCTGGGCCGACAGGGCCTGCTGCTGCACGGGACCCTGCTGGTGGCCTCGGACCTGGAGGTCCTGCGTGAGCTGCTGGAACTCTATGGCCGGCACCCCGCGGACCAAAGGAGGGCCCGCGGGGTCCGAAGTCGAAAGGAGGAGGTGACGAACCTGGCTGCCGAGCTGGGGCGTCCGGTGGGCACGGCCGACCTGGCCGCGCTCCTGCAGCAGGCCGTGCCGAAGCATTTCGGGGTGACCCTGGTCCCGGAGCGCCTCGGCCAGGAGGAGCGTGAGCTGGCTGAGCGCCTGCTCCGGGAGAAATACGCGACCGTGAGCTGGATATTTCACGCCCGGCCCCCATCCGCGGGGGATCCGGGGTGGGCCTGAGGAGGACGCGATGAAGACCTCGCTCGTCGTGGACGCCGACTCCCACGTGGAGGAGCCGGCCGAGGCCTGGGAATACCTGGACAAGGAGTACGAGCCCCGGAAGCCCTTCGCGCTGACCACCGAGGACCGCCCGGCGCTGGGGCACATGAACGCGTTCTGGTTCGTCGACTCCCAGATCTTCCCGAAGCCGGTGGGGCAGGGGTCGACGGTCTTCGGGACGCCGCTCGCCCAGCAGCTCGCCCGGAGCAAGATATTCAGCCTGGGGAGCCAGGGGCTCACGGACCCCGACGCGCGGCTGAAGGAGATGGAGCAGTTCGGGATCGACGTCCAGGTGAACTTCCCCACGATCTTCCTCGAGCAGCTCACCGAGGATATCCACTTCGAGGCGGCGCTCATGCGGAGCTACAACACCTGGATGGCCGGCGTCTGCAAGCAGCGGCCGGAGCGCCTCAAGTTTGCGGCCGTCATGCCGGTGCGCAGCGTGCCCGAGGCGGTCGCCGAGCTCAAGCGCGCGAAGGACCTCGGGGCCGTGGGGGCGGCGGTCTACGGGACGATCGACCAGCGGATGCTCCACCACCGCGACCTCGACCCGTTCTGGGCCGAGGCCGAGCGGCTGGGGATGCCGATCTGCGTGCACACCGGCTGGAGCCATCCGGGGCTCAAGTGGAGCATCGACAGCATCTTCGGCGCCCACGTCATCAGCTTCACGCTGCCGGTGATGATGGGGTTCTTCAGCTTCCTGGGCGGCGGGATCCTCGACCGCTTCCCGAGACTCAAGGTGGGGTTCCTGGAGGCGGGCTCGGACTGGGTCCCCTACCTCGTGCAGCGCCTGGACCACTACTTCGGGTCGGAGCGGATGGCGGGGTGGTGGACCCCGCGGCGCCCCGCCAGCGAGTACCTCCGGGACTGCCAGATCTACTTCACCTGCGAGGCCGAGGAGCGGCTCCTGCCGCAGGTGCTGGAGTTCGTGGGGGAGGACCGGATCATGATGTCGGGGGACATGCCCCACGCGGAAGCGCGGGAGAACGCGGTCAAGGAGATCGAGGAGCGGACCGACCTGACCAAGGAGCAGAAGGCGCGGATCCTGGGCCAGAACGCGATGGCGTTCTACAGCCTGTGATCCGGGGGGCGGCGCGTCGCGCTGGGCCGGCCAGGCCGGAGACAGCCGACCGCCCGACCGGGACCGCCCCCGCGGGTTCGGGCACTGGGGAAAGGAGGAGGGGATGAGACTCAAGGACAAGGTGGCGATCGTCACGGGCGGGGCCCAGGGGATCGGCCGATTCTACTGCCGGCGCCTCGCGCAGGAGGGGGCCAAGGTCGTTTCGGCGGACGTCCTGAACTCCCAGGCCACCGTGGACGAGATCAAGGGGTTCGGGGGGGAGGCGATCGGCCTGCACACGGACGTGACCAGCGAGGAGAGCACGCGCTCGATGGCCGAGCAGACGGTGGCCAAGTTCGGGCGGATCGACATCCTGGTCAACAACGCCGGGCTCTACGCGGTCCTGGACATCAAGCCCCTGTGGGAGATCTCGGCCGAGGAGTGGGACCGGGTGATGGCCGTCAACGTCAAGGGGCTCTTTCTCTGCACGAAGGCGGTGCTTCCCCAGATGAAGAAGCAGGGGAAGGGGAAGATCATCAACATCTCGTCGGGGGTGGCCTTCAAGGGGACCCCGAAGTGGATCCACTACACGACGTCGAAGGGGGCCGTGATCTCGCTGACCCGGGCCTGCGCCCGTCAGCTCGGGGAGTTCGGGATCGCCGTCAACGCCATCGCCCCGGGGTTCACCCTGAGCGAGGGGGTGATCAACAAGCCCGGCTTCGCGGACGTGATGAACAAGGACGCCATCGCCTCCCGGTGTTTCCAGCGGAGCCAGTCCCCGGAGGACCTCGTGGGGACCGTCGTGTACCTGGCCTCGGATGACAGCGACTTCGTGACCGGCCAGACCATCGTGGTGGACGGCGGCTCCTTCCTGCATTGAGCGCGTCTGTTCTAAATCCAGCCGCGCCAGCGGAAGAGCACGTACATGGCCCCTGGGGTCGCGGCGATGAGGAGCAGGGTGAGGACGAAGGCCAGGGGGTTGTCGAAGGGGATGTGCTTGAAGTTCATCCCCCCGAACCCGACGATGAAGGAGAGCGGCAGGAAGACGGTGGCGACGACCGTGAGCCGTTTGATGGATTCGTTCAGGCGGTTCGAGGTGATGGAGAGGTAGACGTCCAGGACGTTCGCCAGCAGGTCGCGCTGGATCTCGGTGGTGTCGTGGATGCGGATCAGGTGGTCGTAGGCGTCCCGGTAGTAGAAGGCGCTCTTGCGGTCCACCAGGTCGTGGTCTCTGAAGGCGAGCGTGTGCAGGACCTCCCGGAGCGGTCCGGACGCGCGACGCAGGAAGAGGAGGTTGCGCTGGAGGACGAAGATCTCGTGCATGGCGGTGGCCCGGGTCCGGCGGATGACGCGCTGCTCGAGGGTATCGATCCAGTCGTCCATGGCGTCGAGCACGGGGAAGAAGCTGTCCACCAGCCGGTCGATCAGGAGGTAGAAGAGGAAATCCGGCCCGGTCTCGAACCGCCGGGGCTCGCGCTCCAGGCGCCGCCAGACCTCTTCCAGCGCGGCCATGGCGGCCTGGTGCACGGTCACGAGGAAGCTCGGGCCCAGGAACACGTGCAGCTCGTCGGAGGTCAGCTCGGTCCGCTTGTCCTCACGGCGGGGGAAGTGCATGGCGAGGAAGAGGTGGTCGTCGTACTCCTCCAGCTT
>JACPFL010000281.1 GCA_016183025.1 Deltaproteobacteria bacterium | reverse complement strand
CCGTTCTCGAATCAGCCGATCCAGCCCCCCGCGGGAAACTCTGGCGCTGAGCTCCGAGGAGAGCAGGGCCTGGGCCTGATAGTCCAGGGCTCGGTCCAGCCCGAGCGACCCCCGGGCAGTCAGCTCCATCCCAGGCCCGCGCAGGGCCAGGGTGGGGGTCACGATCTTCCGATCTCGGATCCGGACCTGGGCTGTCAGCTCCTCGAAGGCGGTCCCCCCCTGGGCAGGGCCACGCACCCCCGCGAGCCCCGGGATCTCGCCGAGCCGCGCCATCAGATCGAAGACCTGCACCCGGCCCTTGGTGATCCGTACCTCACCCTCCCCCGTGGCTGTCTCAGGCTCCCCAACCCGCCCGGTCAGCTCCATCGACGCCGAGGCCAGTCCGGTCAGGACACCCCTCCAGTTGGTGGTCAAGGCCAGAAGCTTCTCGACCTTCACCCGCTCCACCCTGGAATGGGTCTGGTACGCCAGGGGACCAGCGCCCAGGGCGAGGCGCGCGTCGCCGGTATAGGTGCCTTCCAGGAGCCCGCCGGAGATCGACCGGAGGGTCAGCACCTGGTGGCCGTAGTGGAAATCCGCTCGAAGGTTCGTGAAGGGGACCTCCCGGAAGCGCCCGGTGGAGATGGTCAACGCGCCGCGGGCTTCCAGCCCCCCATTCACGGGGTTCCCGGTCACCTCCCCGCGCAGTTGGCTCCGGCCCGACACGCCCGCCGTGGCCAGGACCGGCAGCAGCCGCGCGATCCCCTCGACGGGGAAGGCGTTCGTCGAGAAGACCCCGGCCAGGTGTAGCCCCGGCTGCAGACGCAGCACCCCGCGGCCCTGGAGCGCGAGCTGCTCGGCCGTGAAGGTCATCTGGTCCACGAACAGGTCGTCCCCCACGAGCCGGGCCTGCAGGCGCAGGCCCGCTGGTAAGCCTTGCGGCTTCAGGAAGGCGTCCCGGTAGGCGATCTCGGCCCGATCGAACCGGGCCTGGAGCGCCACGCCGACCTGATTGAGGGGGCCATACGCCTCCAGGGTCAGCCGGGCCGTGCCCTTGGCACGCCATCCCTGCTCCGGCAGGCCCGGAAGCCAGCGCTCCACATCGTCGAGGGCGAGCCGCTCACCCGTCAGGGTGAGGTCCAGCAGGCCCTCGGGGCCGCCCAGCGTCCCCGAAACGTTCAGCGCGCTCTGACCCATCTCCAGCGTGGCCCCCTCCACGCGGATCCGGCCTCCCGGCTCGGCTCCGAGCGCCTTGCTGAGTCTGAGACGAAAGAGCGCCCGCTCCCCGGCCTGGTCCTCCAGGACCATCTCTCCACGCGTGTCCACGGCCCCGGTCCCACGGCGGCTCACCTGGAGGTCTGCGCTGAGCCGTCCCTGGGTGAACAGGCGCGGAATGCGGGGCAGGTAGGGGGCCACCAGCGCCGCTGGGATCTTGGTCAGCCGCACGTGCAGGTCGAAGTGGACTGCGCCGTCACCGGCCACGAGAGGGCCGACCTCCCCCCAGATGCGCAGCCCTTCGCCCTGACCGGGCAGCGCCCCTGAAAGCGAGACCTTCAGGCGCCTGCTCAGACCCGTGGCCTCACTGCGCAGCTCCACCCGCGTCAGCTCCACGCTTCTCAATTCACCCGGAGTCGCGCTGGCGTCGTGGAAGGAGATCCGTCCGTCCCGGACCATCACTGCCGCAAACGGGAAGGTGACCATGGTCCGGCGGGACTCCGGGGCCGCTGGCTCCCGGCCCCGAGGCTGGCCCGGCGGCGAGCCGGGGGGCACGCCCCCAGGAGGGGCCGCCTGAGGCTGGGTCAGCAGGTCCGCGATGCTGAGCTGGCCGGCCGCGTCGCGCTCGATGCTGATGCGCGGGGCGTCCACGCTGAGGCTGGTGATCTGGATGCTCCGCCGGAGCAAGGAGAGCAGGCGGACCCGCACGCTCATCTGGCGGGCCTCCAGGAACAGGGGCTGTTGGAACCCGGGGGAGTTGGCCACGCGGACGTCCTGGACCGTGAAGCTGAGCCGGCCCAGGAGGCTCAGGCGAATGGCCCCGACCTCGACCCGGCGCCCGAGCGCTTTCTCCACCTGGGCGACGAGCAACGTCCGGTAGCGGTTGCTGTCAACCAGGACCGGCAGGATCAGCGCCAGGAGCAGGAACAGGGCCAGGACACCGCCCAGCCCGATCAGCGCCCGTCGGAGCGCCAGGCGCACGGCCGTCAGCCTCCGCGGAGCTTCCGGAGGAGGATCTCGTTCACGAGCTGGGGGTTGGCCTTCCCCTGCGTCGCCTTCATGACCTGCCCGACGAAGAACCCGAGGAGCTTGTCATTGCCCCCGCGGTACGCCTCGACCTCCCCTGGATGGGCCTGCAGCACTGCCTCGACGGCCGGCCCGATCGCCCCCTCGTCAGAGACCTGGACCAGCCCCTGGCGCTTCACGATCTCCTCGGGGTCGTCCCCGCTCCGCCACATCTCCTCGAAGACCGTCTTGGCGAGCTTGCCGCTGATCGTGCCGCTGTCCATCAGACGGAGCATCCGGGCCAGGTGCTCGGGGGTCACCGGCGCCGCCTCGATCCCCCGCTCGTCGCCCTTGAGCTCCCGCAGCACATCGCCCATGACCCAGTTCGAGACGACCTTGGGCTTGGGGTAGAGGCGGACGCACTCCTCGAAGTAGTTGGCCAGGGCCTTGCTGCTGGTCAGCACCTGCGCGTCGTAGGGCGGGAGCCCGTACTCCCCGACGAACCGGGCCCGCTTCTCCGCCGGCAGCTCGGGCAGGCTCGCCCGGACCTGGTCCACCCAGGCCTGCTCCAGCACCAGGGGGAGCAGGTCGGGCTCGGGGAAGTAGCGGTAGTCGTGGGCCTCCTCCTTGCCGCGCATGGACACGCTCACGCCGCGGGCCGCGTCCCACAGCCGGGTCTCCTGCACGATGGTGCCGCCCTGGCGCAGGACCTTCTCCTGGCGCGCGATCTCGTACTCCAGGGCTCGCTCCACGTTGCGGAACGAGTTCATGTTCTTCACTTCCGACCTGACGCCGAAGGCCGCCTGGCCCCGCGGGCGCAGGGAGACGTTGGCGTCGCAGCGCAGGCTCCCCTCCTCCATGTTCCCGTCGCAGACCTCGAGGTACACGAGGATGCTGCGCAGCTCGCGCAGGTACGCGCCGGCCTCCTCCGGGGTCCGGAGGTCAGGCTGGCTCACGATCTCGATGAGCGGGACGCCGGAGCGGTTGAAGTCCACCAGGCTGTAGGGACCCGGGGTCTCGTGCAGGAGCTTGCCCGCGTCCTCCTCCAGGTGGATCCGCTGCAGCCCCACCCGCTTCCCGCCTCCATCCAGCGGGATATCGAGGTAGCCGTTGGTGGCCAGGGGCAGCTCGTACTGGGAGATCTGGTAGCCCTTGGGGAGGTCCGGGTAGAAGTAGTTCTTCCGGGCGAAGATGCTGGAGAGGGCCACGGTGCAGTGGGTGGCCAGCGCCACCTTGACCGCATACTCCACCGCGCGCCGGTTCAGCACCGGCAGCACGCCGGGCATCCCCAGGCAGACCGGGCAGGCGTGACTGTTCGGGGGCGCGCCGAAGGCCGTGGAGCAGCCGCAGAAGATCTTGGAGCGGGTCAGGAGCTGGGCGTGCACCTCCAGCCCGATGACCGCCTCGTACCCCCCGGTCGCCCCCGGGGCGGCCCGGGGGTCCGGCGCCCCCGTCCCGGCGTTGCTCACCTCGCCTTTTGCCCGGCTCACTGCCATCTCCTCTGGTGCCATTCCCTCTGGTGCCCCAACGCGTCGCGGGCGGCGCCTACCACGCGATCCCGTAGGCCTCGCGCCGGGGATCGGCGCCGCCGTGGAGCCCGCCCTGCTCATCCCGGACGATCATCGCCACACTCCCCATCTCCCCGGGCCGGGCGAGCACGTGCCCCTTGGCCTCCAGCGCCTGGCGCACCGCCTCGGGGAACCCCGGCTCCATCTGCAGGGCGTTGCCCGGCTTGTGGGGGAGAGAGGTGTTGGGGAAGGCGGTGGAGACCCAGCGCGGCGCCTCCACGGCCTCCTGGGGCGTGAGCCCGAACTCGACCACGTTGAGGAAGGACTGGAGCTGCACCTGGGGCTGCACGTCACCCCCGGGGCTGGCGAAGGCCATCCACGGCCGACCGCGCCGCAGGGCCATAGCGGGGTTCAGCGTCATTCGCACCTTCTTCCCGGGCGCCACGACGTTCGGGTGGTTCAGGTCCAGGTGGAACATCCGGACCCGGTTGTTCAGGAGGATGCCGGTCTCTCCGGCCACGACGCTCCCGGCCCCGATGCTCGTGGTCACCGAGACCAGGTTCCCCTGGGCGTCCGCCACGGTGATGGAGGTCGTGTCGCCGAGCCCGCCTGACACCGGCCAGGTCAGGCTCCGGTCGGGCCGGATGCGCCGGCGCTGTGCCTCCGCGTAGGCCTTGGACAGCAGCCGCTCCGTCGGGACCTTCACGAAGGACGGGTCGGCGATGTAGGCCTCCCGATCCGCGAAAGTCAACGCCACGGCCTCGACCATGGCGTGGATCGTCTCGGCGCTCTGCCACCCCCACCCCTTGAGGTCGTACCCTTCGAGCACGTTCAGCGCCATGAGCAAGGTGATCCCCTGAGACGGCGGGGGGATCTCCAGCACTTCCCACTCGCGGTACGCCGTCCGGATCGGCTCCAGGACAGCCGCCTCGTAGCGCGTGAAGTCCTGCTCGTCGAAGAGCCCGCCCTCACGGTGGGAGAAGCGGACGATGGCCTCGGCAATCTCCCCCCGGTAGAAAAAGTCCCGCGCGGCCTGCAGCGCCTTCCCGCGCCCCTGCGAGCGGTGAGCCTCCTCTACTGCCAGCAGTTTCCGGAAGGTCCGGACCAGGTCTGGCTGGACGAGCCGCTCCCCCGCCGCGTAGGGGCGACCGTCCTTCAGAAAGACCTTGGCGGTCGCCGGGTGCTTCAGTTGGGTCTCAAACTGCTGCACCATGGTCTCGTGCAGGAGCTCCGAGACCAGGAACCCGGCCTCGGCCAGCTCCAGGGCCGGCGCCAGGGTCTGGGCCAGGGTCATCGTGCCGAAGCGCTCCAGGGCCAGCACCCACCCGTCGAACGCGCCGGGGACGCAGCTCGCCTGGAGCCCGTGCTGGGGGACCCCGCCCAGCTCGCGGTAGCGCTCCACCGTGGCCCCGGCCGGGGCATATCCGATCCCGTCGATCACGAACGGCCGCCGGTCCGCGGCGCTCCACAGGAGGATGAACGACTCCCCGCCCAGGATGTTCGAGCGAAGCGGCTCCACCACGCCCACCGCGGCCGCGGCGGCCACGGTGGCGTCCACGGCGTTGCCGCCCTGCTGCAGCACCCGGGCCCCGGCCTGGGCCGCCAGGTGATCCCCCGCGATGACCAGCCACTCCCGGCCCCGGAGGGCAGGCCGGGTGATCCGGACCTTGGCGGCCTCAGCCATGACGATCCTCCTTCTGCCTCCTCTACCCCCCGGTGGCCAGCGGTGGCCGGCGGCGATGGTAGTCCGTGGCCTGCTCGAAGGCGTGGCCGACCCGCAGCAGCGTCGCTTCGTCCAGCGGGCGGCCGATGAGCTGCAGCCCGATCGGGAGGCCGTCGGCTGAGAAACCGCAGGGGAGGACGAGCCCGGGGATCCCCGCCAGGTTCACCGGGATCGTGTAGACGTCCGAGAGGTACATCTGCAGCGGGTCCTGCAGCTTCTCCCCCAGCTTGAACGGGGGCGTGGGCATCGTGGGCGTGGCCAGCACGTCGAAGCGGCGGAAGGCCTCCTCGAAGTCCTGCCGCACCAGGGTCCGCACCTGCTGCGCCTTGCGGTAGTACGCCTCGTAGTAGCCGGCCGACAGGGCGTAGGTCCCGAGCATGATCCGCCGCTTCACCTCTGAGCCGAACCCCTCCTGCCGCGTCCGCATGTACATCTGGCGCAGGGCCCCCGGCCCGCCCCGGTGCCCGTACCGGACCCCGTCGTAGCGCGCCAGGTTCGAGCTCGCCTCGGCCGGGGCGATGATGTAGTACGCGGCCAAGGCGTAGTCGGTATGCGGGAGCGAGGTCTCGGCGATCGTGGCCCCCAGCCCCTCGAGCACGCGTACGGCCTCGCGCACGGCCCGGGCCACCTCCGGGTCCAGCCCCTCCAGGAAATACTCCCGCGGCAGGCCGATCCTTACCCCCCGGGCATCCCCGGTGAGCGCCGCCACATAGTCCGGCACATCGGCCGGGATCGACGTGAAGTCGAGCGGGTCGTGCCCGGCGATGGCCTGCAGCACCAGCGCGGCGTCCGTGACATCTCTGGTGATCGGCCCGCCCTGGTCGAGCGAGGAGGCGAAGGCGATCATCCCGTACCGGCTGACCCGGCCGTAGGTCGGCTTGAGCCCCACGACCCCGCAGCAGGCCGCAGGCTGCCGGATGGAGCCGCCGGTATCGGTCCCCACCGAGGCGATGCACTCGCCCGCCGCCACCGCCGCGGCGGAGCCCCCGCTGGAGCCCCCGGGGATGTACTCGGGGTTCCACGGGTTGCGCGTCACGCCGAAGGCCGAGGTCTCGGTGGAGGAGCCCATGGCGAACTCGTCCATGTTGAGCTTCCCGAGGAGGATGACCCCCTGGGCCTTCAGCCGGGCTACGACTGTGGCATCGTAGGGCGGCACGTAGGGATGGAGGATCCGCGACCCGCACGTGGTCCGGACCCCTTCGGTGCAGAAGATGTCCTTCAGGGCGACGGGGATGCCGGCGAGCGGGGGGAGGGGCTCACCGCGGGCCAGGTGGGCGTCGATCGCTGCGGCCTCTACCTCGGCCGACTCCAGGGTCTGCGTGACGTAGGCGTGGACGATCCCTTCCACCCGGCGGATCCGCTCCTGGACGGCCTGCAGGAGCTCCTGGGCGCGCACCTCGCGGCGCGCGAGCCGGTCGTGCAGCTCATGGATCGTGAGATCACAGAGGTCCACGGGGTCCAATCCAGGTCTCATGGGGCCACGCCGGGCCCGGGGGGATGCGGGCGCGCCTACTCGATCACGCGGGGCACCTTGAAGCACTCCGCCTCGCGCGCCGGGGCGTTGCTCAGGGCGGCGGCCGGCGGGAGCGAGGGGCGCACCTCGTCCTCCCGGAGCACCGGGGCGATGGTCACGGCGTGGGCGGTGGGCTCGATCCCCCGCGTGTCCAGCTCGTTGAGCTTCTCCATGTAGGTCAGGATCTGGTCGAGCTGGGCCGTGAACGCCTCGGCCTCGGCCTCTGTCAGGGCCAGCCGGGCCAGCGTGGCCACGTGCTCCACCTCCGCCCGCGTGATCTTCATGCCGCCTCGCCCTTCGCCGTCATACGCGCACCTCGGTCTATTGTTACCACGGGGGCGCGGGCGATTCAACGGTCCCCTAATCCTCCGGCGCAGGAGCCAGACCAGTGCACCGTGCTCGTCGGCCTTGCGGTCCCGCCCGCCACCTTCGATCAGACCCAGATCTGAAGATGGCGAGCCGAATCGCGGACCAGGGCGTAGCTCGGAACTCCGTGTAAACAAAGAAAGTCTTGACGTACATTGTATACTATGTATCATTGATTATATGGAGCGATCATCATGATGCCGAAGAGCCCTCCAGCACTCAAGGTGGCCGACGAGGTCTGGATCGCCACAGCCCTGCTCCACCGCGAGAACCCGGGGCGCCCGGATTTTACGGTGACCGAGATCGTCGAGCGAGCCAGAAAGGAGGGACTGTTCCAGCCACCCCGCCCCAGCGTATACGTCCATGCAGTCCAACACTGCGTGGCCAACCGGCGCCCCAACCCCGGCCGGCACCGGATGCTTTTCGAGACGGGCCAGAGCCGCCGGCGCCTTTTTCGGCCGGGCGACCCGTACGATCCCGCCCGAGAAGGAGGCAAGATCACGCCTGCCAGGGAGGACATCCCAACCGCGTACGGGGAGCTGCTCGACTGGTATCACAGTGAGTACGCCGGGCGCCGCCCCCCGGTCCGCGAGGCGGACCCACTCCTGTCACTGCGCGGGTCAGGAACGGCCCTCTGGTCGGATGAGCCTGCGGACGAGTACGTGCGGCGGCTCCGTGAGGGATGGGAATGAGCCGTATCTTCTGGGACACGAACCTCTTCATCTACCTCTTCGAGGGTCACGGCGCCCGATCCGATCGCGTGGCGGCGCTGAGAGAGCGCATGCTCAAGCGGAACGACCAGCTCTGCACCTCGACCCTGACGCTCGGCGAGGTGCTGGTCAAACCGCTGGAAAGGGAGGACGATTTGCTTCGCCGCCGGTACGAGGAGGCGCTCTCGACGGCGGCCGTCCTGATCCCCTTCGACAGGGACGCTGCCAGGATCTACGCCACCGTCCGGCGCGACCGAACCATTCGGGCGCCGGACGCCGTGCAGCTGGCATGCGCCGCCCAGGCCGGCGTCGACCTGTTCATCACCAACGACGACCGCCTGAGCCGCTGCACCGTCCCTGGCATCCAGTTCATCTCGTCCCTCGATCGCGCCTTCCTCTGATGCACGGCGGCGGACAGGTCGGCAGCAGGAAGAAGACCTGCTGGGCCCTGACGAGGCCGAGCTACAGGTCGATGCGTCCGTACGCGGGCAGGGTCAGGAACTCGACAAATTCCTTGCTCAGGGCCACCTCTTCGAACACGTCCGCGGCGTCTTTGTACCGGCCCCGGGCATACAGCTTCTCGCCCACGGCTGCCCGGATCTTCCCGAGCTCCTCCTCCTCGACCTTCCGGACCAACTCCCGGGTCACCTGGGGCCCTTCCTTGAGACGCCTCCCATGCCGGAGCCACTGCCACACCTGTGACCGAGAGATCTCCGCGGTCGCCGTGTCTTCCATGAGGTTGTAGATCGCGGCAGCCCCCACCGTACTGGATCGCGACGCTCACGTTGGTGCGGAGACCTGCCTCCGTGATCTCCCCGCCGGGAACCCGGATGTCGAGAAGATCCTTGGCGCTGACCACTACCTCCTGCCGCTGCCTGTCGAGCTGGTGGACCCTTTCCCCGATGACCCGTTCGAAGGGCTCCCGGGCCACGGAGACCAAGTCAGGGTGGGCGATCCACGTCCCGTCAAACCCATCGCCCGCTTCCCGCACCTTATCCTCCCGGACCTTGGCCAGGGCCACCTCGTTGATCTTGGGATCCCTGCGGCTGGGGATGAAGGCAGCCATCCCCCCGAGGGCGTACGCCCCCCGGCGGTGGCAGGTCCTGACCAGGAGCTCGGTGTAGGCCCGCATGAAGGGCACGGTCATGGTCACCTGGGCCCGGTCCGGCAGGACGAACTCCGGGCGATTCCCGAATTTCTTGATGATGCTGAACATGTAATCCCACCGGCCCGCGTTCAGCCCCCCGCAGTGGTCCTTCAGCTCGTGCAGGATCTCGGCCATCTCGAACGCCGCCAGGATCGTCTCCACCAGCACCGTGGCCCTGATGGTCCCCTGGGGGATGCCGAGCGCCTCCTGGGCGAAGACGAAAACCTGGTTCCAGAGCCGGGCCTCGAGGTGGCTCTCCAGCTTGGGCAGGTAGAAGTACGGTCCGGTACCCTTGTCGAGCAGCCTCCTCCCGTTGTGGAAGAGGAACAACCCGAAGTCGAAGAGGCTGCCAGAGATGGGCCTCCCATCCACCAGGACGTGCTTTTCCACGAGGTGCCAGCCCCGGGGGCGCACCATCAGGGTGGCCACCTGGTCGTTCAGGCGGTAGACCTTCCCCTCCGGGCTCGTGAACTCGATGGTCCGGTCGATGGCGTCGATCAGGTTGACCTGGCCCTCGACCATGTTCCCCCAGGTGGGCGTATGGGCGTCCTCGAAGTCGGCCATGAAGACGTCCGCCCCGCAGTTCAGGGCGTTGATCACCATCTTCCGCTCCGCCGGCCCGGTGATCTCCACCCACCGCTTCCGGAAGTCCCGGGGGGCCGAGGCCACCGTCCAGTCGCTTTCACGGATCTGCCGGGTCCCGGGCAGAAAATCCGGAAGCGCCCCCGCATCGAGCTCGCGCTGCCTCACGGCCCGTCGCTTGAGGAGTCCCTCGCGAATCGGGCCAAACTCCCGCTGGAGCCTGGCGACGAAGGCCAGGGCCTCCGCCGTCACGATCTCAGCTCCTCGTCCTCCGATCGGTCCTCGAACCTCGATCTCATCAACCTGTGGCATCGGCGCACCTCACTCCACCGTGACGCTCTTGGCGAGGTTCCTGGGCTGGTCCACGTCGGTCCCACGCAGCACGGCGATGTGGTACGCCAGGAGCTGGAGCGGGACCGCCTCGAGGATCGTGGTCAGCTCGGGCGTGGTCGGCGGCAGG
>JACPFL010000283.1 GCA_016183025.1 Deltaproteobacteria bacterium | reverse complement strand
CCTCGACCCCGAGGCCTGGGGTGAGCCCGGGGGCGGGCTCTCACTCCGCCCGCAGGCATTGAGCGTGAAAGGGAGGACGAAGATCAACAGCCAGGAGGTACTCATCGGCCGAGCCTCTCCTTCTCATTCCGTTCATCGCGGAGATAGACGGTCCGGATCGGGAAGGGGATCTCGATCCCCTCTTCCTGGAACCGCCGGAAGATCCGCTTGCGCAGCTCGTGCTGGGCCAGGTACTGGTCCACGTACTCCCGCACCTGGCAGATGAGGGTGAAGTCCAGGGAGAAATCCTTGAAGCCGGGGATGAAGCGGACGAAGGGCGGTGGCTCCGCGAGCAGACCCGGAACCTCCGCGGCCGCCCTGGTGGCCTCCTCGACGAGCACCCGCTCGACGTGCTCAGGGTCCGACGCATAGCTCACCGACATGGGGAGCAGCAGGGCCATCCGCTCTTCGGGGAGGTGGTAGTTGGTGATGATGGACTGGGCGAGCTTGTTGTTCGGGACGATGATGATGTTGTTCGGGAGCATGCGGATGCGGGTCGTCCGCCAGCCGATGTCCACCACGTAGCCTTCCTGTCCGCCGTCCAGCTTCACGTAGTCCCCCACGCGGACCGGCTTGTCCATCAGGATGTGGACCCCGGCGAACAGGTTGGAGAGCGTGTCCTGGAGCGCCAGGGCCGCGGCGAGCCCGCCCACGCCGAGCGCGGTGATGAGCGGGGTGATGGAGATCCCCAGAGATGTCAGGAGCACGAGCCCGCCGACGACGAGGATGCCTCCCCGGATGAAGGTCTGGGTGAGGCCCGTGACGGGAAGGGTCTCCTGCCGCGCGGCATAGCGGACGAAGGCGCGCCCCGCCACATTGGCCGAGACCAGCGTGACCGACAGGATGACCAGGGCGTGGAGCAGGACGGTGGCGGTGGTCGCCATCCGCGGCGGGAGGTCGGAGATGTCCACGGCGACATAGAGGGCCACGGCCAGGACCCAGAAGAGGGACGGGACCCGCAGGGCCTGGGTGATCTCGTCGTCCACCTGTCCCGGAGTGCGGGCAGCCCAGCGTCGCAGGTGCCGCAGTCCCATGGCACGCAGGAGCAGCCCGACCAGCAGCACCACCGCGAAGGTCACGGACGGCTCCGCCACCGCTCCTGTCACCCAGCGATCCAACCCCAGCCACTGGAACATCGGGGTGATCCTTCGTCCTCCATGCCCCATTCAGCGCGGGCGTCCGCTTCGCCCACCAATGCCGGACCGTCCGTGGCGGCCCCGGTCCTCACGGGAGCCGATAGGCGGAACGCATCGGGATCCTCCGAGTTCGCTCCCGCTGGCCGGGAGAGAGCCGCCCGGTGAAGGAGCAGGCGGCCTTTCTCACCCTGATGCCAGGGCCAGCCGGTCGACCTCCGTCAACCACGATGGCGAGATCCCCGTCTTCCGGAGGCTCTCGAGGACCCGTCTGGGCGTCCCCCAGTCGGACCACGTGAGGGGGGGCAGCTTGGAGACGGCGAGGATGGACGGGCACCGCTAGAGGAGCGCCTCGGAGAAGTTCGCCTGAGGCGCGAGCGCGTAGGCCTCGCGGACTGCTTCGCCGTTCTCCGGGGCGTGGGCGAGGGACGCGACCGGGGCCAGCCGGTAACTGAGCTCCGGGAGGAACCGCCATCCGGCTTCGATGAGCGCGCCCACATGCGCGACGAAGACAAACGTGTTCCAGAGGCATCCTCTCGCAAAGCAGCCGTGCGCCTCCTCCTCGGAAGGCTTCTCCCAGAACCGACGGACCCGCCAGATGGGACCGGCGGTGATCGAGCCCACGGGCCTTCCGGGTTCGATCCAGCCGTACTCCGGTTCCGGTTCAGAGGGCTGCGCCCCGATCAGGACGATCCACCGGGGGTGCCTGCTCACGAAGGCCGCGACTTCCAGGACATGATCGATGAAGGCGGCCTCCTCCAGGACGAAGTGGTCGGACGGGAACACCGCCACGATGGTGGCGGGGTCTCCCCACTGGATCCAGTGAGCCGGGAGCAGGACGCCGGCTGCCGTGCCCCGATCCTCGGGCTGAACCAGGACCCGCGGCATCAGGCCGGCCTTCACCTCCGGGGTCACGTATTGGACATGGCGCCACTGGGTGACCACCACAATCCGTTCCGGGGGCACGGCCAGGGCCGCGCGGTCGATCGTGTGGCGGAGCATCGACCGTGACCCGACGAGCGTGGCGTACTGCTTCGGGCGCTCGTCGCCGTGCACACGGCGGATCAGGGGCCGCAGCCGCCTCCCTTCCCCGCCGGCCAGCACGATGGCCCAGAGATGCTTTCGAAGGCCCACGCTGGAGGCCGATCCTGGGCACCGGCGGCACCGGCCTGGGCCAGGCTGTTCTCAGGGAATTCATGGGCTTCACGCTTCCTCACCTCCCGACTGAAAGGCTGCAGCGAGTGGAGGGCTCACGACGGCTTTAATCATAGGCTAGCGATCGAGGGGGAGCGGGTTCAACCCAGAGAGCGAGGGAATTCCCGCACCGAATGGGGGATGATGTTCCGGCCGATCGGAGGGGGGAGGCCCCCCATCGGGGGGAAACCCCGAGTCGCCGCACGCCGCGGCGATGCGGCTCCTTGACAAGGTCGACGGAGCCCCCTTAAATCTAATCGAGGATAATTCTTGTGACGCGCAAAGACGGCCAGCAGCCGTTCTCGATCTATTCGCAGATGTCGGCGCCGGATCCGGCCGACAGCGGACCCCCTCCAGCCGAGCCGGATGGTCCCTCGGAGATTGGTCTCACCGTTCCACGAGCCGCCCTTCTGGGGAGCCGTACTTGTCCGCCGCGAATTCTGACGTGAGCTTGGCGCAAGGACCGAGATGAGCGAGCGGAGCGGGTGATGGGTCAGCCCAAGCACCCCGCCAAGACTGCGGGAACACATCCGCGCCTCCCCCCGGAGCCGGGGGCTGCGGAGGCGACAGAGGCTGCGGCGCGGCGCTTCGCGCTCCTGGCAGAGGCGAGCGCGATCCTCATGTCATCGTTTGACCTGGACGTCACGCTCAACGAGCTGGCCCGGCTCCTCGTGCCCGCCCTCGGCGATTGGTGTCTTGTGGACGTCGTCGAAGAGCCCGGGTCGTTCCGGCGGGTCGCGATCGCGCATGCGGATCCATCCAGGGTCGGACTTGGCCGTAGACTATGGCGTAACAACCAGCCGGCCTCTGCCGGCGCGAATCCGATCATGAGGGTATTGCGCAGCGCAAGGCCGGAGGTCGTGTCTGAAGTCCCCGATCCCCTCCCCGCGTCCATCATCGAGGAGGCTGACCTCAGCATCCTCCGTGAGCTGCGGCCACGCTCGTACATGATCGTGCCGCTCCTGACCTCCGGGCGGACGCTCGGGGCCATCACCTTCGTGAGCGCGAAGTCGGGGCCGGGCTACACCGGGGAGGACCTCGTGTTGGCCGAGGATGTGGGCCGGCGCATCGCCCTGGCCGTGGGTAACGCGCAGCTCTATAAGGCCGCCGAGGAACGCCGACGAGCGGCGGAGAGCCTCGCCGATCTCGGGTGCTTCCTCTCCCAGCCGCTGGAGCTGGAGGAGGTCGGGCGGCGGATCGTGGACAGCCTCGGCCGACTGCTCAAGGTGGGAGCCTCTGCCCTTTATCGCCTGGATCCGGAGTCGGGGGACATGGTGCCGGTGGTCTGTTCAGGCGATCCGGAGACCGTCCCCCCCCTCAACCTGGTTCGGCCGAAGGGGACCGGGCTGGCAGGGCTGGCCGTGCGCGAACGCCGCCCGGTAGCGACGGCCAACGTGCTCGACGACGCCCGGATCGTCCTCACGGCAGAACTCCGGACCCGCATCGAGCAGAGCCCGTTTCTTTCCGGGCTCGCGGTGCCCCTCCTGGTCCCCGACCGGCTCCTCGGGGTGCTCGGCGTCGTAGACGCGGAGGGTCGGGTGTTCGAAGAGGAAGAGCTCAGGCTGGTCCGGATCCTTGCCGACCAGGCGGCCCTGGCCCTGGAGCATGCGCGCCTGTTCGACGAGATCCGCCGGCAACAACAGGAGGCCGTCGCGCTCGAGGCGGTGGTCCGGGAGATCACCTCGTCGCTGGACCGGAGGGTGGTCTTTCAGCGGATCCTGGACAAGGCGAGGGAGCTCTGCAGCGGCGATCTGGCGTTCCTCGCGACCTACGGCGCGTCCCCCGGGAAGGCTACCATCAGCGCGGTCTCGGGTGCTCGCACCCCGACGCTGCTCTCGGTCACCCTGACCAGGGGGCAGGGCGTTGCCGGCAGGGTTTTGGAGACAGGCGAGGCGTTCGCGACCGAGGACTGCCGGAACGATCCGAGGGCCGGCGGCGATCACGTCGGCGGCGGGGAAATGAGGGGAGATTACTTCGACGGCCTTCTCCGGGAAGGCGTAGTCGCCAAGGCCGCCGTGCCCATGTGGTTCAGGGGGGCGATCACCGGCCTTCTCTGCGTGGCCCACCGCGTGGGGCGGCGCTTCACCTCCCGGGATCTTGAGGTCCTGAGCAAGCTCGCCGACCAGGCCGCGATCGCCCTGGAGAACAGCCGGCTGTATGCCGAGGCCGAGGAGGCGGCGGTGAGTCGGGAGCGGATGCGGGTGGCAGGGGAACTCCACGACACACTGAGCCAGCTCCTCTTCTCGGTCGCGCTCAAGCTCGACTGGTGCATCCAGCGTGCGCCTTACTCCTCCGAGCTGGCGCAGAGGCTCTCCGAGATCCGGGACAGCACGGGATTCATGATGGGCGAGATCCGTCGGCTGATCTCCAGGCTGTCGGGGGGGGACAGTGGGGATCGGGCCTTCCTCGAGAGGCTCCGGATGCTCCTCGAGCAATTCCGCAAGCTGACCGGGATCCCCGTCGAACTGGAGCAGCGCGGGGACCTGACCGGCCTCGGCGACGCGCAGCAGGAGGTTCTCTACAAGACGTTCCAGGAAGGTCTGGCGAACGTCGCCAAGCATGCGCGGGCGACGCGCGTGACAGCCCGGCTGGAGGTCCGGGCCAGGGAGGCGTGGTTTGAGCTGACGGACGATGGGGTGGGCCTCCCGGCGGGGACCAACGTCGTCCAGCTGGCGAAGGTCCCGGGACACTTCGGGCTGCGGCAGATGCTGGAGCGCATCGGCGCGATCGGGGGCCGCCTCAGGCTCGGGCGCAACGCCCGCTCCGGCTTCAGCCTGAGCGGGGCCATCCCGGTGAGGTGAAGGCGCCATGCCCGGGATCCGAATAGTCGTCGTGGATGATCACGAGGTGGTGCGCCACGGGCTCCGGCAGTCGCTGGAGCTCGAGCCGGACATGGTGGTGATCGGCGAGGCCCGAACGGGCGAGGAGGCGGTCCAGGTCGCCCAGGAGACGCAGCCGGACGTGATGCTGCTCGACGTGCGGCTCGCGGATACCGACGGCCCGGAGGTCTGCCGCCGCGTTCTGGCGACGTCGCCGCAGACCGCGGTGGTGATGCTCACGAACTACCTCCAGGACGGCCTCGTGTTCCGAAGCCTGATCGCTGGCGCCAAGGGCTATGTGATCAAGGATGTGGAGCTGGCCGAGCTCAAGAAGATGATCCGCGCGGTCTACCGGGGAGACGCCGTGCTGGATCCCAAGGTCACGAACAAGGTGATCTCTACCGCGACCGGCCGTGGCAGGCTTCCGTCAGCGAAGGAGGGTGTGGCGAAGCAGGGGGCGTGGCTGTCGGAGACCGACATCGCGATCATCCGATGCCTCTCCGAGGGGATGACCAACAAGGAGATCGGCCTGCGCATCCACCTCAGCCCCCACACGGTCAAGGACCATCTGGAGAAGATCGGGGCCGTCCTCGGGGTCCGCGTGCGGACCAAGATCGTGGCCGAAGCCCTCCGGCGGGGCCTCATCTGAGCCCGGCGCGCTCCTCCGGATAGGGGGAGGCTTTTGCCCCGAACGGTTCATCAGATCCCCCCGCCCGGCGGTTTTCCCCTCGGCTATCTGGCTGCGATGATGTGGGGGTGCGGGGATGCGCAGCAGGCCTCTCCATTAAGCAGGCCTCGCCTTATTGCGCGGACCCTCTCGGGACGGTTTCCGGCGCAATCGGCCGAAGCCCACTGCGACGGCCGGATCGTGAAGCGTGTCGGACGGGTGTTGGAGGACGGGCGCTGTGTCCTGCTCGGAGACCACGCGCGGGGGAGCACGGACAGCCTCTCTTCGGGCCTGTCCCGGAGCGTCTCGTCATCAGTCGGGTGGTCTGCCTGATCCGTCCGCGGTAGGCGTGGTGCTGCGCTCTCGCGGCGTGTGCGGGGCTCAGGGGGGATGTGAGTCAGCCTGAGAGGGGGTGCCGGATGCGTTCAGCACGTGGGATTCGCTATGGCTCGGGCGCGCTCGCGCTGGCCGTGAGCCTTCTGGTGGCCGCCTGCGCGACGAGCCGGGGCCGCGAAATCAGATCGGATGTGGTCGAGCGCCTGAAGGCCGGCGAGATGGCCGAGCAGGAGGTCCGGGCCTGGCTGGGCGCCCCCCAGGAGGCGCGGCGTGAGGGTGACACGACGGTGCTACGTTACCGTTATGACGGCAACCGGACGGCGCTCCGTGACCGTCGTGGCTGGAATCACCTGTTTCCCTTCCGGCCGGCCGTGAATAAGCACCGTCAACGCCTGGAGGTAGTTATCGGCGAACAAAGCCGGGTGCTGCGCTACACTTATCGGGAGGAGTTCGACATGGGATTCTGAAGAACTCGCCTGGTCCGGCGGAGGGGAGACGACGATGGGGGTGGGGAGCCCGGGGGATCCCATTCCTTTGAGGACGCGGAGGAGGAGCAGATCGATCGTGCTCCTGTTGATGGCGGGGGTCGTGCTGGGCGTCAGCGGGACGCTGCTCGTGCCACGGCTCGCCGGCCCTTATCTGCCGGCGGTCCTCCCGGGACGAGTGGAGCATGTCGAAGGGGAAGTGGTGGCGAAACAGCGGGAGCCAGACCGCCTCCTTCTCACGGTCCTCACGCCTCAAGGGGCCATCCTGGCCATTTTCCGCCAGAAGGTGCCCGAGATCGACCTGCTCGTCGATCTGGGAGATCACCTGACGCTGGCCCTTCGCCGGTACGAGCCGTTCGTGGAGGATCCGCGGGTCCAGCGGGTGAGAAAGGAGGAGGTCCCGGATGGGGAGGAGCCCGGGCCCGGGCCCGCCCCGTCGCCGGGGAAGGTCCCCGAGAAGGCCCCGCGTTGAAGTCCCCCAAAGGGGCAGTCGATCAGTGGGGCGCCTCCATCTCGAGGCGGGCCATCAGGGCGTCCCGCCTGTCAAGGAAGGCCGGGCGCATGCTCGGTGGGACGGGCCGGCCCCGCGGGAACTGGTGGGTCAGGGGGTTCACGGTTCGCCTCCATCTGATCACGCGGTAATCAAGGTGAGGCCCCGTGGCCAGCCCCGTGGCCCCGACGTATCCAATGACCTGCCCCTGCTTGACGGAAACGCCCCGCCGGATCTTCCTGGCAAACCGGGACAGGTGATTGTACTGGGTTTGGTAGCCTCCACCGTGGCGGATGGTGATGGAGTTGCCGTTGGCCCCCTTCCTCCCGATGGCCGCCACGACGCCATCGGCCACCGCCCATACGGGCGTCCCTTCAGGGGCCGCATAGTCGATGGCCAGGTGTGGCCGTACGCCGCCGAGGATGGGATGCAGGCGGGACCGCGTATACCCGGAGCTGATCCGGCTGAACCGCAGGGGGGACTTGAGGAAGGTTTTCTTGAGCGACCGGCCTCCCAGGTCGTAGTACTGGCCCGGCCCCTTCCCGGCCCGGAAGTGGACGGTGCTGTGCGCCTCGGACCCCGTCTGGTACTGGGCGACGAGGATCCGGCCGTACTTCACGAAGCTGTCCCGGTGGTAGAACTTCTCCACCAGCAGGCGGAACCGATCTCCGGGCTGGGACTCGTGGAAATCGACGTCCCAGGCGAAGATCTCAACGAAGGCGAAGACGAGCTCGGGGCCCTCCCCGAGGTCGTCCATGCTCTCGAAGAGGGAGGAGCGGATCACGCCGGAGACCGGCCCGACCTTGCGCTCCAGGGGGATCTGGCGCCGGGATGCCACCCACTCCCCGCCCATGACCTCGACCTCGTGGACCGCGAGCGGCCCGGCTCTGAAGACGAAGCGCTGAAGCGAGCCGTCCGGGTTCCGGGTCAGCCTGAATGAGCTGCCGGGGCGGACCCGATGAAAATCCACCAGGCGTGAGAGGGCCTCGGCGAGCCGGTAGGCTGTCTCCCGGTCCACTCCCCGTTTGAGGAGGGCCGTGGTGAAGCTCTGGTTCCGGCGGATGGTGCCGGAGAGGGAGGTCTTCTTGCCCTTCCCGGCGTTCGCCGATGCGGGCAGGAGGAGCAGGAGGGTCGCCAGGAGGACGAGCCAGACCACCGCCCTTCTCACGGGGCCGCCTCCTCGCGGGCCACTGCGGTGGGCCCGCGCGAATCGAGTTCGGCGTGAGGGACGGGCCTCTGCGGCTGGCTGGGCATCCGTGTTCACTGACGGGGGTGGCCCCTGACCGCGGGGTGGCCAGGTTCGACGATCGCCCGAACCCCGTGCAGAACCCCCTTGTCCGCGACGACACATATTGTATTGTACGCTGGTGGACCCCGGAGAGCCAGCCCCCCCGAAGGCGCGATCGGCCAGGCCTGGCGAGGTGGAAGAGAAAGGGCGGCCGGGCTGACGGGGGCGCGGCGGCGGGAGCGGGGATGGGACGGGCGATCAGCTACCTCGGGATGATCGGGCTGGCCGCCCTCGTCGGCTGGCTCGCCGGATTGGACAGGCGCCAGGTCCTGGCCGTCGCGATCTTCGTGGGGTTCATCGCCGGGACCCTCCTCTACTGGCGGGCGCGGCTGGCCTTCGCCCTGGTGGGGGTCGCCGTCCTGCTGGGGGCCGGCGTCCTGGACCTCCCGCACCTGATCGAGTTCGCCGGGCTGGACATCATCCTGTTCCTGGTGGGGATGATGCTCCTCATCGGCTTCCTGGAGGAGCGCCGGTTCTTCGAGGTGGTGGTGGAGGCCATCCTGCGGGTCGTGGGCCGGGGCCCCCATTCCCTCATGACCGCCCTGATGGCCCTGGCCGCGCTCTCGGCCGCGCTGGTGGACGAAGTCACCTCGATCCTCTTCATGAGCGGCGTCACCCTGCAGCTCACCCGTCGCTTCAGTCTCAGCCCGGGTCCCTTCATCATCATGGTGGTCTTCGCCACCAACATCGGCTCCAGCGCCACGGTCGTGGGCAACCCCATCGGGGTCATGATCGCCCTGCGCGCCGGCCTGACCTTCCCCGACTTCCTGCGGTGGGCGACCCCGATCGCCGCGGCCTGTCTCCTGCTGACCCTGCCGCTTTGCTTCCTCTACTTCCGGCAGCACGTCGCCGCGCTGGGGGAGGGCATGGCGGCGGCCGGGGGTGAGGCGGCGGTCGAGGTCGAGCCCTACCGGCGGCGCGACCTCTGGCTCTCGGCCGCGCTCTTCACCGGCACGATCCTGGGCCTGGTCCTCCACACCCGGATCGAGGCCCTGCTGGGGCTGGAGAAGAACGCGATGCTCCTCGGCGTCGCCCTGCTGGCCGCGGGGATCGTCCTGCTCCTGGAAGGCGAGCGCGCCCGCGAGCTGGTGGAGCGGCGGGTGGAGTGGTGGACCCTGACCTTCTTCCTGTTCCTGTTCGCCTCGGCTGGCACGCTCCGCTACGTCGGGGTCACCGGCCGGATCGCCGAGGGGCTGGCCGGGCTGGGCGGCGGCGGGGCCGGCCTCTTCCTCGCCGTCACCTGGGCCAGCGGCCTGCTCAGCGCCTTCATGGACAACGTGCTGGCCGTCGCCACGTTGATCCCCGTGATCCAGGACCTGGCCCGGGCGGGGGCGGCCGTGGGCCCGCTCTGGTGGGGGCTGCTCTTCGGGGGGACGCTCTTCGGCAACTTGACGCTGATCGGGAGCACCGCCAACATTATTGCCGTCGGGATCCTCGAGCGGCGGGAGAAGACCCACCTGGACTTCATGACGTGGTTCAGGCCCGGGCTGCTCGTGGCCGTCCCGACCCTGTTGCTGGCCACCGTGATGCTGATCCTCCAGAGCCCGTGAATGGCTTGGGGTCAAGGGAGGTGAGATCATGAACCTCCGGCTTGCAATCGCTGGCATCGCCGGGGCCCTGGTGGTCGGGCTCCTCGTCGGGCGCTCGATCTGGGCACCGTCTCCACCCCCTGCTCCCGTGCGGGAGGTCCGTCAGGCGGTTCCGCCCGAAACGGAGCCTGCGGCCAAGCCGACAAGGCCCGGTCCGGAGATGGCGCAGGCCGCTGCGCTGCCGGCTGGCTATGAGACCGAGTGCGTATGCGACAGCGGCAGGCCGCGGCGCGGGCTACAGAGCGCAGGGGCATGCCTGGAGGCCTGCCGGGCCGCAGGGGGGATGCGGCAATTCCGTGTCTGGGCGCCTAAGTGAAGGCGCATCCGCTACGATTGCACGCCGCCACGGGGGGGACCGCTCATCGTGTCCCCTCGCTGGTCCTCGGCGTGAGTTGGGCGGCGCGCGGGAGCCGTCCCTGGCGAGGCGGCACCCCCTATTCCAGCCGGCGCCCCGACACGGGCTCGAACCAGTGGGCGCGCTCTGGCGGGAGGGTCACGCCGACTGCGGCCGTCTCCCGGAGATCGAGGGTCGTCACCGCCTTCAACGCCGCGTCCTGCACGTGGACCGTCACGATGGCGTGGGGGCCGGCCGGCTCCACGATGGCCACCCGGCCGGCCAGCGCGTCCGTTCCGGCGGCGGGCCGCAGCCCGACGTCCGCCCTCCGGCTCCTCGGCGAGCTCCACATCGCGGTAGACCGGCTCCTGCTCCGTCTGACGCTGCAGCCTTTCTTGCCGCTCCCGGTCCGCCTGGCAGTCCACGCACAGGCGGGCGAACGGCATCGCCCTGAGCCGCCCCGGGGCGATCCGCTCCCCGCACTCCTCGCACAGCCCGTAGCTCCCCTCGTCGATCCGCATGAGGGCGGCGTCGATCTCCCTGAGCTTCAGGCGGTCCCGGTCGCCCAGCAGGAGGGCGAGCTCGCGGTCCCGCTCGGAGGAGGCCAGATCGGAGGGATCTCCGGCCCCGGTCTGCCAGCTCCCGCGCTCGACCTTGCGGTTGTCGGCGATCCCCTGGAGCAGCTGGGCCCGCATGGCCAGGAGGATCTGCTTCATCTGGTGCGGTGCGGCCTTGTGCTTCATCAGGCGCCCCGCGGACCCGCGAGCGCCGCGGGGGCTCCGGTAGCTCGCCTGGAGCTCCCTGACCGGCCACCGCCCGTGGAGGACCGCCTGCGGGATGTCCAGAGCCTCGACGGACAGGGCTGCCGTCACCAGTACGGCGAGTCGAACCGCACGGATCATGCGCGCCTCCTTCAGGCTTCCCAGGCCGGATCTTGACGCCCGCGTCACGCGGCGGCGGACGCCCGCCGTTCCCCGGGCCCTGCCCCAGGCCCCGCAGGGGATGACGTCCCCTCCATGAGGCGGATCACGAGCTCCTCGATCTGCTCGACCGGCCAGTGGGCCCGCACTGCGGCCGTCACCTCCTCCAGGTGCGCGCGCTCCCGGAGGTCGGCCTCCCGGACGAGCCCCAGGATCTGCACGGCCTCCTCCAGCGAGCGTCCCGCGTCGCTGATCGCGATCGCCATCCAGCCGCGGGCGAGCTTGTCCACGTGGGGGTCGCCGAAGAGCACCGGCAGCTTCGCCCGCAGGCTCTCCTCCACCAGCATCCGCCTCGGCCGGTCCAGCTCCCGGACGAGCCTCCCCTCGTCCCAGCCCCCCTGGGCTGCGCGCGCGGCCGCGGCGTCGTAAAGCTCCTCGGCCAGCCGCCCGCCGCCCAGCCGCTCCACCATCGCGGGGCGCCGGCCCGCTTCCTGTTCCACCGCCTCTCGGGCATGTCGGGCCGCCTCCTCCGCCTTCCGCCGCTCCTCCGCGATCCGGGCCAGGAGGGCCGCTTGCCGCTCGATCCGGAGCCGCTCCTGGGCCTCCAACAGCTCCTCGTAGGTGGGCAGCCCGGCCTCTTCCGCCGCCCATGCTCGTTCGATCCGCGCCGCCTCCTCCCGGTCCGCGGCCGCGCGGCGGCCCGCCTCCGTCGCCCACGCCTTCAGAGCCCGGGCCCTCTCCGTCAGAGCCCGGGCCCTCTCCGTCTCCTCTCTCTGGGCCCGCTGGTGCGCTCGGACCCGCCACCCTTGCTCGGCAAGAGCCCGCATCCGCTCCGCCCAGTCCCTCTCCTTCGCCGCCGCCTCCTGCCAGTATGCCCGCTCTGCCGCCTCGAGGCGTTCACGCCATCGCTGCTCGGCGTCATGTCGCTGGCTCCACGCCGTCTCCTCTTCCTGCTGCCGGTGCCGCCGCGCCCGCTCCAATTCCGCCCACGCCCGCAGCGCGTCGAAGCGCCCCTGCAGCCGCGCGCACTGTTCTTTGACCCGACCGATCGCCTCCCGGAACGCCTCCTGGCGGAGCGCCAGGGCGCGCTCCTGCTGCGCCCGGGCTGCCGCCGCCTGGGCCTGCCTGCGCGCGGACTCCCGCGCCTCCCAGGCCGCCTGGGTCGCCTCCCGGACCCTGGCGACCAGCGCCGCGAGCTGGGCGCCGACCTCCTGGCGCACGTAGGTGGGGAGCCGTGCCGTGAGGGTCTCCAGTGCGTCCCGGAGCGGCAGCGCGGGGGCCCCGCGCTCGATCTGGGCCAGGACCAGGGCGAGCAGGGGTGGCTTTCTCCAGACCTCCTCCCTGTTCATCACGGTGACGGGCCCCTCGAGCGCTCCCCCCTCGTGCACGCGCGCCCCGAGCGCCCGCACCTGGAGCTCGATAGCCCGGTAATCCGCAGGGGTCTTCCGCGGCTTCTCCAGGAGGCCGGTCACCACGGCCACGTGGCGCGCCACCGCCTCGGGGCCGGAGGCCCGCCTCGGATACCACCCCCGGGTCAGCCGGGCAAGCAGGGCTTTGAACGGCCCGATCAGGGCCCTGAGCCG
>JACPFL010000284.1 GCA_016183025.1 Deltaproteobacteria bacterium | reverse complement strand
CGTAGCCGTAGGGGAGCTTCGAGGACCCGGCCAGGTACACCGCTGGCGGCACGCCCAGGCACATCGCCACCGGCAGCGGCACGCCCAGCTCCTGGGCCTGCTTGAGGTACAGGCCCCCGTGCTGGTCCCAGCGGATGTTGATCGTCACCCGGTCCGGTCCCTGCACGCACGCCCGGTAGAGCGAGGTGTTGACCACCCCGGTCTTGGGGTGCTTCAGGAAGACGACCGGCTGGTAATAGCGGCGGGTCGTCTGGACCGACCCGCGGGTGAGCGGGATAAGCCGCTCCTGGTCGATATTCCCCGTGATCACATGGTCCTGGCAGGGGCCGTCGTTCACGAGCACGGGCGGAATCGGAGCGTCCAGCGCGGCCAGGTACTGGAGTTTCGACGCATGCGGGCTGTCGGGGAACCCCACCACCCGGTGGACCCGGAGCTGATCGGCGAAGACGGCGGCGGCCGCCTGCATCCCGGGATAGCCCCGGACGGCCTCGCACAGCAGCGCCGGGACCGGCTTGAGCTTCGAGGCCGCGGCCATGAGCGCGGGGATCTCCAGCAGGGGGTCCACCTCCCGGCGGATGCGCACCAACTCCCCCATCTTGTCGATCAATTCGAGGGCCTCCCGGAAGGACCGTGGGGCCCCTGTCGCCGTGGGCATGGTTCGCCTCCCTCGCGCTCGGCGGACCCTGCAGCGCCTACCCCGCTACCGGACCGGGGGGATCCCCTTGATGTGGGCGTTGGTCCACCAGACGCCCTCGCGGGTCTCGACGGGGCGCGGGATGGCCCCGGACTCCATGAGAATCCGGACCACGTTGCGCCACTCGGCCTCGGTCATCCGGCCGTCCCGCGCGATGGTCTCCTTGATCGCGTCCACGCTCACGCTCATGATCCGCGGGCTGATGTGCGGGAAGAAGGGCTGGAGCACCTGCTTGGCCTCCGCGGGCCGCTCGATCAGGAAGTTGTTCCCGCGCGACATGGCCCGGACGATCCAGTCCACGGTGGACGCCTGCTCGCGGGCGTACTCCCGCCGGACCGCCACCACCTCATGCACGAAGGTCTTGAACTCCGGGATCTCGACAGCGTGGATGAAGACCTGCCCGTAGCCGTCCGCCTCGGCCTGCTCCCCGCTGGGCGGCGAGAGCAGGAACCCGTCCACGTGGCCGGCCTTCAGGGCCGCCATCTGCGGCGGCCCGCCCGCGATGAAGGTCAGGGTGACGTCCCGCTCCGGGTCCAGCCCGCCCTGCTTCACGATCCAGATGATGTAGCGGTGCAGGGCGCTCCCCACGGTCCCGCCCGACAGCCGGGCCCCCCTCAGCGCGGCCAGCCGCTCCGCCAGGGGGCTCTGCCGGGAGACCTTCCGTTCCTGGAGGAAGCGCGGGCTCATGGTGAGGTTGGTGGTGAGGCTGTTCACGGTCCCCTGCACCGCCAGGACCTGGAGCTCCTTCGAGGCCATGGTCACGAAGCCGTTGGAGGAGGTGACGATGGCCTCGGCCTCGTTCGCCATCAGCGCCGGCTGGGCCACGCGCTCGCCCCCGACGATCTTGAAGTCCAGGGCGATCCCCTCCTCCTGGAAGTACCCCTTGCCCCGGGCGATGTACGAGGGCGCGAAGGAGAGGCCGTGGCTCACCTGGAGCATCCGGATCTTCTGCTCGGGGGCAGGCCCGGCGCTGGCGGTGCCGACCCCGCCGCCCCCGACGGCCAGCGTGGCGACCAAGGCAATCAGCTTGACCATGAGGCCTCCTTCATCCCCCGGTGATGCCCGCATCCCGGGCGTCCCGCGCGGCGTTTGCCTGCCTGGTTCACTGGGCCGTGAAGCCGCCGTCCACGAACAGGGTATGCCCGGTCACGTAGTCGGAGTCGCTGGAGGCCAGAAAGATGGCCGGCCCCACGATGTCCTCCGGGGTCGCGGCCCGACCCAGGGCGACCTTGCCCAGGTGGTAGGCCCGCATCTCCGGGCTCGCCTCCCACCTCGCCTTCAGCGGCGGGGTGAGCACCAGCGCCGGGGCGATGGCGTTCACGTTGATCCCGTGCCGCCCCAGCTCCACGGCCAGGACCCGCGTGAGGTGGATCACCCCGGCCTTGGCCGCATGATACTGCGGGGCGAGGTTGCGGACGTAGAGGGCCCCGGACTGGGAGGCGATGTTGATGATCTTCCCCCGCTTCCGCTCGATCATCCCCCGGGCCACGGCCTGGGCGCAGTTGAAGGTCCCCTTGAGGTCCACGGCCAGGACCCGGTCGAAGTCCTCGTCCGTGGCCTCCAGGAACGGCTGATTGCTCTGGACCCCGGCGCAGTTGACCAGGATGTCGATCGTCCCGAAGGCGTCGAGGACCTGGCGGACCAGCGCCTCCACCTCCTCGCGCCGGGCCACGTCCACCTTGACCGCCAGGGCCCGACGCCCCTGCACGACGACCTCCTGCTCCGCCTCCGCGGCCGGCTGGACGTCGGCGATCACGACATGGGCCCCCTCGCGGGCGTACCCGCGGACGATGGCCCGGCCGATCCCCGACGCCCCGCCCGTGACCAGGGCGACCCGGTCCTGGAGCCGCACGCGCGTCAGCCTCGGCTCAGGCGGCCTGGCCCCGCTTGATCCCCAGCCGCTCGTTGAGCTGCTGCTGCGCCAGCACGGCCAGCTTCTGCTGCTTGGCCGCGATCGCGAGGAAGCGCTCCTGCACCTCAGGGTCGGTCGCGTACTTCTCGATGAGCTGGAGCCCGACCTGCTCGTGGCCGTACTCGTCCTCGAGCTGGGGGTGGGCGATCTCCCGGAGCATCTCCTCGGCCCCCTCGGCCACCCGTTCCAGCCACGCCACGGCCCGCGGCTCCCCCCCAATGTTCTCCGCCGCCATCTTCTCCAGGCCGTCCCGGGCGAACTCCTGGTTGTCGAAGTACTCCTTCCAGGCCGGCACCGGGGTATAGGTCTCCGGGTCGTAGTCCACCTCCAGCTTCGCGAGCTGCTTGGCGAAGACCCGGAAGTGCTGGAACTCCTCATAGGCCTCCATCGCCAGGGCCTCCTTGAGGTCCGGTCTGTCGTTCGGCGTCTTCACGAAGTGCTTGGCGTTGGAGATGGCCGAGCGGTACTCGGCGTAGGCCGCGTGCTTGAAGAACTCGGCCAGCACCTCCCGCTTCTGCTTCTGCGTCACCCACGGGTCGATCCCCGGCTGGGCCGACTCCTTCATCGCCGCGATCTGGTCTCGGACCGTCTTCATGAACTCCTTCTGATCCATCGCTCCTCCCCTCATCGCCCGCGCCCGCCGGGGGTCGCTAGGCGCACAGCCGGTTCAGGGCCAGGGCGCTCTCGTGCTGGACCTCCTGGATCCGCATGAAGGCCTCTCGCACCCGGGCCTGCATCTCCGGCGTGGTGCAGTGGCGCACCGCCGTGAGCTGGCCCAGGTGGACGTGGAAGCTCTCGTCGGGCAGGATCGAGTTGCGGTACATCTCCGCCGTCGTGGGGTCGGCCCGGTCCACGTAGATCCGCTGCCGCTCCTTGGCGTTCCCCTCGCTCCCCAGGTTGTGGGCCACCATCTTGACGACCCAGTGGTCGAGCCCCTCGATGTACCGGAAGGCCGCCTTCCACGCCGGGACGGCGCTCTCCGGATCGGGCTCGGAGCCCAGGTCCCGGAGCCGCCGGATGATCAGCCGTGCGTGCTTGGCCTCATCGGCGACCTGCTGGGCCACGCCGAGCCGGATCTCCTGGTCGTCGATCTCGGCGAGCCAGGCGCCGAGCACCGGGACCGACCACAGCTCCGCCCAGAGGGACTGGTTCAGCCGCCGCACCAGCTCGGGCTGGTCCATCGGGCCCTTCTCCTCCAGGCGGAGGGTCCGCCGGTCCATCCGCACCTCCCAGAAGGCTTCCCGTTCCTTCTCCAGCGCCTCCAGAAACGTCTTGCCATCCATCTCGTCTCTTTCCTCCTCTGCCGCCTCGCTCATCTGGGGAACAGCCCCGGCAGGAACGCGTTCGTATAGAGGTCCTGCATCGGGACCTCCTTCAGCTTCCACGCCTTCGTGATCAGGTCCCGGGTGTAGCGGACCTTCTGCTCCTCCATCCACCCCAGCCCCTTCTTCCGCGCCGTCTCGGTGAAAAGAAGGCTGGCCTTGGCCTTGAGCCCATAGATCTCGGCCTGCTTGTCGGTCAGCTCGGGGTGGTGCCGGACCAGGATGTCGATGGCCTCCTCCGGGTGGTCCTCCTGGTACAGGAACGCCCGGTACGTCGCCCGCAAGAACCCCCGCACCAGCCCCGGGCTCCGCTCGATCAGCTCCTCCCGGGCCACGATGGCCCAGCCGTACCCCGGCACCCCGTGGTCCTCCAGGTCCAGCACGTTCATCTCCAGCTTCTTGCCGTGCACCATCATCCACGTCGTCGTGATCGCCTGCAGCGCCGCCTGCACCTTCCCCGTGGACACCGCCGCGTTCTTCGGCCCCGGCGCCAGCGTCAGCACCGTCACCTTGCTCCGGTCCAGGTTGTTGGCCTGCGCGAACGGCGTGAAGTACGTCTCCTCGATCGCCCCCGCCGTGATGGCGATGCTCTTCCCCTCCAGGTCCCTCGGCTTCGTGATGTTGTACCGCTTGAGGGAAACGAGCTGGGTGGGGTTGCGGTCCGCGATGATCCCGACGGCCTTGACCCTGACCCCTTCGGCGCGCACCTTGATCATGGAGGTGAGGTCCGCCTCGCCGAAGACAGGGCCGTCCGCGAGCCCGGTCCGCTTGGCCGTGTCCCCCGAGCCAAAGCCTCGGGTGACCTTCAGGGCGATCCCCTCCTCCCTGTAGTAGCCCTTGTCGATCCCCAGGTAGGCGTAGGCCTGGCTGCCGCTGATGGTCCAGGCGGCGATGTAGGTGGTGTCGGTCACCCCCTGCGCCCACCCCTGGCCGCCCGGCGCCGCCACCATCCCCAGAATCGCCCCCGCGCCCACCAGGGCCAGCCGCGCCGTCCTCCGAACCCATCCTGTCGCCTTCATGATGACCGCTCCCTTCGACCGCCGCGCCTCCCAGGTGTGGGCCCTTCTCGACCCCCTGCCCCGGGATGCCCCCGGCCGCGCCCGGCCCGATGCCAGTCCCCTAGTCAGGTCAGCCCAGGTGCGCCTCGACGAGGCGCTCGTCCTCGAGCACCGGGCGGCCGTCGATCCAGAACGTGCAGTGGCGCATGACGAGGTCCTCGTGGGCCTCCACGTCGTTCTTCCCCCCGATCCCGTAGTTGGCCCCGAAGGCGATCTGGACATTGCCGTAGATGGAGCGCGCCTCCGCCCCCGAATCGGCGGGCGGCCGGTTGGCCATGGCGATCCACTTGGCCCGCCGGTCCGTGCCCCAGCCGATATGGGAGATGCGATACGCCAGCTCCTCGCCCCAGGAGGCCAGGCGCTCCCGGAGCAACATGGCGTCCGCCCCGCCCTCCACCTCGACGATCCGGCCGGCCTTGATCGAGCAGACGACGGGCTCGGTGACGTATCGGCCGAGGTGCACGAGCAGGTCCCCCGGGCTCAGCACCAGCCGTCCCTCCGCGCTCTCCTCGATCGGCGCCGTGTAGAGGAAGCCCGACGGCCAGCTATCCCACCGGCCGGGGGTGTCGGTGTAGCCGTACTGGGTCGTGACGTCGCGGCCGCCCTTCTCCATCCGGATGTCGGTCCCCCCGGCTGACGTCAGCCGGAGCTCCACGCCTTTCTGGAGCGCCCGCTGGCTCGCCTCGGTCAGCGCCCGCACCTCGACCGTGGGGAAGAGGCGCGCGAGCAGCTCCTCGGAGGCCGCGACCCGCAGCACGCGCACTCCCGAGCGGAGCAGCTCCCGCAGGGCCCGGCTGTAGAGGAAGAGCCGGAAGGCCGTCGAGAGATCGACCACCAGCGTGGCCGTGCGCAGGAAGGCCACCACGCGCTCGGGGACCTGGCGCAGGCGGGCCGGCGGCCCCTGGGGCTGCGGCCGCACCCCGAGGTAGGGCAGGCTCAGCTCGGACGCCTCGGCGCCGAGGTCCACGGCCGCGCCCAGGGCGGCAGCCGCGTAGTGGGGGTTGGACCGGGCATCCGTGAAGACCACCACGGTGTCCCCGGGCCTGACCGCGCAGAGCCTGAGCTCCTCCCGGAAGAGCGGGAGGAGGTCGGTCGCCTCGTGCGGCGAGAGCGGGAAGTTCACCATGGCCCTCCCTCCCTGGAACGCGTTGACCCCCGGAGCCTCACGGCCTGATCGGGGGCACGGGCAGGAACTCGTTCGTGTAGAAGTCCCCGGCGTTCACCCGGCGCGGCAGCTTGTAGGCCTGCGCCGCCACCTCGATCGT
>JACPFL010000274.1 GCA_016183025.1 Deltaproteobacteria bacterium | reverse complement strand
CGTGAGCAACGGGGCCCCTCGCATGACCAGACGGGCGTGGGGGGTGTGGGGGAAGGGGTTCCGGCCGCCGACCCTCAGGCGCCCGGGCCCCTGATACGCCAGCCCCATGTCCACGGCGTTGTTGACGCCGAAGTCCACCTCCCCGACGTTGAGCAGCGGCAGGAAGGTGCTGGTCCCCGTGTAGGGCTGCACCACCAGCTGGATCGGGGTGGCTCCGCTGGCCACCTTAGCCAGCCCGCTGGCCAGGGCGTAGAAGACCGTCCCCGGGGGGTTGGTGCCAATGGTCGCCGAGCGGGGGAGCTGCTGGGCCTGGACGGGGGCGACGGCGATCAGGGTCCCCGCGGTGAGGGCGATGAGCAGGATCCGCGGTGAAAGCAAGCAGGAGTTCATCACACTCCCTCCTGTGGGTCGGGTCGGGGCATATCGTACGCGAGCCGCCGGGGATGTCAAGGGAGGCCAAGGAGACCTCCCACGCCCTTGACGAACTGGGGGGCTCATGCTATGCAAAGCCGCGCATTCTAGACCCTGGACAGTATGGCCTGAAGGGAGGGATAGCAATGTCAGCGCCATGGCGGATCGGGTTGGTCGTCATTGCCCTTGGCACCGTGGCCCTCGAGCGGGGGGGCTGGGCCCAGCCAGTCAGGCTCGTGAAACTCGGCTATCTCCCCGTCATCTCCTTCGCGCCCATTTTTATCGCCATCGAGAAGGGGTACTTCGAGGGCCAGGGGATCAAAGTCGGGCTGGAGCAGTTCACGACCGCCGCCAAGATGAACACGGCCTTAGCGGTGGGAGAGCTCCAGGTCGCGTCCGGCGCTGCGAGCGCCGGGCTCTTCAATGCGATGGCCAGCGGCATGGATTTCAAGATCGTGGCGGACAAGGGGCAGATCCGGCCCGGGTTCAGCTACGTGACCCTGGTCGTCCGCAAGGACCTGCTGGACCGGGGAGTGGTGAGATCCGTGGCCGATCTGAAGGGGATGCGGATCTCCTTGCCCATCGCGGGGAGCGTGAACCACTACATGCTGGCGAAGATGCTGGAGGCGGAGGGGGTGGCCGAGGAGACGGTGCGGCTGATCTTCCTGGGAAATCCCAATTTGCCGCAGGCCTTCGCGACCGGGGCCATCGACGCCGGTATCGCCATCGAGCCCTGGGGGACGCTCTTGAAGCACCAGGGACGGGCCCTCGTCCTGCGGCTCCCCGAAGAGCTGAAGAGCCTCGAACGCCTCCAGGTGGCGGTGATCATCTATGGGGGGAAGTTCATCAGCGAAGCTCGGCCGACTGCCGAGCGATTCATGAGGGCGTACCTCGCGGGGGTGAAATTCCATAACCAGCGCGGGATCAAGGACCCGGAAGTGTTGGAGATCGTAGCCAAACACACGAAGGTGCCAGTGCCAACCATCCGGCAGGCGATCCCGTTTTACCTCGCGGACGACGGGATGCCGATCCTGGAGAGCCTGGCGGATCAACAGGACTGGTTCTTTGCTCGCGGGTTCGTCAAGCAGAAGGTCACGATGGACCGCATGGTCGATCTGGGCTTCCTGCGTTGACGAGGCCTCTGGCGGCCCCCCGGGTCACCGGCGGGCGCGCAGGGCGGCGCACACGTTCTCGGGCGAGGCGGGCAGGCGGGTGATGCGGACGCCCGTGGCGTCAGCGATCGCGTTGAGGATGGCGGCGGCGGTGGGGATGAGCGGCGCCTCCCCCACGGCCTTGGCGCCGAAGGGGCCGGTCGAGCAGTAGTTGTCCACGATGGTGGGCGTGACCTTGGGGGAGTCGGGGGCCGTGGGGAGCAGGTAGGTCATGAGCGAGGTCGTCTGGGGTACCCCGTCCTTGACCTTGTACTCCTCCGTGACCGCGAACCCCACACCTTGCCCGATCCCGCCCTCGATCTGCCCCTCCACGTTGATCGGGTTGATCGGCATGCCGACGTCGTGCACGGCCCAACACTCGGGCACGCGCACCTGCCCGGTCTCCGTGTCCACCTCCACCAGCGCGACCTGGGTCCCGTAGACGTACTCCTGGTAAGGTACTCCCTGGCCGGTCGCGTCATCCAGCTCCGAGGTCTCGGGGTTGAAGTACCCCTCGGCCAGGAACTCCATGTCGGGGTTCAGGTACTCCATGGCGCGGGCAAGCGGCATCGCCGGCTGCCCGTCCACATAGAGCATCCCCTCGCGCAGGTCCAGGGCCGCGGTCGTCCGCTGCATCCGCTTCGACAGCTCCTCCAGGAGCTGCCGCCTGGTCTCCCGGGCGGCCCGGGCCACCGCGTTCCCCGCGATGAAGGTGATGCGGCTGGCCGAGGTCTTCCCCGCGTCCTTGGTCAGGAGCGAGTCCCCCTGGATCACCTCCACGTCCGCGTACGCGCAGCCGAAGGCCTCAGCCGCGATCTGCTGCAGGATGCTCTCCGAGCCCTGCCCGATGTCCACCGCGCCCGTGTAGAGCACGAGCTTCCCCTCGGACTTCACCTTCGTGTTCGCCCAGGCGGGATTCGCCCGGCTCGTGTTCCCCACGCCGTACCACAGGCAGCCGATCCCCACCCCGAAGCGTACGTGAGGGGAGGGTGGGCGCAGGGCCAGCAGCCGCTTCTCCCGGTGGTAGATCTCGCCGGCGAGCTTGATCGTCTCGGGGAGGGCGACGTTGGTCAGGCGCTGGCCAGTGCTGCTGAGGGAGCCCTCCCGATAGGCGTTGCGCAGCCGGATCTCCACCGGATCGAGCCCGAGCTCCGCGGCCAGGAGGTCCATCTGCCCCTCCCAGCCGACGGCCAGCTGGGGCACGCCGAACCCCCGCATCGCCCCGCCCACGGGGTTGTTCGTGTAGACGAAGCGCGATTCGGCATAGAGGTTCGGGCACTCGTAGGGCCCGCAGCCGAAGACGGAGGTACGGGTGGCCACGGTCCCGCTGGAGGAGGCATAGGCCCCGCCGTCGGAGGTGATGAGGATCTGCTGGGCGGTCAGGTGCCCATCGCGGTCAGCGCCCGTGCGGAAATGGAACCGGATGGGGTGGCGCTTGGTCGAGGCCAGGAACGACTCCTCGCGGGTGTAGGTCATGCGCACCGGCTGGCCTGTCTTCAGCGCCGCCAGGGCCAGGGTGCACTCCACGCCGATATCGCCCTTGCCACCGAAGGCGCCGCCGGTGGCCGGCTCGATGACCCGGATCTTGTCCGGGGGGAGGCGGGTGATCCGGTGCAGCTCGTGGGCGACGTGGTGCACGTGCTGGCAGCCCGCGATGACCAGCAGCGTGCCGTCGGGCTCCAGCCGGGCCACGCCCACCTCGGGCTAGATGTAGGCGTGCTCGATGATGGTGGTCTCGTACGTGGTCTCGACGATGGCCGCCGCGGCCGCGAAGCCGGCTCGAAGGTCGCCGCGCTGGACGATGCGGGTCGAGACGAGGTTGCCGCCCGGGTGAAGCTGCGGGGCGCCGGGGGCCAGGGCCTCCTCGACGGTGAGCACGGGTTTCAGTGGCGTGTACTCCACCCGAACGAGGTCCAGGGCCTCGGTGGCCACCTCCTCGTCGATGGCCACGACCACGGCCACCGCCTCGCCGACATAGCGCGCGACGCCATCAGCCAGGACTGGCCAGTCCTGAGTCATGACCCCGTGGAGCCGCTCGCCGGGGACATCGGCGATCGTGAGCACGGCCCGCACCCCAGGGTGGCGCAGCGCCGCGGAACTGTCGATGCGCTCGATCCTGGCATAGGGATAAGGGCTGCGGAGCGCCTTGGCGTGGAGCATCCCTGGGTAGTGGATGTCCCCGGCATAGACGGCACGCCCCCGGGCCTTCGGAAGGGCATCAGGGCGCGGAAGCCGCTTGCCGATCACCGAGAACACCCCGTTCATCGTCCGCTCCCCGTGCCTCCCCGGAACGTCGGCGAGGGGCCGCCTCTCGTCTGACCAGGCTGCTACTTCAGGGTCTCGGCGAACCAGCGGGAGGCCAGCTCCACGACCTTCCCGAACTGATGCGGCCGATAGGTGTCCTCGAAGAAGTGCCCCAGGCGGGGGAGCATCTCGAGCTTCACCCGCGGGTTCCCCGTCTTCACGAGCGCGTCGTACATCCACTGGCTGTGGTCGTGCGGGGCCACCAGATCCAGCGTGCCATGGATCAGCAGCACAGGCGTCTTGATCTGGCTGGCGTGATTCACGGCCGAGATCTCCCGGTAGTACTCCGGGACCTCGTCCGGGGTGCCACCGCGCGACTTGACCATCTCGCCGTACCGGCTGGGCGCGTACTCCCGCAGCCCCCGCACGTAGCGGACGTGGTCGGTCGGCGCGCTCAGCGCGACGGTGGATCGCACCCGCGGGTCTTTCGCCGCGGCGAGCAGGCTCGCCATCCCGCCCCGAGAGTGCCCGATGATGCCGACCCTCCCCGGGTCCACGTTCGGGAGCCCCTGGAGGTGAGAGATGGCATGCCGGATGTCGTCCGCGTCGCGGAGGTAATAGCGAATGTCGCCGTCTCGGTACCGCTGGGCGAGGACTATGTACCCACGCTCCGCGAGGGCCCGGGAGAGCCACTCCAGCCCCTTGATGTCGCGCCCGCGCCCCGGGGAGAGCACCAGGGCCGGCAGCCTGCCCGTGACCTCACGCGGCTGGTAGAGGATCGCCTGGACCGGGGCGCCCTCGCTCGTGATGGTGAGCGGCGTGATCGTGACCTCCCCGCCCCAGGCGCCCGTGATGACCAGCAGGAGGGCTGCGGCTACCGCAAACGTCGTCACTCTGCACTGCATGGCTTGCCTCCTCATTGCAAAGCGGGCATGAGGGACCCGCGGTCCTGCGGCTGCCAAGGGCCCTTCAGGAGGCCGTCGCCTTGGAGCCCGCTGGTTTTTCGCGCCCCCGCAGCGCGGCCAGAACGCGCTCGGCGGTCAGCGGGAGGTCCCGGAGCTGCACGCCGGTCGCATTGGCGAGCGCATTGGCAATGGCCGCCGCTGTCGGGATCACGGGCTGCTCCCCCACGCCCTTCGCCCCAAAGGGCCCCGCGCCGGGGAACTCCTCGAGGACCGAGACCTCCACCCGGGGCACATCCGGAGCGGTGGGGAGCAGGTACGTCATGAGGTTCGTGGTGAGGACCTGGCCGTCCTGCACGCGCAGCCACTCGGTCAGGGCGAACCCCATCCCCTGCGTGACCCCCCCGGCGACCTGCCCCTCGATCGAGAGCGGGTTGATGGCCCGCCCCACGTCGTGGACCGCGGCCAGCCGCGTGACGCGCACCACCCCGGTCTCTTCGTCCACCTCCACCTCGGCCATCTGCACGGCGAAGGTGAGCCCGCCCGGGCCCTCGGCCCCGGTGGTGGAGCCCTGGCCGAAGATCGGGCCGCCGGCGCTCTGCAGGGCCTGCTTGGCCAGCGTCGCCTAGCTGGCCCGGCGCGAGGGCGTGCCCTTCACCTGGACCGCCCCGTCCTGCAACTCCAGGTCGTCCACCGAGGCCTCCAGGCTCTCGGCCGCCAGCTCGAGCAGGCGCCGGCGCACCTGCGCGGCCGCCTGGCGCACCGTGCCGCCTGTGACGAAGGTCACCCGGCTGGCGTTGGTCCCGCTGTCGAACGGCGTGGCATCCGTGTCGCCGGAGACCACCGCGACCCGGTGCGTGGGCAGGCCCAGCTCCTCGGCCACTACCTGGGCCAGCGCGACGTTGGAACCGGTGAGGTCCACGGTGCCGGTGTACATCGTGGCTGTGCCGTCGTTGTTCAGCCGGACCCAGGCGCTGGCCGGCCGACCCCCGCTCCCCCGGTGGCTCACGGCGATCCCGCGTCCCAGGGTGCGCCTCGGCAGTGGCTTGCCCCACCCCCAGCTCTCCGCGGCCCGGCGGAGGATGGCCCGGAAATCCGGCGCGCCCGGGCCGTTCTCTTCAAGATTGCGCAGCCGGAACTCCACCGGGTCCTGCCCCAGCTCCGTGGCCACGCGGTCGATCTGGGTCTCACAGGCGAACACCGCCTGCGTGTGGCCGGGGCCCCGGTAGAAGCCGCAGTTCATCTTGTTGGTGTAGACGCAGGAGGCCTCCACCCGGGTGTGGGGGATCCGATAGGGGCCGATGATCCACCGGGCGATCTGCGCGGCGGTGGCCGGCCCGTAGCCGGCATAGGCGCCGGAGTCCACGATGATCCGGGCCTCGCGGGCCACCAGCTCCCCGTTGGCCTTCACCCCCGTGCGCAGGTGGATCGTGCTGGGATGCCGGGGGTAGCCGGCCAGGAACTCGTCCTCGTAGGTCATCTGGAGCTTGACGGGCTTGCCGGCGCGCAGGGCGAGCAGCAGCGCCTGCGGCTCGTCCATGAGGTAGAGCTTCCCCCCGAAGGCGCCCCCGATCGGCGGGACCACCACGCGGATCTGGCTCTCGGGGAGCCCGGTCACCTCGGCCAGCACCCGGCGGACGTCAAAGGGAGACTGGGCGTTCGTCCAGACCGTGGCCCGGCCAGAGGGCTCGCAGGCCGCGAGCACGCAGTGGGGCTCGATGTAGGCCTGGTGGGCGATGTGGGTCGTGAAGGAGTCCTCGACCACCAGGTCAGCCTCCGCGAATCCGTCGGCCCCGGCCCCCTGCACCGTGAGAAACCGGGCACAGACGTTGCCGAAGCGTTCCGCCTTGACCTCCGAGACGTAGCTCGCCAGCTCCTCGTGCAGGACCGGCGCCCCCTCCCGCATCGCCTCCTCCGGCGTGTGCACCGGGGGGAGCGGCTCGTACTCGACCCGGATGAGGCCCACAGCCTCCTCGGCGATGTCGGGATCGATGGCGGCCACCGCGGCGACGCGCTCGCCCACAAATCGGACCCTGGTCGTGGGGAAGGCGGTCTCGTCCTTGATGACGCGGCCGTGGCGGACGGCAGGCGCGTCAGCGCCGGTCACGACCGCCCGGACTCCCGGGAGGCGCCGGGCCCGATCGGCGTCGATGTGGAGGATCCGGGCATGGGGATGGGGACTCCGGAGGAACCGCCCGTGCAGCAGCCCCGGCAGGCGGAGGTCAACCGTGTAGGTCGCGCGACCGGCGGCTTTCTCGGTCGCATCCAGACGGGGGACATTTGTGCCAATGGCACCCATCGTCATTTCCTCCTGATCGCCTCGGCGGCTCCCACAGGGGCGCGGCACCAGCCACGAAGCCGCGGGATCGCTATCGCCACCGGAATCCCTGGGAGCATGTTTGCGGACGGCCGGAGGGGTGTCAACGGGAAAGTGTGCGGGCTTGGCGCGCGTCGGCACGCGCGGCTGCGACCGCGGGAGCGCGACAAAGGCGTTGATTTCGACCCGGGCTTGCAGTATATGGAGGCCCTGTTTCGG
>JACPFL010000070.1 GCA_016183025.1 Deltaproteobacteria bacterium | reverse complement strand
TCGTGGTGCAGCCGTACACGGGGACCAGCACCTTCCTCCCCCTGATCAACACGGGGGAGCTGGATTTCGGCATCGTCAACGCGGTGGACATGGGCCTGGCGTATCAGTTACACATTCGGCCTTCTAGCAACAAAGAATGACGGGGTGCGAAACGTTATATGGCATGGCCTGGACCCCAAATGGTAGAAAGGTAGCAAGGAGGTGAGACTCGATGAGGTTTGTCGTCACGCTCGACAGGGATGAGGACGGCATGTATGTCGTCGAGTGTCCAGCTATCCCAGGATGCGTCAGTCAGGGCAAGACCGAGCAGGAGGCCTTGGAGAATATCAAGGACGCAATCAGGGAGTGTCTGGAAGTGAGGGCCGAGCGCGGCATGCCCTTGACAGTCGCGACCCATGAAGTCGACATCACCGTCTGATGAGTACGCTTCCTATCCTCTCCGGCCGCGATGCCGTCCGGATCTTCGCCAAGTTCGGCTGGGAGATAGCGCGTCAGCGCGGCAGTCACATCATCCTCGTTAAAGCGGGCCACCCTGCTACCCTGTCAGTGCCCGACCACCGAGAGGTGGCGCGGGGCACGCTTCGTGCCCTGATCCGCCGTGCGGGCCTGACGGTGGAAGAGTTTATCGCTGCCAGTGACTGACCTGGAACTCCAGGAAATCTCCTGGGACTCGGACCTGGTAGACCCGCTCGAACCCCTCCTCCGAGAGCGAGACCGTCTCCACCGGCAGGCGCCAGAGGCGGCAGGCCGGGGCGCAGCGCAGCGCAACCCCCAGGTCCAGGGACTCATCCACCACGCGCACTTCCTCGACGTCCGGCGTCTCGCCGGTGCTGGCCAGGTGCCGGGCGGCCAGCAGATGCCCCGGGAGCTCGTAGTAGCGGTCAGGGGCCTGGCCGCCCAGCATGGCCAGGTTCACCTCGACCGCAAAGAGGCACAGGGAGGGATCAGCCGTCAGCCTGGCGCCCCCGCCCGGCGCGCGTGGCCGGTCGACGACCCTGTCCTCCCCGACCAGCTCGTATCGCACGCTGAAGCCAGCCCGCTCGGCACGGGCGTGCAGGGTTTTCGTCACCGTGAGGGCCCAGCTTTGCCCGGGCCCCGCGTTCGGGACGCGCACGTGCCCGGTCCGGCGGAGCCGGACGCGGACCCCGTTCCGACCTCCCTCCTCGGGTTGCTCGACCGCCGCCTCGTATGGACCGGTCACGAAGTCGCCCAGCTCCTCGTACGCGCCGACCGCAAACGCATGGATCGTGGTGGCCGGTTCCAGGAAGTGGTCCAGGAGCGCGGTGCGGCGGTACGCATCGTACACGAGGTGGCGTTCGAGCCCGGCCTCCTTGGCGACGACCCGCTCGTGGATCGTCCGGGCCCGCTCCTCGCTCTCGTCTTGGGCAGCCTGGGCCAGCTTCGCGTGGTAGGCCTCGGGCCGGCGGGTCAGGGTGGCGAGGAGATTGAAGGCCCGGCTCCGGTCGTCGAGCTCGTAGAGCATGCCGCCACGATGGGGCTGCAGGGCCAGACTGAGGAGCGGCGTGGCGATCAGCAGCTCCGGTTCGCCGTCGGCGTCCAGGTCTCGCTGCTCGGCCTCGATCCAGGGACCCGGCCCGCGCAGCGCCAGGTCCGCGGTCCGCTCGGCTTCGATCAGGGCGCGGTGCAGGACGCTCCGCAGGTGCGGGAGGTAGAGGCCCCCGAACACGCCGTGCCAGTACCCGTCGTTGCACTGCCCCCGGTACAGGGCCTCATGGGCCGGCGAGCCGGGGGGGAAGGCCCGGTTCACCTTCTCGCTCGTCCTGAGCATCCGCTTGTGGAGGTCGTTCGACTCCGGGTACTTCGCCAGGAAGCTCCGCCAGAAGCCACCCTGCATGAAGGCGCGGCGGGTGGCCCAGGAGGGCAGGGCCCGCTGCTCCTCCACGAAGGCCACGTAGGCCTGGGCGCTCGCGGCAGGCAGGGCCCACTCCCCCAGCTCCCGGTAGGAGGCGGTGGGGAGGTAGACCCGGCCAAGCGGGGGCACGGCCGCGAGCCACTCGCTGAAGGTGATCGTGGTGAGCCAGTCACGGCTCGCCTCGAGGGCGTCCAGGAACCGGGCCAGCCAGCCATCCCGATAGACGTGCTCGAACGTGCCCGGCCAGACACCGAACTTCTCCCCGTCATCGGCGAACACGGCCAGGCGCGCGCCCCGGGACAGGCCGTCCCGGAGGTGGCGCAGGACCTGCTCCGGGGCCTGGAACGGGATCAGGTAGCGCAACGCCTCGCTCCCCGGGAAGACGCGCACGGCCGTGCCCTGCTCCTCGGTCACGTAGTACCCGCCCAGCTCCTCCTCCTGCAGTCCAGCCCGCAAGAAGTGGTAGTCGTCCGTGACTAGGTACTCCACCCCGGCGGCGGCCAGCGCGCGCGGGAGGGTCGGCTCCCAGACGCGCTCGGTGAGCCACAGCCCCCGCGGCTCCACGCCGAACTGCTCGTGCAGGAAGCAGCTCAGACGGCGGATCTGCCCCAGGCGGTCGGGCTCGGGGAGGATGGGGAGGATGGGCTCGTAGAATCCCCCGGTGAGCAGCTCGATCTGTCCCCGGCCCGCCAGCGTCCGGATGAGCTGCAGGAGGTCGGGCCGGCGGGCCGCGGCCCAGCTCAGCAGCACGCCCGAGACATGCAGGCAGCACCGGAGCCAGGGGCGGGCCGCCACGGCCTCGAGCAGAGGGACGTAGGCGCGGGCGCAGGCCTGGTCGATGACGTCATCGAAGTTGCCGACGGGCTGGTGGCAGTGAAAGCAGAGGATGAGGGCGACCTGGTCGGGGCCAGGGGCGGGGGGCATGCTACGCCGGCCGTCCTGGTAGGTCCGGGGCCTTCTTCTCCACAAGCTCCACGAGCACGCCGTGGGCGCTCTTGGGGTGCAGGAAGACGACCGGGAGGCCCGCGGCCCCGAGGTACGGCTCCCGGGTGATCGGCGTGAGCCCGATGGCCTCGCAGGCCCGGAGCGCCTCGCGGATGTCCTCCACACGGTAACAGATGTGGTGGAGCCCCTCCCCGCGGCGCTCCAGGAAGCGCGCCACCTCGGCCTCGGGCGACAGCGGCTCCATCAGCTCCAGGTAGCTCTCGCCGCACCGGAGCATCGCGATGCGGATGCGGTAGCGCGGGACCTCCCGCACCCCGTCCAGCGCCAGCCCCAGCCCGTCCGTGTAGAGCCGGAGGGACGCGTCCAGGCTCTGCACCGCGATCCCGATGTGGTCCACCTCTTTCAGGAACCCCATCTCTCCTCCTCAGGTTCGTTCGCCCCAGGCGCTATACCCAGAACCGTACCACTAAACATACTGGCAGTCATCTGGTAGAAGGCGTAGTCGCCTGGTTAGATCCTGACGGGCTTGACGGCCCGAAGCTGAACAGAAGAGGCAGGGTCAAGATGGTCGGGGAAAATGACCAGGTTCCTGCCCGGGGCTGCGGCTGAGGGGACGAGCAGGGCCTCGAAGCCGGCTTCACGGGCCAGGCGGCCGAGGTCCTGGGTCAGGGTCCAGTCAGGGGAGACAAGGTCCTTGGACCACACGCCCAGCCGTCGGAGGACGGTGCGATCCGTGAGATCAAGGACCCGTTGGAGCTTGACCCTGAGTGACGCCAGCACAAAAGGAGCAAGAGTCCGCCCAGCGGTCGCCTTGCGGAGCTCCGCCGAGCAGACGCCAGGCCGTTCGCCGCAGTAGAGGGCCCCGAAGGCGCCCTTGGTGTTGTAACGCCCGCCGTAGAGTTTGCTTCCTTCGGTGCTCGAGGCTCGGTCTCGGAGATACTGGGGCACAATCCGGTAAAACGAGCCTCGTAGGGGCCTGGCGGACAGTCCAGCAATGGTCTCCGGTGCTATGGACTTCGCCGGCACCTCAGGCCCGGGGCGGCAGGGCTATGTGGGAGTGCCCCACTCGATCCGCCCCAGGAGATCCCGGACCTCCTCGAGCCCCCCCGGCGCCCGCAGGCGCTCCAGGGGAGGCCGGCCCCCCAGGACGCGGTTCGGGGTTCGAAGCCACGCCTCAGCCTCCTTGCCCTTAAACAACTTCCGGGCCCTCTCGTGGATTTCGCCCAAAAGGCGCAGGCGGATCAGAGCCAGCGGGCTTGGGCTCGCGGAGCCTTCCTCCCAGCGAACGACAGTACGCAATGAGACCCCGAGGGTCTGGGCCAGCGCCTCTTGTGACAGGCCCAGCGCCGCGCGGATGGCAAGCACCTGATCCTGCAGGAGAGCCTTGGACTTGCGAACGGCCACGGACATCCCGATCACCTCCCCTTTGCATTGTACGGATGTCTAGACACATGTCAAACAGAAATGCAATCCCGAGCTTCATCCCGTCGGGCGCAGGCGGCCGTCCTCCATCCAGTAGGTGAGCTGGGCCTTGGCGGCTGCCCGCTGGTCGTGGGTGGCCATGAGGACGGTCTTGCCGTGCTCGGCGGCCAGGGCGGCCAGGAGCCCGGCGATCATCTCCGTGTTGCTCCGGTCGAGGTTCCCCGTGGGCTCGTCGGCCAGGATGAGGGGCGGGTCGTTCACCAGCGCCAGCGCGATGGCCACCCGCTGCTGCTCGCCGCCGCTGAGCTGGTCCGGATACGTGTCCGCCTTGTGCCCGATCCCCATGAGGCTCAGGAGGGCCAGCCCCCGCGCCTTCCGCTCATCCCGGCTCCGCCCGGCGATGGCCATGGGGATCTCCAGATTGCCCAGCGCCGTGAGCGACGGGATGAGATTGAACATCTGAAAGATGAACCCCACCTTCCGCAGGCGGTACTGCTCGAGCGCCCGCTCCGGAAGCGCCGTCACGTCGGTGCCGTCGACGAGCACCCTGCCCTGGCTGGCCCGGTCGATCCCTCCCACGAGGTTCAGGAGCGTCGTCTTCCCGCAGCCGCTCGGGCCCATGATGGCCACGACACTCCCCTGGCCGACCTCGAGATCGACCCCGGCCACCCCCATGACCTCCCCTGCCCCTGTGAGGTAGACCTTCTGGAGCCCGTTCAGCCGGAGCCCGGCCCCACCCGACACGAACAACCGGTCCGTCGTCGCCACCGCTCCTCCCACCGCTCCCGGGCTGGCGCCTCGCGCCCCAGCCCGGCCATCGCGCTCCCCGTTCGCCCCTTCACCCCTCCCGCAGCGTCTCCCGGGCTGTCCGCCGGAAGACCCACGTCCCGAAGCCGTAGATGGCCCCGCCGAAGATCACGACCAGCAGCAGGATGAGCCCCACGGTCCCCCAGGAGATGACCGGGACCGTCCACAGGAGCTGGATGACGGCCAGGACCCGCTGGAGCCCCCACACCCGATTGGCAATCCCGTACCCGGCGACCGTGCCGATGAGCGCCCCCGCGAGGATCCCCAGGAGGAGCGGCGAGAAGAGCTGCACGCCGAGCACCCGGAGGAGCGCGCGAGGGGAAGCGCCCCGTACCCGGAGGAGCGAGAAGGTGCGGCGGTCCTCGAGGAAGTTGGCCAGCGCCGTGGCGAAGATCCCCACGATGGCGATCAGGAGCCCGCCCACGAGATAGACCCGCATGTTCTCGGCAGCCAGGCGGATGAACATGTCCTCCTTGAGGCGGCCCAGCTCCTCCGAGAGCAGGCGGACGTCGGAGGGCCGCAGCGAGAGACGCGACAGCATCGCCTCCCGGGTCAGGGCCACTCCCCTCCCGTCCGGCCACTGCACGAGCAGGCTCAGCCGGGGGACCAGCACCTTCAGCTCCTGAAGGGCCGGGTGGTCCATGGCCGCCACGACAAAGGCGTCCGTCCGGAAGAGATGGTTGAGGTAATCCACCTCCGCGTTGACCAGGCTCTCCCGGTCGTCCACGCCCCGCTGGGGGCTTCCCGGCAGGGCGTGCACCACGCCCGCCACCTGCGCCGCCACCGGGGCCCCGCTCGCGTCCCTGCCCAGGGAGAGGGCCTTGCCTGTCGAGAGCTTCCAGAAGTCCGCCACCATGGGGGAGACGGCGATGGCCGGCGCGGGCAGCCGCTGCAGGATGCGGCTGAACCCCTCGTCCCGCCCCAGGGCCTCCTCGTGATAGACCCGGGCGAGGTAGCCTTTGAGGTCGTCCACGAGGTAGAGCGGGACCCCCGCGAGGCCATAGCCGGGGACGAACAGCTCCGGGAGGAGCGCCTCGACCACCAGCTCCACGGTCGCCCCCTCGCGCCGCAGGGCGGCCACGGTGGAGGCGATCCCCTGGCGGAGGTCCGCGAGCTGGTTCTTCAGGGGACCTTCGAGCTCGTGGTCCGTCACCGCCAGGGTGTTGAAGAGGAGATAGGTCTCCGAGCCCAGTCGGACCCTGGCCCCACGAGCGCCCTTCTGGTAGAAGGAGTCGCCGCTCACACTGGGGGCCACCGTGATGGCTGCCGCGAGGGCCCCCACCAGGAGGAGGCTGGCCGTCCGGTGGGGCTTGGTCGCCATGTGCGCCGCGGCGAACGCCTGGAGCGGGCCGCCCACCACCGGGAGCGTCATCCGGACCCACTCGCGCAGCGGGGGCCCCGCCCATGCGGCCTGCGGAAGCCGCGGGCTCAGCGAGACCCCGGTGATCCAGGCCACCACCTTGTACGCGCCCAGCACCAGCGCCACGGCCGGCAGGAGCACCCGGCGCCTGGCCCGGGGTACGATGCGCTCCGTCGCGGTGAGCCGGCGCACGGCCTCGATCGGCGTGAGCCGCAGGGCGACGCGCACGAGGCGGGCGCTCACGACGAGGGCCACGATGATCCCCACGGCCAGGAACAGGAGCAACAACCTCGGGTCGTGGATCTTCGTCCCGATCGAGACGGGTGCGCCGGTCTCCGGGTAGGCCAGGAGCGGGACGGCTGTCCCCAGCAGGAGCCCCAGGGCCCCGCCCACCAGGCCGCCCACCGTGATCACGGAGAGCAGGATCCGGGCGATGAGCCTCCCGGGCACTCCCCGCAGCCGGAGGAGCCCGATCGTCCGCTGCTCGTTGAGGAGGATGAGCTGGACGAAGTTCCCCGCGAAGACCCAGGCCATGGCCAGCACGGGGACCCCCATGAGGAGGCTGACGATCCCGACGAGGCGCGCGATCGCCCGCATGCGGTCGAGGAGCGTGAGGGTATCGCTCCGGATGAAGTAGGACCGGCCGTACGGGTCCACCTGGGCCGTCACCTGGGCGACGATGCGGGCCAGGCGGTGCCGCGAGCCGTCCAGGTCCCATCCCGAGATGAGCGGGCCCCGGTCGATCCGCAACAGGTGGTTCACCTCGGGGACGTAGTTGCCGGCGTTGATGTGGATGTCCTGCCCCTCCCGGAGCTGGACCACGCCGCGGAAGAGCGCATCGAGGGTGCTGAGCGTGGCCCGGTCCGGGGGCGTGAAGAGGATCCCGCCGATGTTGGGCACGTAGGAGAGCGAGCCGGCCCGGCTCATGAGCCAGCGGTTCAGGTCGGAGCGGTCGATCTGGACCACCTGGCTGATCGGGACGGCGAACAGCTCCTGCCGGGTCGCCCCCGGACGGGCGTTCACCCCGGCCCCATGCGCATGCCCCGCGGCGGCGCCCGCGCGGCTGTCCGGCAGGATCACGCTCACGGCAAACTGGCGGCCGCCGCGGATCCGCTCAAGCAGGGGGCCGATCTCTCGCTGCGGCCCCACCAGCCCCAGGACGACCCCATCCGCCAGGCGCGCGGAGCGCGGGCGGTACTCGGGAGGAATCAGGGCCAGGTCGGTGGCGGAGAGGAAGCTGATCCAGGGCACGGTCAGGGTCTTCCCGTCCACCTCGGCCCGCATGTCCTGCGGCGGGGAGGACCGGAGCAAGGTGAGGCTCTCGGCGCGCACGACGCCGGGGATCTCCTGAAGCCGCGTGGCGAGCTGCGGGGCCTCCGGGAGGTCCGCGAGCTGGTACACCGCCACGTCCCACGGGACGCGGCCGAGCTGGTCCTCGGTGTAGACCTTCAGGGCATACCGCGACGCCATGTGCGCCGCGGCGAGCACGGCGACCGAGAGCAGGGTGATCAGGGAGAAGGCCCAGAAGGGCCTCCTCCCCAGCGACCAGCGCAGCGAGGCGGGCACGCGAGGCGGGTCAGGGCTGCCGGGACGCTACGGCGCGAAGTGCGGGTACCGGCCGCTCATGATGCTCTGGATCTGCGCGTGGACGTACTTCCAGGGGTCCTGGGCGAAGTCCCGCTTGTAGTCCCCGGGCACGTTGATCCCCGGGATGTCCGCCCGCCAGTCATCCTTCAGGATCTCATCGGGGTTGCCATACCGGCTGGCCAGCGCCCGGGCCTCGAAGCTGTCGAGCGTCACCACCCGCCCCCTGTCCACGAGCTTGAGCCACTGCCCCGCGCCCCGGATCTTCACCTCGTAGGTAGCGAAGAGGTTATGGATGTGGAAGGAATGGCTCCCCGGGACCTTGTTGGCGCGCACGAAGGGGAAGTACTTATTGTCGGGGTCCGGCGCGCCGAACTCGATCCCCAGCCCCCAGTGGAACACGCCCGAGGCCTGCCGCTCGCTGGAGTTGGCCAGCCACATGTCTCCTTGCAGCTCCGAGACCGGGCGGAAGTACTTCGGGTTGGTCCCCAGGGCGGTCTCCATCATGTAGAAGTACCCCGGCCGCGGCATGTACGGGTAGCGGGTGTTCCGGACCTTCGGGTTTTGCAGGAGCTTGCCGATCAGCTCCCCGAACCGCCCGCCACCCTCGACCCGCTGGATGATCCCGTCCTTCACGTGGACCAGCATGTGCGGGAAGTAGCCCAGGTGGTTGCTCGTGCCCCCGATCACCCCTTCGGCCCCATCCGGCACCAGGGGCAGGAGCCAGTCCTTCTGGTAGGCGGGAAAGTCCTTCATCGAGTACGGGAAGCGTCCCGTGCCCTGGAGGGGGTAGAGGAAGAGGTGGTTCTGCGAGTAGGCCGAGTTGGCCCAGATCTTGGCCTGGGGCTCGGTCATCTTCCAGCGGAAGTCGGTCCCCTCGGGGTCGGTGACCCGGACCTCCTCGACCCACGCGAGCGGCTCGATGATCTTCTCCTCGGTCGACCGCCAGACGTCGGCAGGGTAGTAGGGGATGCGGCTGTTCAGCACGAAGGCGTTCTTGTAGATCCAGACCCCGATGACCTTCGGGCCGTGCGGGCCCAGGTCCCGCTTCCAGAAGGTGAGCCCGCCCCCGCCGGCGAAGATCGCGTCGTAGTGGGGGTTGGCGTCGAGGTAGCGCTTCAGGAACTGCCGCTCCTGGCCGCTGCTCAGCCCGCGCTCGACGCGGGGCCGCAGCTCCCGCTGGTCCTGCTCCGGGAGGTAGTTGACCATGTCCTTGTTGAAGACCACGATCTCCAGCCAGCCGTCCGCGCCGGTGTAGCTGACCTCCCTGATGGCCTGCTCCCGGGTCATGCCGCGCAGATCGTAGACGTACTTGACCGTGGCGTCCACCCCGCGCTCCTTGAACGCGCGGATGATGGCCTCCACGACCATCGGCTCCTGGTTGGACGGGACCAGAATCAGGACCTTCTGCCCCGGCTTAGCCAGACCGAGCGGGGCCATCCCTCCAGTCTGCCGCACCGCCGTCCGGGCCGCGGGCATGACGTCCTCCACCGACCGCGGAGGCTTGAGGTACGACGGGAAGCGAGGCTTAGGGTAGTCCGCGGCGAACGCCATGGTTCCCGCAAGGACCATAGCCCCGACGATGATGCACAGCCCGAAGACGACCACTGACCGGCGACCCATGACACCCCTCCGTCTGTGTCGGAT
>JACPFL010000276.1:17353-52813 GCA_016183025.1 Deltaproteobacteria bacterium | reverse complement strand
GACGCGCCGGCGCTCAAGGCCGCCGACATCGGCGTGGCGATGGGCAAGCGGGGAAGCGAGGTGGCCAAAGAGGCCGCGGTGATGGTGATCACCGACGACAACTTCGCCTCGATCGTGGCGGCGGTCCGCCAGGGGCGCGCGATCTACGCGAACATAGGGAAGTTCGTCACCTACATCTTCGCCTCCAATGTCCCCGAGCTGGTGCCGTTCCTGGCCTTCGTCTTCCTGGAAATCCCCCTGCCGCTGACCGTGATGCAGATCCTCGCGGTGGACCTGGGCACCGACCTGCTCCCGGCCCTGGCCCTGGGTGCCGAGCCGCCCGAGCCCGGGGTGATGGACCGGCCGCCGCGGCCGCGCGCCCAACGCCTCCTGGGGGCGGGGCGCCTTGTGCACGCCTACGGGTTCCTGGGGGTGGCGGAGGCGGCCCTTTCGCTCCTGGCCTTCTTCTGGGCGTACTGGGTGGCGGGGTGGCGGCCGGGGCTGCCGATGGCGGCCGCCGGGGACCTCTACCGGCGCGCCACGACCATGACGCTGGCGGGGATCGTGGCGGTGCAGGTCGGCAACGTCTTCGCGTGCCGAACCGACCGGGACTCCGTCTTCCGGGTTGGGCTCTTCAGCAACCGGCTCGTGCTCCTCGGGATCGCTGCCGAGATCGGGATCCTCCTGGTCCTGATCCTGGTCCCGCCGTTCCCATCGCTCTTTGGCCTGGCGCCGCTCGGGTTCGCGGAGTGGAGGCTCCTGCTCCTCTTCCCGCCAGCGCTGCTCCTGCTCGAGGAGGCGCGCAAGTGGGTGCTCCGGAGGACACCCTCCACGAGACGGGGCAGGAGAGGATGACGGCTGGAGGACAGCTCAGGCCGCGGCGGGCTCGGTCCGGGGACGGGGCGCGAACAGGAGCGAGACGACCCCGAACTCGGTGCGCCGCTCCAGGATCTCGGTGAACCGGGTGAGCATGTCGAGCATGCGCTGGTTGTCCCAGAGGACGTAGGCCCGGAACCGGGGGATCCCCCTGGTCTCCGCGTAGGCGAGCAGCTCCCCGAACAGCAGCGTCCCGAGCCCTTTCCCCTGCCACTGGTCCTGCACGACCAGGGCGATCTCGGCCTCCCCCGCGGCTTCATCGTATTTGTAGCGGGCGACCGCGATGATCTGCTCCTCGGGGCCGATCGCGACGATCGCCATCCGCCGGTCGTAGTCCACGTTGGCCAGGAGGTGCGCCAGGTCGGAGGGGAGCCGGGGCATCACCGACAGGAAGCGCCGGTAGGCCGTCTCGCGGCTGAGCCGCCCGTGGAAGGCGATCAGCTCCGGTTCGTCCTCCGGGCGGATCGGCCGCAGCCGGACCACGCTCCCGTCCTGGAGCGTGACGGCCTTCATGGGACAAGTTGTCCCGGATGGGGCACTGTGCCCTCCGTTGCCGGGAAATTCCTCCGCAGGCTGCAGGAGCATTGCTCCCCCTGGTATCACGGTGCAATATTGGTACCTGGATGGCGCGTTGGGCGCAACGACGAGGCTGCTGAACATGCGCGCGCTCTACCTGGTCTCGGTCTGGCTGCATATCCTGGCCGCCGCGGTATGGATCGGCGGCATGGCCTTCCTCGCCCTGATCCTGCTTCCGGTGACCCGACGGCCGGAGTACCGGGCATCCGCGCCCGGGCTCATCCACTGGACCGGGGTGCGTTTCCGCTGGGTGGGGTGGGCCTGCCTGGGTTTGCTTCTGCTCAGCGGCACCTTCAATCTGGTCTACCGGGGTGTCGGGTGGGCGGACGTGTGGAGCGGGCGCCTCTGGCAGGGCCCGATCGGCCGGGTCCTGGCGATCAAGCTGCTCCTGGTCGTCATCGTCCTGGGGCTCAGCCTCGTGCACGACTTCCGCATCGGCCCCCGGGCCACGGCCCTGTGGCAGGCGAGCCCTGGCTCGCCCGAGGCCCGGAGGCTCCGGCAGCAGGCCTCGTGGATCGGGCGGCTCAACTTCCTCCTGGCGCTGGCCCTGGTGGCGTTGGGCATGCTGCTGGTGCGCGGCCTCCCCTGAGGGAGGATCTCGACGCCCATCCGGGGAGATCCCCGGAATCAATGCCTACCCGCAGCGGCTCGACCTGAACGACGTCCATGCCCGGCGCGCGCGAGGGGCCCCGAGGACCTGACGGCGTTGACTGGGGGGATGCAGGCGGCTATAAGACCTGTACGCGTGTGAGGTCTGTGCGCGACGAGCCTGCACAGCGTGGGCGGAGGACGGCTGGCGGTGGGGCCCCTCGATGCTTGATCGCACCTTCCCGCCTGCTTCACCCGTGGGGGCCCGGGCACCCGAGTTCGCCCTGGAGGGGGTCCAGCAGGGGAGGGTCGGACGCTTCCGCCTGCGGGATTCCCTGGGACGCTGGGTGCTCCTGTTCTTCTACCCGGCGGACTTCTCCTTCATCTGCCCGACCGAGGCCGTGGGGTTCCAGCGGGCCTACGCGACACTCCAGCAGCTCGGGTGCGAGGTCCTGGGGATCAGCGTGGATGGCCCGGACTCCCACCTGGCCTGGGCCAAGGAGCTGGGCGGGATCGACTACCCGCTGCTCAGCGACGAGGGCCGGGAGGTCTGCCGGGGCTACGGTGTGCTCGACCCGGCGAGCGGCCGGGCGGCACGGGCCACGTTCATCCTGGATCCCGAGGGGGTCGTGCGGTACTGCGTGGTGAGTCACGTGGACGTGGGGCGGAGCATCGAGGAGACCGTGCGCGTGCTCAAGGCGCTGCAGTCCGGCCGCCAGTGCCCGGCGGACTGGCGCCCGGAGAGCTGAGCCATGATGGAGGTCGCGGCCAAGCGTGAGCGGATCGAGCGGCGGGGCCGGATCCGAGAGATCGTCTTCGGGATGCAGGACGGCATCCTCAGCACTGTGGCGTTCCTCGCCGGGCTGCAGGCGGCAACGCCGGACGCCCGCTTGATCCTGCTCGGTGGGCTCGTGCAGATGTTCTCCGGCGCCGTCTCCATGGCTGCCGGCGCATACCTGTCCACCAAGGCCGAGGAGGAGGTCTACGAGAAGGAGGTGCGGGAGGAGGTCCGGCAGTTCGGCCGCGAGCCCTATCTGGCCCAGGAGCAGCTCCTGCACGCGCTGGGCGAGGAGGGGCTGAGCCGCCAGAAGGCCTACCAGATAGTGAAGCTCCTCCGGGACCACGAGGAGGCCTTCCTCAAGACGTTCCAGGAGAAGGTGCTCGGCCTGGGCAGCTCCGAGGCCCACAGCCCCGGGACGGCCGCCCTGACCATGGGGCTGGCCTTCCCGATCGGCGGGATCATCCCGCTCTTCCCCTACATCGTGACGACGGGCCTGAGCGCCCTGGCGGTCTCCGTCGGCCTCGGCGCGCTCGCGCTCTTCGCCGTGGGCGCCGTCAAGGCCCGGCTGACCCATCGGAGCCCGTGGGCATCGGGCCTGGAGTTTCTTGCCATCGCCATGGGCGCCGGCATCGTCGGGCACCTCTTCGGCCTGCTCCTGCCCCAGCCGTAAGCTCGTCCACTTCACCCGGACCCTTCTTTCCAGGCTCGGCTCACCGGCCCCGCGCGGCAACCTGTCGGCGTCCTGACAAGCTGTCCGCAACGCGACACGGTGGTGGGCCCCCGTCAGGCTCGCATCCCTTAACCGCGTGAAACCCGGCCCGATGGCGCGACCAGCCCGAACCGCGCCGGCGGCTGTCCTGGCATGGTTGGTGCTCATGTGAAAAAGCGGGCTTCAAGATCGGGACCGTGGCGGGATCAGCCGGTACCTGGACAGGTTCACGCCGGAGCGCAGTCCCGGCGCGAGCGCGGAGGATGACGATGCTGACGGCAGGCAAGGCGAGGCTCGAACGCTTCGGCCACGAGGATGTCCGGGCGGAGGGCCCGGTTCTCTGCCCGCGGTGTGGAGCGCGGATGGGGTACGAGAAGCCGCTCCTCTGGGACGTACTCGGGCAGTGGCACTGTGTGATCTGCGGCGAGATCATCGACGAGGTCATTGCTGCCCACCGCCGGGCCGCCCCTCACGGCACGCTGGACAGCAGCAGGGCGACGAGCCGGCGCCGCCGGACGCGGTGACACCCGATGAGCGTCATCGTCGCCAGGTCCACAGCTATCCTGACAGCTTGTCGGCTGGGTGCGGGCAGCCTGTCTGGTCGCGGCCACGATGGGCCGTTCCGGCCCGCTTCACCCGCAGAGCCCCTCGAGCCCGATGGGCCATAACCTCTTGACAAGACATGGGATTCATGTTTTTTGACGGGGTGAGAGGAGTGCCGCGGTCCACTGGCACACACGGTGCACCCTACCGGCAATGGAAGCGGGAAGGTGCCCTTGTACGGCAGGCTTCCCCGCGAGGAGGCAGACCAGATGTTCGGCGAGATCGTCGTGGCCACCGATGGGTCGCTGGGGAGCCAGACAGCGATCTCCTACACCGCGCAGATTGCCGCCAGGACGGGTGCGCAGGTGACAGTCCTGCACGTGGTGGACATGCCCGCGCTGGAGGAACCCCTGATCCTGGAGCTATACGACCGGGTGGGGGTGGCCTTCGGTCCGGAGGAACAGGAGTGGGTGGCCAATATCCTGGAGCGGAAGGCCGACCTGATCCTCGAGATGGCGATCCAGCAGCTCGAGGCCCGGGGCGTGAAGGCGGAGCCGCGGAAGCTCACCGGCCGGGTGCTGGAGGTCATTCCTGAGGCGGCGCGGGACGCAGGCCTGCTGGTCATGGCCGAGCGTGGCAAGCATCCCATCTACGGGATCCAGGGGTCGCTGACCGAGCGGGTCGTGCGGAGGAGCACGACCCCGGTGCTGGTGACGCCCCCGTTCGAGCGCAAGCTGGAGCGAGCCGTGGTCGCGTTCGACGGGAGCCCGGGCGGACGGCAGGCGCTTGAGCTGGCAGCGAGTGCCGGAGCCCTGCTCGGCCTGGCCTTGGACGTCGTGACCGTGCAGAACACCGAGGCCGCAGGGGCCGGCCTGCTCAGCGAGGCACTGGAGTGGCTGTGGCAGACGGCCACGTCTGTGCCGGTCCGGGGCTTCTGGCGTCGGGGCCAGCCGGCCGAGGCCATCCTCAAGTTCGCCCGGGAGGTTCAGGGTGACCTCATCTGTCTGGGGGCGTTCAGCCAGGCGAGCGAGCACAAGCTGATCCTGGGTCGGACGGCCACGGCGGTGCTCCGGATGGGTGCCCTCCCCATCCTCTTCGCGCGCGGCCCGGTCCAGAACTAAGGGAAGGGACGCCGTGGAGGCGCGCTACATCGAGATCCGCTGGCACGCTCGGGCCGGGCAGGGGGCCGTGACCGCGGCCAAGACGCTGGCTGAGGCGCTGATCGCGGCCGGCCTCTACGTCCAGGCGTTCCCCGAGTACGGTCCGGAGCGCGAGGGCGCGCCGCTCCGGGCCTATAACCGGATCAGCGAGGAGCCCATCGCCCTGCATGCGCAGGTGCGTGCGCCGGATGCGGTGGTCGTGCTCGACCCCACGCTCGTGGCGCAGTCGGACGTGCTCACCGAGGGGGCGAAGCCCACCACGATCTTCGTGGTGAACTCACCGAAGCCAGCAGCCGAAGTGGCGCGCCGCCTCCCGACGAACGGAGACCAGCGGGTCTGGACCGTGGACGCGACCCGGATCGCGCTCGACACGCTCGGGCGACCCCTCCCGAACACGGTGATGCTGGGGGCCCTCGCCCGCGCAGCGGGCGTGATCGGCCTGCCGGCCCTGACGGCCCAGCTCCAGACGAGCCTGGGCCGGAAGGTGCAGTCCCACGTGCTGCAGGCCAATTACAGGGCCCTGGAGCGGGGCTACAAGGAGGTCAAATCGGATGGTGAACCCTGAGCCGCTCGGCTGGCGGCGGATCCCCGAGGGCGCGTTGATCCTGGAGCCCGGCAATGCCGTCCAGTACCTGACCGGTGGCTGGCGGACCTTCCGTCCCGTGCTCGACCGCGAGCGGTGCACGGACTGCCTGATCTGCTGGATCTTCTGCCCGGACAGCGCGATCCAGGTCAAGGGCGGCCGCCTGCTCGGGTTCGACCTGGAGCACTGCAAGGGGTGCGGGATCTGCGCGGCGGTCTGCCCCCCCTCCGCCCGGGCGATCGCCATGGTGGAGGAGTCGGCCTTTCAGGACCGAGCGGAGCCATGACCCAGACGGTCGCGCTCACGGGGAATACGGCGGTCGCGCTGGCCATGCAGCAGATCGAGCCGGACGTGGTGGCCGCCTACCCCATCACCCCCTCCACGGAGATCATGCAGAGCTTCGCGACCTACATCGCCAACGGCGAGGTGGACAGCGAGCTCGTGCTGGCCGAGAGCGAGCACAGCGCGCTGTCGGCGTGCGTCGGCGCGGCAGCCGCGGGAGGACGGGTCATGACCGCGACCTCCTCCCAGGGGCTGGCCCTCATGTGGGAGGTCCTCTACATCGCCGCGGGGCTGCGCCTGCCCATCGTGATCAGCGTGGCCAACCGCGCGCTGTCGGCCCCGCTGAACATCCACGGCGACCACAGCGACATGATGGGGGCGCGGGACTCGGGCTGCATCCAGCTCTACGCGGAGACCGCCCAGGAGGCGTACGACAACACCCTGCAGGCCGTCCGGATCGCCGAGCACCCCGAGGTCCGCCTGCCGGTCCTCTCGGGGATGGACGGGTTCATCATCAGCCATTCCATCGAGCGGATGGTCGTGGAGGACAGGGAAGCCGTCCGGGGCTTCGTGGGCCCCTACGTCCCGCACCACCCGCTGCTCGACCTCGCCCATCCGGTCAGCTATGGCCCCCTGGCCCTTCCCGACACCTACATGGAGCACCGGCGTCAGCTCGTGGAGGCCATGCGGCGGGCCGAGCGCGTGATCGAAGCGGTCGGGACGGAGTTCGGGGCCCGCTTCGGCCGGACCTACGGGCTCACCGAGGCCTACCGACTCGAGGACGCGGAGTTCGGGCTCATCGCGCTCTCCTCGGCGGCCGGCACCTGCCGGGTGGCGGCGGACGAGCTGCGGGCCCGGGGGATGCGGGTCGGCGTGCTGCGGCCGCGGGTCCTCCGCCCGTTTCCTCATGCCCGCCTGCGCGACGCGCTTGGGCACCTGCGGGCCATCGCTGTGCTGGACCGGGCGGACTCGCCGGGCGGGTTCGGCGCGCCGGTGTTCACCGAGGTTCGCTCCGCCCTCTACGGCCTCCCGTCGCCCCCGCTCGTGATCGGGCGGGTGTTCGGCCTGGGCGGGCGTGACCTGCTCGTCGAGCATGTGACGGAGGTGGCCGAGGCGCTGGAGAAGGCCCTGGAGACGGGGGAGCCGCCGGAGCCGGTGGACTACCTGGCGGTACGGGAGTAGGAGGGCACATGGCATCGCTGCGCGAGATCTCTGAGCGGCCGGACCGGCTTTCCCCGGGGCATCGGCTCTGCGCCGGGTGTGGGGCCTCCATCGTCGTGCGCCAGGTCCTGCTGGCCTGCGAGGAGCCGGTGGTCGTGGCGAACGCCACCGGATGCCTGGAGGTCGCCACCACCCTCTACCCGTACACCGCCTGGCGCGTCCCCTGGATCCACAGCGCGTTCGAGAACACGGCTGCTACCATCTCCGGCGTGGAGGCCATGTACCGGGTGCTCCGCCGCAAGGGGCGGCTGCCGCACAATGGCCCGGTCAAGTTCCTCGCCTTCGCCGGGGACGGGGGCACGTACGACATCGGGCTGCAGGCCCTCTCCGGGGCGCTCGAGCGCGGCCACTCGTTCCTCTACGTCTGTTACAACAATGAGGCGTACATGAACACGGGGATCCAGCGCTCCAGCGCGACCCCGCTCGGGGCCCACACCACCACGGCGCCGGCCGGCCGGGCCAGCCCGGGGAAACTTCAGCCGCGCAAGGACCTGACGGCGATCGTCGCAGCCCATCGCATCCCGTACGCCGCCCAGGCCTCCGTGCATCTGTGGCACGACCTCATGGGCAAAGTCCGGCGGGCCCTGGCGGCCGAAGGCCCGACGTTCCTCAACGTCCTGGCGCCCTGCCCGCGCGGGTGGCGCCACGCGACCAGCGAGACGATCGACATCGCCCGGCTGGCTGTGGAGTGCGGGGTCTGGCCGATCTACGAGGTCGCGGAGGGCCGGCTGCGCATCACGCACCGCCCCAGGACGCGCCGGCCGGTGACGGAGTGGCTCGCCAGCCAGGGCCGGTTCGCCCACCTGCTCGAGCCCGGCCACGAGGCCCTGATCGAGCAGATCGAGCGCGAGGTGGAGGCCGAGTGGGAGCGTCTGCAGCGCCTGGAGCGGCTCGGGGCAGAGACCGGGGGAAGCAATGGACCTGACCGTGGAGGGACGGCACACTGAGGTGCGGGAGCGGTGGCAGCACCTGATCGAGAAGCAGGCTCAGGGCCTGGCTCGGAAGGCGCCCGAGATCCTGCACCTGCGGGTGACCCTGATCAAGAGCCCGCATCACCTGGAGGGGGCCGAGGAGGTACGCCTGGTCGGTTCGATCCCGGGAGACCAGCTCGTGGTCAGCAAGCAGAAGAAGACCATGGACGAGGCGATCCGGGCGGCGTTCGCCGCGCTCGAGCGCATGCTCCCTCGTGAGCCCGGGCGCCATGGCTGGACGGTGGTCAAGGAGCCGGCCCCCCGACTCCGGGGCACGGTGCACCAGCTCTTCCCCGAGGAGGGGTTCGGGTTCGTGCTCCTCGACAACGGACGGCAGGCCTACTTTCACCGGCGTTCCGTGACCGGGCTGCCGTTCGAGAAGCTTGAGGTCGGCACTGCCGTGGCGATCGACCTCGAACAGGGGGACAAGGGCCCGCAGGCCTCGCGTGTCGAGGTCATGTGAAGGGGACGCGGGCAAGGGGAGGACGGGATGGCGCCGATCTGGCGGTGCTCCGAATGCAAGGCCTGGTTCTGGGGGTGGCACGGGGTGGAGCGTCCCACCGAGCAGCCCTGCGAGCACTGCGGCGGACTCCTGGAACTGATGACGCGAGACGGGGGTGGCTACGTCCCGCGAAGGGTGCGAGTGCGGGAATGCCCGAAGGTGGCCGCAGCGTGATCGGCCCCGCACTCCCCTCGAGGCGGCACTCCTCCTGATCGAATAGGGTCCGCTCCGCGGACACGGTGCCGACTGGTTGGGGCGCGTGTCTCCGTCAACCGGTCCCCCCCTTTACCTCCCCGCCGCTCCCCCCCCGCCGCCTGCCGACACCGAGCCTTTTGTCAGGTCCTTCTGACACTCTGTCGGGTGTGGGCCGCATCGCTCCCCGCCACCTCCGCTTGGCGCCATAGAAATCTGGAGGAGACACCGGGCATCCCCGATGCAACCCTTCCGCGCGAGGGGGGTCGAAGGGGGACCGCGGATAGGGCGGCCGTCGTGTGACTCGGCCGTTGGTGAGGGGCCATCTCGCAATGGGAGCCGCTGGTTCGGTGGACGAGACGAATACCCTGGCGAGGCTGAGGGAGGATGAGCTCGCCCTGGACCGCCGGCTCGAGGCCGCCCGCCAGGAGGCCGAAGCGCTACTGGATCAGGCCCGCCAGGAGGCCGCCCGCCTGAGGGAGCAGGGAGAGCATGAGCTTCGCGAGGCACTCGCACGTCTCCGTCAGGAGCGAGCCCGGGAGCTACAGGCGGCCCTGGCGGCCATCCGGGAAGAGAACGCAGAGCGAGCGGAGAGCCTGCGCCGCCGGGCCGACGAGAAGCGGGAGCAGGCCTTGGCCCTGCTCCTCTCCTGCGTCGCAGGGAAGGGAGCGCCGTGATCGTCCCCATGTCCAAGGCCCAGGTGCTGGGGCCCCGGTGGCTGCTGCCGGACGCGCTCCGGTTCCTGCATGCCCAGGGGGTCCTCCAGCTCCGCTCGCTCTCGGACGCGCTCGGGGAGGGGGCCCGCATGGGGGAGAAGGGGGCGGTGCGGCAGATCCCCCTGGCCGGGGCCGACGTCGCCACGGAGCGCTCCCTGGAGGAGATCTCCCGCCGGCTCCACGAGCTGCTGGTGGCCCTCCCCGTCCCGAGAGCGGGCGTGCAGGAGGACTCGTTGCCTGACGTGACCTCGCCTGAATTTCTTTCCCGCCTGGAGGCGCTCGAGTTGGATGTCCGGGCCCTGAACGACCGGCGCCTGGCGCTCGAGGAAGAACGAGATCTCGTCGCCCGCTACGAACGGCTCCTCACGGCCCTGGTCCCGCTCCCGCCTGTGCTGGAGGGGGTGGAACACGTGGAGACCGTGGGGATCCTGGTCAGGCGAGACCGCCCCGAGGTCCTCACCTTCCTGGAACAGGAGGTGGGCCGGATCACCCGCGGGGCCTACTACCTGCTCTCCCGGGAGGTGGACCGTGAGCAAGTCGGCGTGCTCCTCACCGTCCCGCGCGAGTTCGCCCGTGAACTCTCCCACCTGCTCTTCGAGCGCGGGATCACGGAGATCAAGCTCCCCGGGCAGTACGCAGGTCAGCCTCTCGTCAAGATCCTCTCCCTTCTCCTCAGGCGGGGCCAGGAGCTGCCCGGTGAGATCCAGCAGCTCGACGCCGAACTCCTGAGCTTCTCCAGGCAGTGGCACGGGCCCCTGGGCCGGGCTCTTGGGGCGGCTCAGGACCGCCTCGCCCGGCTCCGGGCCATGGCCCGCTGCGGGGAGACCGAGCATGCCTTCGTCATCGCCGGCTGGGTGCCGGCCGAGCGGTGCGGGAGGCTGGCCGCTGCCCTGGAGCAGGCTTTTCAGGGAAGGGTGACCCTCGTGGAGCACGCGATCCGGGAGGGGGAGTATGCCGAGGTGCCGGTGGTGCTCCGGAACCCGGGCTTGATCCGGCCGTTCGAGCTGCTCCTCTCCCTCGTGCCTCTGCCCCGCTACGGCTCCACCGATCCCACGCCCTTCCTGGCCGGGTTCTTCCCGCTCTTCTTCGGCCTGATGCTGGGCGATGTGGGGTTTGGCGGGCTCACCCTGGCCCTGGCCCTGGTGGTTCGGGCGAAGAGGTGGGGAGGAGAGACAGGGCGCGCCCTGACTACCATTGCCCTCGCCTGCGCGGTGAGCGCCATTGTCTTCGGGCTCCTCTTCGGGGAACTCTTCGGGGAGCTGGGAGGCTTCGTCGGGTTGCGGCCGATCCTGCTGCATCGGAGGGAGGCCGCGCTCTCCTTCCTGGGTCTGGCGCTGTTCCTGGGAGCGATCCACATCCTCCTGGGGATCACCCTGGCCCTCTGGACGGCCCTCCGGCGTGCCAAGGGACGGGAGGCGCTGGCCAAGTCCTCGACGCTGGCCCTGATCCTGGCGGCCCTCGCCTGGTTGCTGGCCCGCCTGGGCTACCTCCCGCCCCCCCTGGAGAAGGGTGCCCTGTTGGCCCTTGCCCCGCTGCTCGTCCTCTCCATCGTGCTGGAGGGTTTCCTGGCGCCGCTGGAGCTGGTGATCACGCTGGGGAACATCCTCTCCTACGCGCGGCTCATGGCCTTGGGGCTCGCGTCGGTGATGCTGGCCCAGGTGGCGAATCGGTTGGCGGAGGTCTTCACGCCCGCGGTGCTCGGCGTGACAGCCGCCGTCCTGCTGCACGGGGTGAACTTCACCCTGGGACTCTTGGGCCCCACGATCCAGGCCCTCCGTCTGCACTACGTGGAGTTCTTCGACAAGTTCTACGAGGCCGGCGGGAAACCATACGAGCCGTTCAGGCTCACAGCGTGAGGGAAGGGAGGACGGAGATGGAACGGGTACTGATCGCGCTGGCAGCGGCACTCGCCATCGGGGTCTCCGCGTTCGCAACGGCCTGGGTCCAGTCCCGGATCGGCTCGGCCGGCGCGGGGACCATCGCCGAGAAGCCGGAGCTGCGGGGGGTCGTCATCATCATGCTGGCGCTCCCGGAGACCCTGGTGATCCTGGGGTTCGTCGTCGCCGTGCTGATCCTCTTCGGTGGGCGGTAGCCGTGGGCTACCGGGAGCTCCTCCAGGCCCTGGAGGAGGAAGTCGGACGACAGGTCCGTGAGCTCCAGGAGCAGGCCAGGCGAGAGGGCCAGCGACTCCTGGAGGAGACCCGGCGCGAGGTTGCCGTGGAGCGCGAAGCAGTCCTGACGCGAGAGCGCCGTCGCTTCGAGGAGGAGGCGGGTCGGGCCCTGTCCCGGGCCCGCCTCGAGCAGGAGCGGGGGCTCCTGGGAGAGAAGCGGCGGCTCCTGGCGGAGCTCCGTCGAGAGGCCGAGGCGCGCCTGCCGGGCCTGGGCGAGGCCACGCTCCTGGCTCGCCTCGCCGATGAGCTGGTCCCCGAGCTGGGCGACGGGCCCCTCGAGTTCCGGGTGGACAAGGGGCAGGAGGAGTATCTCAGGCAGCACCTCAGCCAGCGGCACCCGGGACTCCTGCTCCGGGCCACGATCACGGGCGCTGCCGATCGCTGCGGAGGGGTGAAGGTCTCGCTCGCGGGGCGGCAGCTCCTGGACAACACGCTCCCCTCTCGGCTCCAGAAGGCCTGGCCGCTCCTCGAAGGAGGGATCGCGACCATTCTCTTTGGAGAAGGCGATGGCGGGGTGTGACTACGCCAACGCCCGGGTGAAGGGGATGAAGGGTCGGCTCCTGGGCCACAAGGGGATCCTGGAGCTGCTGGCCCAGCCGGGGCTCACAGCCAGGCTCGACTTCCTGATGAAGACCGACTACGGTGACGCCCTGGCTCCGTACCTCGGAAGAGTGTCCGATCCCCTGCAGGGCGCCGAGCGGGGGCTCAGGGTCAAGCTCACCGACGACCTCATTCGGATCGACCGCTTCCTGCGCGGGGAGCGGGTCCGATCCCTGCTCCGGGCGATCCTGGCCTTTGAGGACGGCTGGAACCTCAAGACGATCCTGCGCGGGACCGTCCGGGGGGAACCGCCCGAGCGAACCTTCCTGCTCCTCGTCCCCACGCCGGGCCTCGATGAGCGAGGGCTGCAAGAGCTGGTCGGGCAGCGGGAGGTGAAGGGCGTGGTCGATCTCCTGGCCACGTGGCGCAGCCCCCACGCCCTCCCGCTCCAGGAGGCGCTGCCGGCGTACCAGCGCCGGCGCGACCTGCTCTCCCTGGAGGTGGCCCTGGATCGCTGCCTCTTCACGCAGGCCCTTGAGGCAGCCAGGAGGGATGGCGAAGATGGCCGGATCCTCCTGGGATTCCTCAAGGCCCAGATCGACCTCGCCAATGCCGGGACCCTGCTCAAGCTGGCCGGCGTGGGAGGAGGACAGGAGTTCTTCATCCCCGGCGGCCGGCTCATGAGCGCCGACCGCTTCCGGCAGTGCGCCGTGCTGGGAGAGCCGGAGCTCCGCGAGACCCTCGCGCGGGAAGGTCGGCGCTACTTCGCTTCAGGGGCCATCACGATGCGGAAGCTCGGCGATCCCTTCATGGCGGACCAGCTCCTCCATCGGGCCCTCGGAGAGGCCATGCGGCGGGAGGCCAGAGTCCACCCCCTCTCGCTGGCGGTCCCCCTGGCCTTCATGCTCGAGCGGCAAGCGGAGGTGAGGCGGATCCGGCTGGTCCTCAGGGCGACGGAGTTCGGCCTCCCGGCCGATGAACTCCTCGACCTCATCGAGCGGTAGATGGGTCGCTACTGGTTCAAGGTGGTCACCCGCCCTGGCGAGGGGCTCGGGTTCCGGCTGGCGGGGGTGGCGGTTGAGGAGGTGGAGGAGGGCGAGGTGGCGGAGCGCTTCACGGCTCTCCTGGCGGACCCCAGTCTGGGCGTCCTGGCCGTGGAGGAGGAAGTCCTGGGCCGGGTGCCCGAGCCTCTGCTGGAGCGGATCGGCCGTGAGGGGTTCCCGGTCCTGCTCCCCTTCAGCCTGCCGAGGCGGTGGGGGGAGGTAGGTCGCGGGGAGGAGTACGTGGCCGCGCTCATCCGGCGGGCGATCGGCTACCACGTGAAGATCCAACGGTAGGGAGCGATGGACGGACGGATCGTGAAGATCTCGGGTCCCGCGGTCGTGGCCAATGGCCTGGAGGAGGCGGGGCTGAACGAGGTGGTACGCGTGGGGCACGAAAGGCTCATGGGGGAGATCATCCGGATTCGGGGAGCGCTGGCGACCCTGCAGGTGTACGAGGAGACCACCGGCCTGGCCCTGGGGGAACCCGTGGTCAGCACCGGCGAGCCGCTGACGGTGGAGCTGGGACCGGGGCTGCTGGGGCAGATCTTCGATGGGATCCAACGTCCGCTCCCGGCGCTGGCCGCCCTGGCAGGGGACTTTCTCCGCAGGGGGATCGCCCATCCAGCGCTGGATCGGCAGAAGCGCTGGCGATTCGAGCCGAAGGTGGCCACAGGTGATCGACTCACTGAAGGACAGATCATAGGGGTGGTCCGAGAGACCGCAGGCCTCGCCCATCGGATCCTGGTCCCGCCGGGCGTGTCCGGCACGATCAGGGAGGTGAAGCCGGGTGAGGCGGCGGTGACCGATCCGGTGGTGGTGCTGGAAGACGGCCGCCAGCTCTCTATGCTCCAGCGCTGGCCGGTCAGGCGGCGACGCCCGTTCAGGCGTCGGCTCACCCCCGAGCTGCCCTTCCTCACGGGCCAACGGGTCCTGGACTGCTTCTTCCCCATCGCGGCGGGAGGCACCGCCATCATCCCGGGCGGCTTCGGAACGGGGAAGACCGTGCTGGAGCAGACCCTGGCCAAGTTCGCCGCGGCGGACGTGATTGTCTTCGTGGGGTGCGGAGAGCGGGGGAACGAGATGAGCGAGGTCCTGAGCGACTTCCCGCATCTGGAGGACCCCCGGACCGGGGCCCCGCTCATGGACCGGACAGTCCTGGTGGTCAACACCTCCAACATGCCCGTGGCGGCCCGGGAGGCCTCCATCTACACGGGGATCACCATCGCCGAGTACTTCAGAGACATGGGCTATCACGTGGCCCTCACGGTCGACAGCACCTCCCGCTGGGCCGAGGCGCTCCGCGAGGTCTCCTCCCGCCTGGAGGAGATGCCCGGAGAGGAAGGTTATCCGACCTACCTCGCCACGCGCCTGGGACAATTCTACGAGCGTGCCGGCCGGGTCGTCCCGCTCGGCGGTGACGGGGAGGGCGCGGTCACGGTCGTGGGGGCGGTCTCTCCTCCTGGCGGGGACTTTTCGGAGCCGGTCACCCAGGCCTCCCTCCGGGTCACGGGCGCCCTCTGGGCCCTCAGCACGGACCTCGCGTATCGTCGTCACTTCCCGGCCATCGATTGGGCCCAGAGCTTCACCCTCTACGCCGAACGCCTCCAGGAGTGGTTCGCGCGGGAGGCCGGGGCGGAGTGGGTGGCCCTCAGGGAGGAGGCCATGCGCCTGCTCCAGCGGGAGCGGGAGCTCCAGGAGATCGTGCAGCTGGTCGGCCTGGAGGCGATCCAGGACCAAGAGCGGATCGTCATCGAGTCGGCCCGGCTCCTCCGTGAAGGGTTCCTCCGCCAGAGCGCCTTTCACGAAGTGGATGCCTCCTGCCCGCCCGGCAAGGCGCTCTGGATGCTCCGTCTGCTCCTCCACTTCTCCTGGAGCGCCGCCCGGAGCCTGAGCGAAGGCGTGTCCCTCGCGGCGATCCTGGAGACCAGGCTGGACGAGCGGCTCCTCCGGCTCGGCGAGGTCCCCCCGGGCGAGATGGAGACGATCGGGAGCGCGCTCATGACCGAGATCGATGAAACCCTGAAGCGGCTCAGGGGGAGCTGAGGGATGGACCTCGTCACCCGCATCTCACGGTCGACCACCGCGATCGCCGGCCCGCTCCTCTTCGTGGAGGGGGCGCGGCGGGCCCGGCTGGGGGAGATCGTCCGGATCCGCCTCGAGGGGGAGCAGGAGCGCCGGGGGCAGGTCATCGAGCTCTCCGAGACCCACGCGGTGATCCAGGTGCTGGAGGAGACGCAGGGGATCTGCCCGGCACGGACCGAGGTCATCTTCGCCGGTGAGGTGGCGACCCTGCCGGTCTCCAGACAGATGCTGGGGCGGACCTTCAACGGGATCGGCCAGCCCCTTGACGGCCTCCCGCCCGTGATCCCCGAGACGACCCTCCCCATCACCGGCTCGGCCATCAACATCGTCAGGCGGGAGAAGCCATCCGAGTTCATCCAGACCGGGGTCTCCGCCATCGACGGCCTCAATACCCTGGTCCGCGGGCAGAAGCTCCCCATCTTTTCGGGCGCGGGCTTGCCGGCCCACTCGCTGGCGGCCCAGATTGTCCGGCAGGCCCAGGTCCGGGGCGGGGAGCCGTTCTGTGTGGTCTTCGCCGCCATCGGGATCCCCTTCCGCGAGGCGGACTACTACCTCAAGGTCTTCGAGGGCTCTGGGACCCAGGACCGGACCGTGGTTTTCCTCAACCTGGCCGACGACCCCACCATCGAGCGGCTCATGACCCCCCGCTGCGCGCTCACGGCCGCGGAGTTCCTGGCCTTCACGCACGGGATGCACGTCCTGGTGATCCTGACCGACATGACCCACTACTGCGAGGCGCTCAGGGAGGTGGCCCTGGCGCGGGAGGAGATCCCCGGGCGCCGCGGCTATCCCGGCTACATGTACACCGATCTCGCCAGCCTCTACGAGCGGGCGGGCAAGATTCACGGCCGCCAGGGCTCGATCACCCAGCTCCCCATCCTCACGATGCCGGACGATGACATCACGCACCCGATCCCCGACCTCACCGGATACATCACCGAGGGGCAGGTCGTGCTCTCCAGGGAGCTGGACCGGAAGGGGATCTTCCCCCCCGTGGACGTGCTCCCCTCGCTGTCACGCCTCATGAATCTGGGGATCGGGGAGGGCCGCACCCGGGAGGATCACCGGGCCCTGGCGGACCAGCTCTACGCCTTTTACGCGCGGGGGCGGGACGTGAGGCGCATGGAGGCGATCGTGGGGGAGGGCGGGCTCGGCGCGGAGGAGCGGGTCTTCTTGACGTTCGCCGACCGCTTCGAGGCGGAGTTCCTCCGGCAGGGCAGCGGGGGGCGGCCCATCGAGGAGACCCTGGCCATCGGCTGGCGCCTGCTCAGGGCATTCCCTGTGGAGGCCCTGACCAGGATCAAGCGGTCCCTGATCGAGCGCTACCGGACGGAAGGAGGAGGAGATGGAGCAGGTCCCCGCCACACGGATGGGGCTCCTGAGCATCCGGGGTAGGCGGCAGATCGCGGTCAAGGGGGCCGGGCTCCTCCGGGGGAAGCGCGAGGCCCTCGCCAACGAATTCTTTCGCCTCATGCGGGGGGTCATCGCCGGAAGGGAACGACTGGAGGAGAGCCTCCGTGAGGCGAGCAGGGTCTTGACGCTGGCCAGGGCCCTGGAAGGGGAGGAGGTCCTGGGCTCCCTGGCCCTGGCCGCAGCCAGGGAGATCCCCGTGGAGATCGAGCAGCGAAAGGTCTGGGGGGTTCCCACGCCCGAGGTGACGGGGCCGAGGCTCCTCCGCTCTCACGACGCCCGGGGCACTTCCCCTGTCGGCTGGGGGCTGGGGGCCGCCGAGGCGGCCCGGCGCCATGAGGAGGTCCTGGAGATCCTGCTCACCATCTGCTCCCGGGAGATCCGCCTCAGGCGTCTGGGGGAACAGATCCAGAAGACCTCCCGGCGGATCAACGCCCTGGAGGAGTTCCTGATCCCTCGCCTGGAGCAGGAGATGACACGGATCGCGCTCGCGCTCGAAGAGCGGGAGCGGGAGGACATTGTCAGGCTCAAGCGCTTCAAGGCGAAGCGAGCAGGCTTCTGAGCGCCCTCGCATCGTTGACGGCGTACCCGCCGACATCGTTGTTGAAGTAGACGAGGACGTCGAGTCGTTCGCGCCGCCAGCCCTCGATTCTCCTGGCCCATCGTTCGAGGGCCGCGCGCGGGTAGTCGCCGCTATGGGTCTGGCCACCGTGGAAGCGCAGGTAGACAAGCGGCGCGGTCACGCGAAGGGGGACGTCGAGCGGCCGCAGATCGTGGATGCAATGGGCGACGTGGTAGCGCTCCATCAGGCGGAAGACCTCTTCGTTCAGCCAGCTCGCATCGCGGAACTCGATGACGTGCGATCGGCGCTTCGGCAGAGCGGCCAGGAAGGGCTCCAGGCGCGCCAGGTTGACCTGCCAGTGCGGCGGGAGCTGATAGAGCACGGGGCCGAGGGCCTTGCCCAGGTGATCGGCCCGCTCGAAGAAGAGCTGGAGCGGTCCCTCGGGGTCCTTCAGCTTCTTCAAGTGTGTGAGGAAACGGCTGGCCTTGACGGCGTACAGGAACCCCTGGGGCGCCTGCTCCCGCCATGCGGTGAACGTGGCCGGGCTCGGGAGCCGGTAGAACGAGTTGTTGATCTCGACGGTGTCGAACTCGCCCGCGTAGTGGGCGAACCAGGCGCGCTGGGGGAGATCCTTCGGGTAGAAGATCCCCCGCCAGTGGCTGTAGACCCAGCCGGACGTGCCGATGCGGACCGTCACGGGCCAGACCCCCCCAGGACCTTTCCTCCGTCCGCGGTTCCCACGGATATCGCATTGTAGTAAAACTCTGGCCAGGGAGGTGAGGGATGAAGGGGGCAGGGCCGCCAAGGGAGGGCGTCGCGACGATCTTCCGGATCTGGGGGATCCCGGTGCGGGTTCACGTGAGCTGGCTCGTGATCTTCGGGCTCATCGCCTGGAGCCTGTCGGTCGGCTACTTTCCCGAGCGGCTCCCGGACCTGCCGCTTCTGGCCCACTGGGCGAGCGGGCTGCTGGCCGCCCTGCTCCTGTTCGTCTCGGTCCTGCTTCACGAGCTCTCCCACTCGGTGGTGGCGCGCCGCTGCGGGATCCCGGTCTCTGGGATCACGCTCCACGTCTTCGGGGGGGTCTCCCAGCTGGAGCGCGAGCCAGAGCGTCCCGGGGTGGAGATCGCGGTCGCGGTCGTCGGGCCGCTCACGAGCTTCGCCATCGCGGCAGTCGTCGCCCTGGCCTATGCCCTCCTCGGGCCGCCGGAGGCGCCGGCGGCCATCATGCGCTATCTGGTCCTGGTGAACGTCCTGGTCGGGGCGTTCAATCTCGTCCCGGGATTCCCGCTGGACGGCGGGCGCCTGCTCCGCGCCCTCCTGTGGAAGGTGAAGGGGGACCTCGCCTGGGCGAGCCGGATGGCGAGCCTCGCTGGCTCGGTCTTCGCGTTCTTGCTGATCGGCGCGGGGGTCTTCCGGGCGCTCTCGGGGGAATTTCTGGGCGGGCTGTGGTTCGTCCTCATCGGCCTGTTCCTGCGCCAGGCCGCCGAGGGCAGCTATCAGCAGCTCCTGCTCCAGCGCGTCCTCGGCCGCCTCTCGGTCCGCGACGCGATGACCTCCGAGGTGATCCATGTCCCCACTGACCTCTCGGTGGCGCATCTCGTGGAGGAGTTCTTCTGGGCGCACCACGTGTCGAGCTTCCCGGTTCTTGACGGCGGGCGGGTGGTCGGCATTATCAGCCTCCGCCAGCTCAAGGAGGTCCCCCGCGAGCGATGGGCCGAGACCCCGGTTCGGGATCTCATGCTCCCGCTGGCCGGGCCACTGATGGCAACCCCCGGGGATTCGCTCTGGGAGGCATTCGAGAAGCTCTCACGGAACGGCCTGGGACGGCTGGCCGTCGTGGAGGACGGGCGGCTCGTGGGCTACCTCAGCATGAAGGACGTCATCCACCTCATCGCGGTGTCCACCTGAGGTCCGGGCCGACCACGAGCAGATCTGGACTGCCGTCCGCGTCGAGAGCCTAATCCGGGCGGGATCCCGTGGCCCTGCGATATCCCTGCTCCGCCGCAGCCAGATCCATCCCCACCGTCAGGATCCGCTCGACGGGCAGGGACCGCCTGCGCCAGGTCTCCCTGAGGTCAACCGTCTTCAGGTACCCCTTGCACTGCTCGCAGACGTAGAGGCGGTAGGCGCCGTCTCCGGTGGGGAAGTAGCCCAGGCCCCCGGGGTCCTCGTTGCCACAAAAGGGGCACCCGAGTCGCCGGTAGGCCCATTCGCTGTCGCAACGCGCACAGAGCAGCCGGCGCTCGCCGACCTCACCCTCCAGGGCGGCGAAGTCAGGATGGCCGCCGCACACGGGGCACCGTCCCCGGAGCCAGCGCTCCTGTTCGAGCAACGGCGCCGCGACGGCCGCATACGCCTGGAGAAAGGGGTGAAGCGCCTGATTCAGCACGAAGCCGAAGAGCGCCGGGTCCACGCCTGGCTCCGGGAGTCCGCCCCCGTCGTGGTCTGCCAGGTACCGGACGACCAGGGCTTGCACGCCTTTGGGACTGAGCGCGGCCTCATCGAATCGGGAGGCGATACGGGCGAGGGCAGGAGAGCGCGCTGGCTCCTGGCGCGCCAGAATGTGGCAGACCGTTCTGGCCAGCCGGACGACCGCCTCCCAGTCCAGCTCGAGCTCGTCGAGGCACAGGGCCGGCTCACCTTGCTGGAGCCGGGACCAAGCATGCTCGGGCCAGTCAGCCGGCACCCGAACGGCCACCTCCGCCCTGGCCGCCAGCAGGGCGAGGTGCAGATCCAGGGTCCGGGCCAGATCAGCCCTCTGCTCTCGCTCTTCCCGCAGCCGGAGCGGGACCTCGGCGTCCTGCCCCATCATCCCCTCCGCTCCGCCCGGCTCATCCGCCGCCGCACCAGGGCCTCGTACCACTTCGGATGGTGCGTCAGGGCATGTTCCTCCGAGACTGTGCCCAGAAACATGGAGGCGATGGCCTGGTTGGTCATGGGCAGGAGGGTCACCATGTAGATGTGGACGAGGACGAAGCAGGTTGCCGCGACGGCCGCCCCGCCGTGCAGGATCAGGCTCCACCGGAGGAGTCCCACAGGCAGGAGTCCTCGACCGAACCACAGCAGGAGCCCGGTCACGGCCATGACGGCGAAGGCCAGGATCTGTAGCCCGATGTTCAGCTTCTGCCCGGCCGTGAACTTCCCTTGCGGGGGCAGGCCCGCCGGATCGCCTGTCCAGTAGTAGCGCGTCAGCAGCACCCGGAGCGCCCGCCGGTCCTCAGCCCGCCACGTGAGCCCTTCCCGAAGGTCTGCGCGGAACTCCTTCGGGGAGACGATCAGGGTCAGGATCGGCACGGCGAGGAGCAGCAGGGCGAAGAGGCGGTGGAGGAGCCGGCTCGTTTCGCCCGACTCGCCGATGGCGAAGGAGAACCAGGGGAGATAGAGGAAGGCGCCGGTGGTAGCGAGCGTGAGGAACGCCACGAAGTACACCCAGTGAAAGAGCCGCTCGCCGGCCGTGAAGCGGGAGATCGCTCGTCCGTTCACCTCACACCTCCTCCTTCTTCTTCCCTCGAAGCCGCCGCGTCACCACCCAGTTGGCGGCCAGGCCGAAGACGGTGGCGAGGACCCCGAGCTGCCCCAGGGGCTGGAAGAGCCGTTGCCAGAGGGTCACCGCGAGGGGGTAGGTGGGGCGCTCGGGCAGGCCGTATTTCGCCGGGCGCGCCGCCAGCACGAACATCCGTCCCAGCCCGCCCAGCAACTCCGGGCCGTACAGGCTGGCCTCGGCGAAGCCCTGCTCCTGCAGGGCTGCCGCCCGGGTCCGCCCCAGGGTCACCATCTGCTGCCGGTCCCCGAAGCGGATGGCCCCGGGCGGGCAGGTCTTGACGCAGGCCGGGATGAGGCCCTCGGTCACCCGGTCCTGGCAGAGGTTGCACTTGGTGGCCTTCCCCCGCCCGGTCAGGACGTTGCTCTCCAGCTGGGGGATGTCGAACGGGCAGGCGGTCAGGCAGTAGCCGCACCCGTTGCAGAGGTCCCGCTCCAGCGAGACGAACCCGAGCGGATGGTACTTCAGGGCCGCGGTGGGACAAACGTCCACACAGGCGGCCTCCGTGCAGTGCACGCACCCCCACGCCAGGTGATACCACTGCAGGCCCCGGCCATCCTCCACCTCGTGGAAGGTCACGCGGGTCCAGGTGCTGTGGGAGAGGTCCGGCGGATTTTCATAGCTCCCCCGGTTCCCTGTGACCTCGGCGGACAGGTCCCACCACTGCTTGCAGGCCACCTGGCACCCTCGGCAGCCCGTGCAGAGGGTCGTGTCGACGAGCATCGCGACCTTGGCCATCTCACACCTCCGCCTTCCGGAGGTCCACCAGGAACGCCTTGTACTCCGGGATCATGGTGTTGGCGTCGCCCACGTGCGGGGTCAGGTCGTTGGCGCTGTCGCCGGTGGCAAGCCCGACCCAGCCGTAGTGCCACGGCATCCCGATGTGGTGCACGAGCTTGCCGTCCACGCGGAAGGGCTTGAAGCGGCCCGTGACCATGGCCACGGCGCGAATCCGGCCCCGGGCCGAGGTGACGATCACGCGGTCGCCGTTCTTGATCCGCTTCTCGGCCGCCAGCTCCTTGCTGATCTCCACGAACATCTCCGGCTGGGTCTCGGCCAGCCACGGCAGGGTGCGCGACATGGCCCCGGCCTGAAAGTGCTCCGTGAGCCGGTACGTGGTGCAGATGATGGGGAATTGCTCCGCCGCCCCGACCCGGTCCCCCACCTCCTTGTCCTTATCGGTCTCCCAGACCCTGACTACAGGGTTGACCTGGACGCGGGAGAGGGGGTTACGGATGGGGGACTCCAGGGGCTCGTAGTGCTCTGGCAGGGGGCCGTCCGTGAGCCCCTTCGGGGAGAAGAGCCACCCCTTGCCATCGGCCTTCATGAGGAAGGCGTCGGTCCCGCTCTGCGCGGCGAGCCCGGTGCCAGCCGGATCGGCCCTGGTCTCCGGCGCCTTGGTGGGCGGGAAATCGGGGACATCGTAGCCCGCCCATTCCTTCTGCGCGGCGTCCCACCAGATGAGCCTCATCACCTCGCTCCAGGGGCGGCCGTCCGGCCGGGCCGAGCAGCGGTTGTACAGGATCCGGCGGTTGGCCGGCCACGCCCACCCCCAGTAGGGGTAGATGCCGCGGCCGCCCGGGTCCTTCAGCCCTCGTCGCTTCGCTGCTGGCATGGCGACGCCGGTGCCGTCGTCCGCCGGATGGAAGTAGCCCGCATAGAGCCAGTTGCCACAGGCGATGGTGCCCGGGTCGGCCGCAGCCGCGAGCACGGCCAGGCCGGGGATCGTCTTGCCCGGCTCCACCAGCACCTTGCCGTCCTTATCCTTCACGTCCCCCAGGGCGAAGCCATTGATCTCCCGGGCCACGCGGCCGGCCTCGGGGGGATCGCCGTAATCCCAGACCAGGTCCAGGATCGGTCGGTCCTTGGCCGCCGTGCTCCCCTTGTACAGGGCCTTGAGCGTCCGGCAGATCCGGTCCAGGATCCAGATGTCCTCTCTCGCCTCCCCGGGCGGGGCGGCCACCCGGTCCCGCCACTGGATCAGCCGGCCGCTGGTGACGATGCTGCCGGCCTTCTGCATGGCATCGGCCGCAGGAAGCAGGAAGACCTCGGTCTTGATCGTCTTGGGGTCCACGCCCGGCGCGTGCCAGAAGGCGGACGTCTCGGTCTCGAACAGCTCCATCACCACCAGCCAGTCGAGGTTCCCCAGGGCCTTGCGCTCGAACCGGGCGTTGGGGCCACAGACGGCCGGATTCTGGCCCATGGCGAGCAGCCCCTTGATCTTCCCGGTGTAGAGCGCCTCGAAGAGGGGAATCCAGGAGTAGTTCCCGCCGACCTTGGGGAGGTAGTGGTACGCCCAGTCATTCTCCTTCGTGGCCGCCTCCCCCCACCACGCCTTCATCAGGTTCACGAAGAACTTCGGCCCGTTGGCCCAGAAGCTCGTCGTGTCCCATTTGGCCGTGAACTTGGCGAAGTCGGCCTGGGCCTCTGTCGGGCAGCCGAGGTAGCCCGGGAGGTCGTGGAAGAGCAGGGCCATGTCGGTGCTTCCCTGGACGTTGGACTCGCCCCGGAGGGCGTTGACGCCGCCACCCGGAATTCCGACGTTCCCCAGGAGGAGCTGGAGGATCGCCATGGCCCGGACATTCTGCGTGCCGACCGTGTGCTGGGTCTGGCCCATGGCGTAGAGAATGGTCCCCGCTTTGCCGGGCTCCCCGGTGGCGCAGAAGGTCTCGGCGACCTTGAGGAAGAGATCCTTTGGCGTGCCGCAGACCCGTTCCACCATCTCCGGGGTATAGCGGGCGTAGTGCCGCTTCAGGTGGGCGAAGACGCACTGGGGGTCGTCGAGGCTTGCCGCCATCCTGGGGAGGGTAACCGGCTTGCCGGTGACAGTCTCCGTGCGCGTCTGGTACTGCCAGGTCTCAGGGTTGTAGCTCCTTTTCTTCGGGTCGAAGCCGGAGAAGACGCCATTCAGCTCGGCAGGCCCGCGGTACTGCGGATGAACGAGCGTCAGCGCGTTGGTGTACGCCTTGACGTACTCCTCGTTGTAGAGGCGGCGCTGGATGGCGTGGTTGATGAGGCCCCCCAGGAAGACGATGTCGGTGCCGCTCCGGATGGGGGCATAGAGGTCTGCCCGGGCGCCCGTGCGGGTCAGACGGGGGTCCACCACCACGAGGCGGGCCTTTCGCTCCTCCCGGGCCCGGTTGACCCAGAGCATCGAGGCGGGGTGGTTCTCTGCCGGGTTGCCGCCGATGACGAGGACGACGTCGGCGTTCTTCAGGTCGATCCAGTGGTTCGTCATCGCGCCGCGACCGAATGTGGGGCCCAGACCGGCCACCGTGGAGGAGTGTCAGATCCGGGCCTGGTGCTCCAGGTAGACGACCCCCAGGGCCCGCATCAGCTTGGCGCCCAGGTAGCAGTCCTCGTTGTTGTTGGCGGCGCCTCCCAGCCAGGCGATCGCTTCAGTCCGGTTGACCGCGACCCCTTGGGCGTTCTTCGCGATGAAGGTGGCATCGCGGGTCGCCTTGATCCGCTTGGCGATCTCGCCGAGGGCCCAGTCCCACGGCTTGTCCTCCCACTGGTCGCTCCCGGGCGCCCGGTACCGCACCGTCTTCAGCCGAAGGGGGCTGTTGCAGAGCTGGGTGATCGCCACCGACTTGGGGTCCAGGGCCCCACGGTTGATGGGGTGATCCGGATCCCCCTCGGTGTTGACCACGTGCCCCGCCTGGTCCGTGGCGATGATGACGCCGCATCCGACAGAGCAATAGGGGCAGATGGACCGCCCTTCCATGACTTGCTTGTGGAGTGGGAAACGGGCGGCCTGGGCCGCCGCCTCCGCGCCGACGGGGAGCAGCAGGCTGCCGGCCGCGGCGCCCGCCGCCTTCAGGAAGTCCCTCCGATCGATGCTCATGGCCTCACCCCTCCGATGTCCCGCGATGCCGGGAGCCCTCTGTCCTCGCGGCTGGCTGGAAGTCCTACGCTGCCGCCTGGACCCCCAGCCCCTTGTCGACACAGGCCTGATTGCAGGTGAGGCGCTCGGGCTCGGATTGAGCCGAGCAGCGGAGGACCTCCGTCACGCGGCGGCTGAACCGCGACCGGCGTCGGAAGGTCACCTCCACCGGCACTCCGTGGACCGGGCACACGCCGGTCTCGTACGCCACCGGCGGCTCAGCGGCTGTCCGCACCTGGGTCACGATCAGGCTGCCCAGAATGAGCACCCAGAGGCCAACAGCCAGGATCCAGACGACCCACAGGAAAACGCTGAGCACCACGCTCCACCCGTAGAGCCACATCCCATCCATCCCGTCTTCCTCCAAGCGCGCCGGGCCTGCGCCTTGCGTATGGGGACACGTTGAAGGTCAGCAAAAACTGTTCCTGAGGACGGACCGTCTGATGGGGAGGTGTGGCGCTTCGCAATCTGGCTCGCGGCGGTCGCCTTTTTGCCACCGTGGCGAAGTGAACTCCTCCACGCCAGGACCGCTTGCCATTTCTGGCGGCGGAAGGGTCCGGGTTGCCGGAAGACGTCCCAAGTCTTCGGGGCCTCGCTCGGCACGAGCAGAGTGCAGGGGCTCCGCGCCGGGCTCGTGCGGGTTCCTCGGAGGCGGCATTCTGTCAGGCCACGGACAGGATGTTCGCTGCCTCGCGGCCAGACGGTCGGACGGGGGTCGCGGGAACCCCTGCCTGTGCCCGGGTGATGGCTTTGAAGGGTGAGGGGCATCCCCCTTGCAACATTTTTCCGGGATTGACGGACGTGGTACCATTTCCTCAGCCGTTGACAGGGCTTGTGCGCGACAGGCCCGACCACATCGGGAGACAGGGGAGGGGACGATGGCGGAAAAGGGGTATCGGATCGAGCGCGACAGCATGGGGGAGATGCAGGTGCCGGCCAACGCCTACTACGCGGCGCAGACCGCGCGGGCCGTGGAGAACTTCCCCATCTCCGGGCTGCGCTTCCAGCGGGGGTTCATCAAGGCCCTGGGGCTGATCAAGGCGGCCTGCGCCCGGACGAACCGGGCCCTGGGACTCCTGGATCATCGCCTGGCAGAGGGCATCGAGAAGGCGGCCCTGGAGGTGGCCGAGGGGCGGCTGGACACCGAGTTCGTGGTGGACATCTTCCAGACCGGCTCCGGCACCTCCACGAACATGAACGCCAACGAGGTCATCGGCAACCGCGCCATCGAGCTGCTGGGGGGGAAGCGGGGCGACAAGACCGTGCACCCCAATGACCACGTCAACATGGGGCAGTCGACCAACGACGTCTTCCCGACGGCCATCCATGTGGCCGCGATGGAGGCGATCGAGCGCACGCTGCTCCCCGGGCTCAGGGCGCTGGCCGAAGCGCTCGAGGGAAAGGCGCAGGAGTTCGCCCGGGTGGTCAAGTCAGGGCGCACGCATCTCCAGGACGCGGTGCCCATCACCCTCGGCCAGGAGTTCTCGGGGTACGCGAGCGTGATCCGGCACGGGATCGAGCGCGTGGAACAGGCCAAATCGCAGCTGGCGGAGCTCCCGATCGGGGGGACGGCGCTCGGGACCGGGCTCAACGCCGCCCCCGGGTTCGCCGATGGGGTGGTCAAGGAGCTGAACGCCTTGACGGGGCTGCGCTTCCGCCGGGCGCCCAACCTGTTCGAGGCGATGCAGAACAAGGACGCCTGCGTGCAGACCTCAGGGACGCTGAAGACCATTGCCGTCGGTCTGATGAAGATGGCCAACGACCTGCGCCTGTTGACGTCGGGGCCGCGCACCGGGCTGGCCGAGATCGAGCTGCCGGCCACGCAGCCCGGCTCGAGCATCATGCCCGGGAAGGTGAACCCGGTGATCCCGGAGGCGGTGAACATGGTGGCGGCCCAGGTCATCGGGAACGATGCGGCCATCGCGATCGCCGGGCTCAACGGCAACCTCGACCTGAACGTCATGATGCCGGTCATCGCCTACGACCTCCTGGAGTCCATCGAGATCGAGGGGCGCGCGGCGCAGGCCCTGGCCGACAAGTGCGTCCGGGGGATCACCGCCGACGCCAAACGGTGCCGGGAGTACGCCGAGCGGAGCGCCGCGCTGGTGACGGCCTTGGCCCCGGCCATCGGGTACGACAACGCGGCCAAGATCTTCAAGAAGTGCCTGGAGGAGGACAAGCCCATCCGCCGGGCGATCCTGGAGGCCGGCCTGCTGACCGCAGAGACGCTGGACGAAGTGCTGGACCTGGAGAAGCTGGCGCAGGGGGGCCGGTTCTGACCCGGCCCCGGCACTCTGGCGGCCAGGCGAGCGCGGAGCACGACGTGTCAACGGAACCCCGCAGCCGGGATCGGCTGGCGGAGGAGAGCGGGCGGAGGGCATTCCCGGTGCGGGGCGTCGTGGCGCTGGTCGCGCTGGCAGGGCTGGCGCTCGCGGTGAGCACCGTGTTGACCTACCGCACCGCCTCCCGGGTAGTGGAAGATCGACTGCAGCGCGAGGCCCTCACGCGCGCCCGCACGCTGGCAGCCTCCCTGTCGGCCCTCGGCGCCCGGGATGCCCGAGCGCTCCAGACCCTGGTCGCCACGCAGCAGGACCGCGACCTCGCCTACATGGCGGTCCTGGAAGGGGACGGCCTGGTCCTGGCCCATTCCAACCCCGAGCTGGTGGGACGGCGGCAGGTGGACGAGCGCGTGCGGCGGGCCAGCCAGACGCACATGCCGATCACCGAGCTGGTGCTGCTCGGCACCGGCGAGGAGGTCTACGAGCTGACCCTCCCCCTGCGGTTGCCGGATGCGGCGGCCACCCACCTCCGCTTCCTGCGGGTGGCCCTCCACACGAGCGCCGCCCGCTGGGTGCTCCGGGAGGCCGAGGTCCACGCCCTCATTGTGGGTCTGCTCCTGCTCCTGGTGGGCGTGCTGGCGGCGTACGAGCTGCTCACCCTGCGCCGCTACGTCGCCCTGCAGGCGGCCCATGCCCGCCGGGAGCGCCTGGCCGTGCTGGGGGAGATGGCTGCAGTCCTGGCGCACGAGATCCGCAACCCGCTGGCGGCCCTGAAAGGGCTTGCCCAGTACCTGCATGAACGGCAGGGCGGGGAGGCGGGTAGCGCGGAGGTCACGGAGGCCATGGTCCGGGAGGCGCGGCGTCTGGAGCAGCTCGCGGCTGACCTGCTCGAGTACGCCCGCCCTCGCCCGATCCAGCGGGGGGAGGTCAAGCTGGAGGCGCTGTTGGACGAACTGGTGGCGCGCTTCCAGCCGGAGGCCCAGGCGGTGGGGGTCCTGATCCACCGGGAAGGGGCCCGGGACCTTCCCCCGATCCCAGGCGATGCCGAGCGACTCCGGCAAGTCTTCACCAACCTGATGGTGAACGCCCTGCAGGCCATGCCCCGCGGGGGAGTGCTGGCCGTGCAGGTGCTTCGGGCAGGCCGACCCGGCACGGTCGTGGTGACCATCAAGGACCGGGGCGAGGGGATCTCTCCCGACGACCTCTCGCAGATCTTCTCGCCCTTCTTCACCCGCCGGCCGCGAGGGACCGGGCTGGGGTTGGCCATCGCGCGGCAGATCGTGGAGCAGCACGGCGGCACGATCACGGTCCAGAGCGTGCCAGGGCAGGGGACCAGGTTCGCCGTGACGCTTCCGGCTCAGGAGGAGGCGGGTGTCTGAGCGCATCCGGATTCTGGTAGTGGACGATGAGGCCTCGATGCGCCTGCTCCTCTCCCGGGTGCTCCGCGATGCCGGCTACGAGGTCCGGGAGGCAAGGGACGGCGGGGCTGCGCTCGAAGCGCTCCGGGAGGCGCCGGCTGACATGATCATCACCGACCTCAGGATGCCCGGTCTCTCCGGGCTCGACCTGCTGGAACAGGTGAAGAGCCTGCACCCCGAGACCACGGTGATCCTGCTGACGGCCTACGGCACCATCCCCTCGGCCGTGGAGGCGATGCGCCGGGGCGCGTACGACTACCTGCTGAAGCCGCTCGGGAGCCCCGAGGAGCTGCGGCTCCTCGTGCGCAAGGCCCTGACAGAACGAGCCCAGGCGAGCGCGCGGTCGGACCTCCCCGGGGGGCCGCACTCCCCGGCGGCACCGGGACAGACCGGGACCCCACCGGCCGCTGCAGCCGTCAGGGAAGGGAACTCCCGGTCGCGCGGGATCTGGGCCCGGGCCCAGCCACCCGCCAGCGGCCGTGCCGGCCGCCGCCTCGAGGCAGGGGAGACCACGGTCTCGATCCCCGGCCTGCCGGAGCCGATCATCGCGGTCAGCCGAGCGATGCAGGAGGTCCTGGAGCTGGTCCGCCTGGTGGCCCCGACCACGGCCACCGTGCTCATGACCGGACAGAGCGGGACCGGCAAGGGGGTCATCGCCCGGGCCATCCACGGGCTGAGCCCTCGGGCTGATCGGCCGTTCATCCCGGTGAGCTGCGTGGCGATCCCGGAGAACCTGCTGGAGAGCGAGCTGTTCGGACATGAGCGGGGCGCCTTCACCGGGGCCGTGGCCCAGCGACGCGGGCGCTTCGAGCTAGCCGATGGGGGCACGCTGTTTCTCGACGAGGTGGGGGACATGAGCCCGGCGCTCCAGGCGCGACTCCTGCGCGTACTGCAGGAGCGCCAGTTCGAACGGGTGGGCGGGACGCGGACGATCCGCGTGGACGTCCGTCTCGTGGCCGCCACCAACCGGGACCTCGAGCAGGCGGTGCTGGAGCGCGGGTTCCGGGAGGACCTCTACTATCGCCTCAAGGTGTTCCCCATCCACCTCCCGCCGCTCAGAGAGCGTCGCGAGGATATCCTGCCGCTGGCCACGACCTTCCTGGCCCGGGTGGCATCCCGCCATCACCGCGAGGGTCTCCGCCTCTCCAGGGCCACGGTCCAGTCCCTGCTCGAGTACGCCTGGCCCGGGAACGTCCGCGAGCTGGAGCATGCAATTGAGCGCACCCTGATCGTCGCCCGGGGGGAGGAGATCCAGCCGGAGAACCTCGCGCTCGGAGTCCGCTCCCCCGGGGCAGCACCGACGCCCCAGCCCGGTACCATGGAGGAGATCGAGAAGGCAGCCATCCTGCGGGCGCTCGAGGAGACCGGAGGGAACCGGCGCCTGGCCGCCAGGCGCCTGGGGATGGCCCTCCGCACCCTGCAGTACCGACTCAAGAGCTATGGGCTCACCAACCAACGTCCGGCGAGTGATCCCTGAGCTTCGCAGGCGCTGCAGCCCTTGCGCGGCGTGGTGCAATCCCTGCAGCAATCGGCCTGGCCCCTGGGAGACGCCTAGACCGATAGCCCCTGAAAGGATGATTAGAAGACCTTTGAAATACGGTAGTTAGTGTGATAACTCTGAGACACATTCTCGGTCGAGCTTCTCCTGGGCATCGCCTCTGCAATCCCAGAGGACGAACCCATAGCCCGTTGAGGACGGGAGGAGGAGAACAATGAAACGGACGGCGATCGGCTGGCTGGCACTCGGGATCGTGCTGGCCGCCGCCACGGCAGCCCTGGCAATCGGGCCAGGCTTCGGGCCGGGGCGTGGCATGGGCTACAGCGCGGGGATGATGGGCCCCGGCACAAGCGGCGGCATGATGGGCCCCGGCACAGGCGGCGGCATGATGGGCTCCGGCCCGGCGGCGCTGCCCACCCTGACTCCGGAGCAGCAGGGGAAGCTCACCACGCTGCACCAGGAGTTCGTCAAGGAGACGGCTCCGCTCCGCACTGAGCTGCACACGAAGTGGTTTGAGCTCCGGACGCTCTATCGGACTGAGCCACGGGACCAGGCCAAGATCGAGACGGCTGAGAAGACTGTGCAAGATCTGAGGGCGCAGCTTTACGAGAAGGCCACCAAGAACCGGGAGGCCCTGCTGGCGATCCTGACCCCGGAGCAGCGGGCCCAGCTCGGGACCGTGGGACCCCACGGGATGATGTGGGGGACCGGGACCCGCCAGGGCGTTGGGCCGGGGCGAGGCATGGGCTACGGCCCCAGGGCGATGGGGGCCGGTCCAGGCGCCGGATTCGGGCCCTGCGGGGCTTTCTAGCGGCGAGAGGAGGGGTGGGCGGGGAGCCTTTCCCGCCCACCCCTCCTGCATTGGGAGAATCCCGGCCGGGGGTCTTGAGGCGATGCACGTCCGGGAGCCGACGGGAGCCACGGGGCGTAGTCCGGGGCGAAGACCTCGGCCTTGGCTCGTGGGGCTCCTCCTTCCGGTCGCGCTCCTGGCCTTCGTGTCGACTGGCCGCGCACAGATGTGGGGGCGCCGGCATCCCCCGCACATGATGGGCTACGACCTGAACACCGTAGTCCAGGTCCGGGGCACCGTGGCGGCCGTCGAGTCCGGCTCGAGCCCGGATCAGCCCGTGTGGGTGAGGCTGCAACCGGCCGACCCCTCGGAGGGGAGCCCCTTCCTCCTGTGGCTGGGCCCACAGTGGTTCGTGCGGGACCTGGGCGCCACCCTCGCCCCGGGCGACCGGCTCGTGGTCAAAGGCTCGAAGCTCGTGGAGCGGGACGGCCGGGTCGTCATCATCGTCCAGACCCTCGAGGACGAGCGGAGCGGCCACACCCTCCGCCTCAGAGGAGCGACGGGGCATCCGCTCTGGCGGGAATCCCCGCCCACCCGCCGCCGCTGGCCCTTCTGGTGGGAGCGGCATCCTTAGCTGGCCGGTCCTGCCGCGTCCTTCAGAGCCTGGCTTCCACTCCTTCGGCCCGCCTTCGCCCCCTGACGCTCCTGTCAGGTTCTCCGGGCCTCGGCTGGCGCGCTCCCTCCCGGAATTATCCGGACCCGTGCCGGGTAAGCATCGGCCAGCTCGATCCGGACGGGCAGGAACTGCTGGACGACCCACGCGACCGTCCGGAGGTGGGGCGAGAGCGTCGGGCAGGTGAACTCGGAGCCCTCCCGGCCGAGCGCAAGGAATGGCACGAGCTGGTCCGCCAGGTGGTCGTCCACTGCGGCGCCGCTGGCCAGATAGGCGAGGAGCCCCTCCACCGCCTCGTCGGCGACTTGCTCGGCCGTGACCCCGCGGCGCCCGAGCGCAGGGAACCCGGCCCTGCCAGGCTTGGCGAGGAAGAGTAGCGTCCCCGGGCTCCGAGCAGTGGTGTCTTCCTGCACGGAGATCCGGGCGACGACCCTGGCGGCCGAGAGTCGCTCCTCAGCACGCCGGCGTTGACGCTCCGCGATCGAGCGCGGCAGACGGGAGACCGCTGAGAGCCCGGTGATCGATGTGTGGACTTGGTGCACCTCGGGCCGGAACCCCTGGAGCTCGCGGGTAGGGATGATCCTCCCCTCGACCTCTCCGCCACCTGCCGGATACCATCCCCAGCGATGGAGCGCGAGCTGCGCCTCCACTCCGATCCGACCGAGCGCCGGGAGAAACACCTCCGTGAGGTAGTGGACCGGCGGGCTCCAGGGTACATGGGTCCCACCGATGAGCGTGAGGCGGGACGGGGTTGGGGCGAAGGCTAGCGGGAGGAGCAAGGCCTGGAAGAGGAGAGACACCGCCCCGGCGCTCCCTTTGATGGCCCCGACATCGAAGCGGTAGCTCCCGCCCTGGAGCGTGCGCGGGGTGAAGCTGAGCTCCGTGGAGCCGAGCGCATCGCCAGCCACCTTGGCGTCACTGATCGCGGCAAGGGCCCGGACCACGGTCAGGTGCTGTGGCTGAAGCCCGGGCTTCGGCCGCCCGGTCCGGATCCGGGTCAGGGCTACGGAGCGACGGAGCGCGACCGCCAGGGAGAGAGCCGTGCGGAGGATCTGGCCGCCGCCCTCGCCGTAGGCGCCGTCGAGCGTCAGCAGACCGGGCGTACCTTCGCTCCCTCTCCGTTCCACGGTTCGTCCCTCGCTTCGCCTCAAGGCCCCTTCATCAGGCATACCAGAGAACGGAGAGCGCGGTCCCTGATAGTTTCCCAGGCCCCAGCCGGGACATACCTGATCTTCGCCCCGTCCGGCCCTGCCGACAACTCCCGAGCGTTTTGTCAGGTCTCCGGGCAGCCTGTCGGGGTGGCCCTCCTGTCCGCCTTTCCTATCGCGGCCTTACGTCAGGAGGATCGGGGCGGGGACACAGGCATGTGTGATGCATTCCTCACCGGACGGGAGGACGGATGCTTCAGACCCGTTTCCACGGCCGCGGCGGGCAAGGGATGAAGACCGCCAGCCGGGTGGTCGGAACCGCCGCAGCCCTGGATGGCTGCACCGCCCAGGATGCGCTAGTGTACGGGGCCGAACGACGGGGGGCCCCGATGACCGCGTACGCCCGGATCGCCACGGGGCCGATCCTGGAGCGCGGGCTGGTCAGCACGCCCGACCTCCTCGTGGTCGCTGATGACACCCTGCTGGACGACCCGGGTGCGGCCCCGCTGGCCGGTGTGCAGCCTGAGGCCCCCCTGCTCCTGAACACCCCCCACAGCTCCGCGGAAGTTCGGGCGCGATACGGCCGCACAGGGCCGGTGGAAGCTCACGACTTCACCGCCCTGGCGCTTGACTGGGCCGGCAGCGCGGCCGGGGTCTCCGCAGCCCTGGCTGCGGCGGCGTGCCGGATGCTGGGGCTCAGCCGATCCAGCACCATGCTGGCCCTCGCCCAGGAGCTGGCAGACCTTGACCTCCCGGAGGCGCTGATCGAAGCCAACCTCAAGCTGGCCGATCTGGCCTACGCCTGTGTGCGCCCCATCGGGCTGCGCCCGGCGCCCTGCGTGCCCTCCGCCCCGCTGGTGGTGGACGTCGCCTATGACCCGCCCGAGCTGGGGACGGCGAGCGTGATGGGCCCGGCCAACACCCCCCTGCGGCGCACCGGGAGCTGGCGGATCTTCAGACCGATGGTGGACTTCGAGCGCTGCACCCGATGCTGGATCTGTTTCCTGCGCTGTCCCGAGGGGGCGATCAGCCTGGACGCGGAGGACAGGCCCATCATCGACTACGAGGTCTGCAAGGGATGCCTGATCTGCGTCGAGGAGTGCCCGATCCACGTAATCACCCACGAGCGCGAGGTACGGCCGTGGAGCGCGTGATGATGACCGGCAACCAGGCCGCGGCGTGGGGCGCCCGCCTCGCCGAGGTGGACTACGTCCCGGCCTTCCCCATCACCCCCCAAACGGAGATCATCGAGACGCTGGCCCGCTGGGTGGCAGAAGGCGAGCTGTCCGCCCGCTTCGTGATGATGGACTCGGAGCACTCGATGATGACTGCCGCCGGGGCCGCCGCCGCGGCAGGCGCGCGGGTCTTCACCGCGACCTCGAGCCAGGGGCTCCTGTACGCCATGGAGGTGCTCTACACGGTGGCGGGGTGGCGGGTCCCCCTCGTCCTGGTGAACGTCTCCCGGGCTCTGGCCTCCCCGATCACCCTGGAGCCGGACCACAACGACGTCCTCGCTGCCCGCGACGCGGGGTTCCTGCAGATCCACGCCGAGACCTGCCAGGAGATCGTGGACTCGGTCCTGCTCGCCTACTGGATCGCCGAGGACCGCCGGGTGCTGCTCCCCGCCCTCATTAACCAGGACGGCTTCTACCTCTCCTTCACGCGAGAGATGGTCTCACTGCCAGAGAGCGAGGTGGTGCGGGCCTTCCTGCCCCCCTATGAGCCGCGGCACGCCTTCATCCGGGCGGGGAAGCCGATGGCCCAGGGGGTGGCGGTGCTGAGCGGCGCGCAGTATTCCTACTTCCGCTACCAGATGCACCTCGCCGCCCGGAACGCCCTGGCGGTGCACGAGGAGGCGGCCGCCGCCTTTGCCGAGGCGTTCGGGCGGCGCTATGGCGTCGTCGAAGGGGACCACCTGGATGACGCGGACTTCGTCCTCGTCATGTCCAACGCCTTCGCCACAAAGGGGCGGGCGGCTGTGGCACGCGCTCGCGAGCGTGGGATCAGGCTTGGGCTCCTGCGCCTCCGGGTGCTCCGCCCGTTTCCGGGAGAGGCTGTGGCTGTGGCGCTGCGCGGCCGCCGGGCCGTGGCCGTGATCGACCAGAACCTCGGGATCGGGGCCGGGGGGATCACCTTCGCGGAGGTGGCGGCCACGCTCTACCACGAGCCCACCCACCCACCGCTCCTGTCGTACGTCGGCGGACTGGGCGGCAAGGAGATCAGCCCAGCGGAGTTCGACCACATCCTCGGCGACCTCCAGCGGGCCGCAGTCACGGGCGAGACGCCGCCCCCGCGCCTGCTCTGCACCGAGGCCGAGCTCCGGGAGACGCGGGCGCTCCTGCGGATCGCGGGGAAGGAGGTGACCCCGTGACCGCCGAGGCGCGGAGGTTCCGCAACCTCAAGGAGTTCCCCCGCGAGGAGTCCATCCTCCCGGGCACGACCATGTGTGCCGGGTGCGGGGGCCTCGACGCCCTCCGCCTAGCGGCCAAGGTGCTGGGCGACCGCGTGGTCTACGTCAACGCGGCGGGCTGCTTCACCTCGCTGGCCGTCTTCCCCTTCACCCCCTTCCGCGGCTCCTGGCTCTACACCACGATGGGGAGCGCGCCGGCAGGCGCGCAGGGCGTGCGAGATGCGCTGGACATCCTCCAGGCCAAAGGACGGCTTCGTCCGGAAGACGACATGCAGGTCGTTGTCCTGGCGGGCGACGGCTCCAGCTACGACATGGCGCTCTCGAGCACGT
>JACPFL010000276.1:0-17342 GCA_016183025.1 Deltaproteobacteria bacterium | reverse complement strand
GCACATCCGGTGCCAGCTACCGCGATCTGGACTTCTGGTACTTCTGCTACGACAACGAGTCCTACGCCAACACCGGGGCCCAGGCCTCGAGCGCGACGCCCTTCGGGGCCCGGTCCACGACCACGCCGGCGGCTCCGGCCGCTCCCGGAGGGGTGGCGCGCGAGCGAAAGGACCTGTTCGAGATCTGGCGGGCCCACCGTCCCCCGTACCTGGCGACCGTCTCGGCCCGCTACCCGACGGACCTCGCCCGGAAGTTCGAGAAGGCCAAGGCCATCCGGGGGCCCAAGCTCTTCATCGCCGCCTCGCCCTGTCCGACGGGGTGGGAGTTCGATCCGGCGAAGACGGCGGCCTACGCCAGGCTGCAGGTCGAGACCGGGCTCTTCCCGCTCAAGGAGGCCCTCCGGGGGGAAGTGCGGCATACGCACCTGCCGCGTCGGCGCCCGGTCGAGGAGTACTTGCGAGACCAGGGGCGGTTCCGCCACCTCTTCGAGCCGGTGAAGCAGGAGGCGGTCATCGCGCAGATCCAGCAGGAGGTCGATCAGTACTGGGCAGCGGTCCTGTTCGCCGAACGGCATCGGGCAGGAGGGAGGGCCGGAGATGCGAGCGATTCCTGACGAGCACGAGTTCAGCCTCGAGGGGCCTACGCCTGAGGTCCGTCCCGTTACAGAGCAGCGCGGTGGCGTTCCGGACCTGGACCAGCGCTATCTGCGGGCGACGAGGGCCTTGCCTTTGCTCAAGCCACGTGAGCAGCTCGCCCTCGCCCGAGAGGTCCGCCTCGGGCGGGCGGCTGTCCAGCGACTGCTGGGCCGCCTGGGCAAGGCGCCGAGGCGCGAGGAGATCGCCGCCATCCGCAAGCAGCTCGCCCGCCGTCAGGTCGCCCTGCAACAGGCCCGTCAGGCGATGGTGCTGGCCAACCTGCGCCTGGTGCTGAGCATCGCGTCCCACTACCGCTTCCAGGGGATGCCCCTGATCGACCTCGTGCAGGAGGGGACCATCGGGCTGATGCAGGCCATCGAGCGGTTCGATGACCGCCGGGGGTTGCGGTTCAGCACGTATGCCACGTGGTGGATCCGACAGGCCGTCACCCGGGCCCTGGGGGCTCAGGTGCGGACCATCCGCCTCCCGACCCATGTCATCGAGAGGGTGAACAGGCTGCTGCGGAGCGCGCGCCTGCTCCGGCAGACGGTGGGCCGGGAGCCGACCTCACCGGAGCTGGCGGCGGCCCTCGGCTGGTCGGAGCACGAAATCGAGGAGGTCCGGGCAGCGATGCGTCGGACCGTCTCGTTTGACGAGTGCATCGGGCCGGAGGGCGAGGACACCTTCGAGGAGTTCCTCGAGGACGTCGAGGGCCCGGGGCCGGACGCCGTCGCGATCCGGCATGAGCTGGCCGACGCGGTGCGGCGCGGGCTCTCCATCCTCCAGGCGCGCGAAGAGGAGATCGTCCGGCGGCGGTACGGGATCGGGCTGGAGGGACCGGAGACACTCTCCCAGATCGGCAGGCGACTGCACCTCACCCGGGAGCGGATCCGCCAGATCGAGCGGCGTGCCATCGAGAGGCTCGGGCGATCCCCCGCGTTGCGGGGGGCTATACTATAATTCTCCCTATTGCTCCCAGGAGGGTCCGATGGCCAAGCAGCCGCAGCTCACGGACAAGGAGCGCACGGTCAAGCTGAAGGTGGCGGAGGCTCAGCAGCAGGACGTCGGCAAAGGGGTCGCCCGGATCAGCCGCCTCATCTGGGCCCGCCTCGGGCTGGATCAGGAGGACATCCTGGAGATCCGGGGGAAACGGACGACCGCGGCGATCGCCATGCCGGCCTACGTGCAGGACGAGGGTCTGGACATCATCCGGATGGACGGGCTCATGCGGGCCAACGCCAAGGTGGGGATCGGCGACGCCGTGGAGGTGGCGAGGGCCCGGTGGCAGGAGGGGAAGCGGGTCGTGCTGGCCCCGGCCAAGAAGGGCCTCCGCCTGGAAGGGGCCGGGGAGAGCCTCCGCCCCACCCTGCTCAGGCGCCCCGTGGTCCAGGGTGACCTCATCTCGACCTCCGTCTTCCACCACGCCCATCAGGCGATGAGCGGCGAGGTCTTCCCCGAGAGCTTCTTCCGGAGCTTCTTCGAGTCGCCGGCCTTCGGGCTTCAGGAGATCCGCCTGGTCGTGGCCGCCACCACTCCCCGCGGCACCGTGCGCGTCACCGAGTCCACGGAGATCGAGATCAGCCCGGAGTACCTGGAGGTGGAGGCGCTGCCGAAGATCCCGGAGGTCACCTACGAGGACATCGGCGGGATCAAGCCGATCATCCAGAAAGTGCGGGAGATGATCGAGCTCCCCCTGAAGCATCCAGAGCTGTTCGACCGCCTGGGGATCGAGGCGCCCAAGGGGGTCCTGCTCTACGGCACGCCCGGCACGGGGAAGACGCTCCTGGCCAAGGCGGTGGCCCACGAGTCCGAGGCCACGTTCCTGCCCATCAACGGCCCGGAGATCATGAGCAAGTTCTACGGCGAGTCCGAGCAGCGGCTCCGCGAGACCTTCAGCCAGGCCGAGGCGAACCCGCCAGCCATCATCTTCATCGATGAGCTGGACTCCATCGCGCCCCGACGCCAGGAGGTGACCGGAGAGGTGGAGCGCCGGGTGGTGGCCCAGCTCCTCACTCTGATGGACGGGCTCAAGGCCCGGCGGCACGTCATCGTCATCGCGGCGACCAACCGCATCGAAGCCATCGACCCGGCACTGCGGCGGCCGGGACGCTTCGACCGGGAGATCGAGCTGCCGGTGCCCGACGAGGCAGGGCGCAGGGAGATCCTCGAGATCCACACGCGCGGCATGCCGCTGGGCGAGGGGGTGAACCTCGAGGAGATCGCGGCGCGGACCTATGGCCATGTCGGCTCCGACCTGGGGGCCCTCTGCCGGGAGGCGGCGATGCACGCCCTGCGCCGGGTCCTCCCGAACCTCGACATGGAGGAGAAGACCGTGCCTCCCGAAGTCCTGGCGGGGCTGGTGGTGACCAGGGAGGATTTCGAGGCATCACAGCAGGAGGTCCATCCCTCTGCGATGCGGGAGATCATGGTGGAGCGGCCCAGGGTCCACTGGACGGAGATCGGGGGGCTGGCGGAGGTGAAGCAGCTCCTGCGGGAGGCCGTGGAGCTCCCCCTGACCCACGCCGACTCCTTCCGGCGCCTGGGGATCTCGGCGCCCAAGGGGATCCTGCTCTACGGCCCGCCCGGCACGGGAAAGACGCTCCTGGCCAAGGCCGTGGCCACGGAGTCCCGGGCGAACTTCATCTCCGCCAAAGGGAGCGACGTGCTCTCCAAGTGGTTCGGGGAGACGGAGCGGCGGATCGCGGAGATCTTCACCAAAGCGCGCCAGGTGGCCCCGGCCGTCGTGTTCTTCGACGAGCTGGACTCCCTGGCCCCGGTCCGGGGCAGTGGGGTAGGGGAGCCGCATGTCGTCGAGCGGATGGTCAATCAGCTCCTGGCCGAGATGGACGGCCTGGAGGAGCTGCGGGGGGTGGTGGTGCTCGGGGCATCCAACCGCCCCGACATCGTGGACCCGGCCCTGCTCAGGCCCGGGCGCTTCGACGAGATCATCTACGTCCCGATCCCGGACCGCGACGCCCGGCGCGACATCTTCAAGGTCCACATGGCGAAGATGGTCGTGGGCGAGGACGTGGCCCTGGAGGAGCTGGTCGGCAAGACGGAGCGCTTCACCGGCGCGGACATCGCGGCCGTGTGCAAGAAGGCCGGACGCCTCGCCCTGCGGGAGAGCCTGGAGGCCCAGACCGTGGGGAAGCGGCACTTCCTCGCCGCCATCGCGGAGACCACGCCCTCGGTGACCCCGGAGATGGAGCGGCGGTACCAGGAGCTGATCGGGAAGCTCAAGCAGCAGGCAGCGCCAGGCGCGGGACCGGGCCGCGCGGGCCAGTATCTCTAGCCCAGGGTCGCGAGTCCCACGTACCTCCGGACGCGCCGCCAGGCCGCCCCCAGCCCCGGCGCAGACAGGGAGATCGAGCTTGGGGCTAGGCGGCCCGCGGGGGGTGGCGGTCAGCGGACCGGGCGGCGGCCCTGGTCCGAATAGCAAGCGAGGCCGAGACGTCGTCCGCCACTTCCTCAAGCGCCCGCCCGGTCGTATCGACCAGACACCACCCCCGTTGCCGCGCAAGGCGACGGCTCAGCTCCAGCTCCTCCAGGACGATCTGCCCGTCCGCGTATCCGGCGAAGCCAGGCTGGTGAGCGGGCTCCCTTCGAATGCGGGCCAGGACCTCGCAGTCCATCACGAGCGCGAAGACGCGCCTCGGATCGCAGCCCTCGAGCTCCCTCGGTCCCTCGCCCCGCTTCGCCTGCTCCAGGGCACGGTCGAGCTGATCGGGCTCCTCTAGCTGCGGGGCCCGCTCGACGAGGACCGGCAGCCTGCTGAACTGGACGAGTGCAGCGTCCAGCACCCGCTGCGCGGTCTCGCCCGTGCCATCGGAGAGCAGAAGGATCCGGTGGAGCACGCCTAGGCCCTGGCCAATCTCGCCTTCACGCGCATCTTGCCGCCCTCGTGCTCCTGCTCGGCGCAGATGGCTGCCGCCAGGTTCCCCATCTCGGCGCTGAGCAGCAGGAGGAGGTCGTCAAGCGAGACGATCCCGACCATCTTGCCGTCGGCCACGATGGGGAGGCGGCGGACGCCGCGGGCGGCCATCGCCTGGGCCGCGTCCACGATGTCGGCGTCGGCCCGGATGCTGGCCGGGTTCCGGGTCATCACCGCCCCTGCAGTGGTGTCGCGGGGGTCCAGGCCGAAGGCCACCACCCGGGTGGCCAGGTCCCGGTCTGAGACGATCCCCATGGGCTTGCCGTTCCGACCGGTGATGACGACCGTTCCCACATGCTCGCGCTTCATCAGACGTGCGACCTGCGCGACGCTGTCCTCCGGATGGGCGGTGACCACCCGGCTGGCGCAGAGCGTTCCGATGGACTTCATGGCTCCGACCCTCCGTTCGGCGGCGCGCGACCGTCGCCGCCGCCGTTCCTGGGAGACCGCGCCGGGCGGCCAGCTTGGCGCCGCGCTCGCGCCGGCCTCCTCTGAAAGTCAGTATAGGGCCGGGCGCGGAGGCGTGAATTAAGTGTTCGTGAAGAGGTAAGGGGGCGCGCTGTGCGTCTCCCTGGACCCTAATACGGGTAGACGGAGCGGAGGTAGGCCACCAGGTCCGCGACCTCGTTCCCGCGGAACGTCGCCCAGCGCACCCGACGGGCCTGCTGGGCCTCCTCGATCTTGGGGGCGTGGTTCCACAAGGTCTGGGCGATCTGCACCGGGTTCATGAAGCGGGCCGTGCGGGTCATCTCGTTCCGGTCGTGGCACTCGGCGCAGCGCTTGCTGCGGAAGGCGCGCTCCCCGGCGGCGGGGCTGCCGGGCTCGTCCCGGAACTTCGTGAAGTAGAGGTAGGCCGCCACGTCGGCCATCTCCTGTCCGGTCAGATGGGGGCGGGCGATCCCCAACTCCTGCATCTTGTCCCACATCTTCGGGCCGTGGTTCCACATCGCCCCGGCCAGCTCGGTCACGCTCAGGCGGAACTCCGGCCGGGCCAGGTCGGGGCCCACCCGTCCCCCCTGGCCGCGCACGGCGTGGCAGCGGCCGCACGCCTTGCTGGCGAACAGGCGCTCCCCCGCGGCCGCATCCCCCCGGATCTCGTAGAGCCCGCTGCGGGCCTCGGTCCGCCCCCCGGCCCGGAGGTAGCTCACGAGGTCCACGATCTCGTGGCCGGAGAAGGTCGGGCGTGGCACCTTGAGCGCCCGCATCCGCTCCTGCATGGCCCGGCCGTGGTTCCACATCGTGGCGGCGATGTGCACCGGCGAGACCCATCGCAGGCTCTGCAGGTCCGGGCCCACCCGGCCGCCCTTCCCGGCGATGGCGTGACACCGGAGGCAGTGCTTGGCACTGAACAGGCGCTCGCCCTCGCGGGGGCTGCCGGGGATGTCCTGGTAGGGGAGGGCATAGATGTAGGCGATCAGGTCCAGCATCTCGCTCTGGGTGAACTGGGGACGCAGGACCTGCAGCTCCCGCATCTTCGCGCTCATCTGCGGGGCGTGATTCCACATGAGCCCGGCGAACTGGAGGAACGTCCCCAGGAAGGGCCGGGCCCCGAGGTCGGGGCCCACCCGGCCGCCCGCGCCGGCGATGGCGTGGCAGCCCTGACAGTTCTTCTGCACGAACAGCACGCGGCCCGCCAGAGGGTCCCGGGGCAGCGGCATCTCCGGTTGTTGCGCGCGAGCCAGCATCGGGAACCCCAGCACCCCGAGCAGCATCCCCACAAGCAGCCCGACTTTCCTACCTCGCCACAGCAGCCGTCTCATCGCCGCGTCGCCCTCCGAGGCCCCGGCCCACCCGGGCACTTTCTAAGGCACCTGCGGGTAGTGTACGTCAGCGCGTGCCCTTGTGCGCCTCAAAAAAAGCCGCTCTCCCCCCTTGTCAATCCCCTCGGGCGTGCTATCGTATTTATGGAGGTTGTCGAGGCCTCCGCCCTGCGGTGTGCGTGGCTCGTCAGACGACCGTGGGCCAACACCAGTCGAGAGGGGGCCGGGCTCCCGCCGCGGTGAGCGATCTCTGGGGGGATTGCCTGAAGCGGTGGGGAGGTCCCCACCTGTCGGGGAAGGGCGCCACAGAGAACCGGAGCCACGGCATCGGCGGGGCTTTTTTTTGCTCCTGACACCCCTACCCGTTGGTCATATTTTCGCCGGACAAGTGGTCCGGTCCTCCTGAGGGAGCTGGGCATGGCGGGGCAGACAGGGGTCGGCGTGTACGAGAGCCTGGAGTACGCGCGGGAGTTCGACCTGCGCAACGTGCGGCAGGGGGCGCACGCCATGCTGGCCGAGGGGGACGAGCGCCTGCTGGACATGGCGACCGGCACGGGGCGGTATGCGCTGCAGCTCCTTCCGGGTCTCCCGCGCGGCTCCCTGATCGGCGTGGACGCCGGGCGCGGGATGCTTGAGCGGGCTCGGGAGAAGCGTCGCGAGGCCCAGGCCCGCCGGTACTACCTGGTGCTGGGGCGCGCGGAGGCTCTCCCGGTGCGTGACGGCGGGGTGGACCGGGCCTTCTGTGCCTTCAGCCTGCATCACTTCACCGACCCCCTGGCGGCCGTCCGGGAGGCCCGACGGACGCTGAGACCGGGGGGACGGCTGGTCGTGCTCGATCCGGTGCTCAAACCGGTGCGCGACGAGCTGGACGCCGCCATCCAGGCCACGATCAACCGGGTCTTCCAACAGACCCACGGTCCGGCCTTCCACTTCATGACCCTGGCCGAGCTGGAGGGGATCCTTGACCGGGCCGGCCTCGTGGCCCGCGAGCGCGAGGTGTACCGCCTCTACTTCGACCAGGAGGGGCCGGAGGGGATCCCCATGGGGCCGCACTGGGTGGAGGTGGCGCGAGCACTCCAGTCCGGGGCGCCACAGCTCAAGGCCCGGTTCGAGGCGGACTACTTCACCTGCACCGAGACGCGGCATGCGCTCCGGCTCCGGGGGGAACTCTCCTTCGCTCTGGTCACCTGCACCATCCCCGCCTGAGCCTCGCGCCTGTCGCCTGCTGATCTCTGGTCGGAGCCGCCTGAGACGGCGGGCACGCCTTGTGCTAGAGTTTCAAGGGGGAGCGGAGCCCCAATCTGAGGAGGGAAGGAGGTGAGGTCAGGATGCCGCTGGTGAAGAAGCTCACGGAGTACCTGTACGAGAACAAGGTCTCCTACGAGATCGTCCATCATCCGATCGCGTATACCGCGCAGGAGCTCGCCGCGTCGATGCACGTGCCCGGACGGGACTTCGCCAAGGTCGTGATCGTGAAGGCCCGCAAGGGCTACGCCATGGTCGTGCTGCCGGCGAGCTGCAAGATCGCCCTGGACGTGTTCAAGGACGTGGTGGACGACGATCAGGTCCGGCTGGCCACGGAGGACGAGTTCAAGGGGCTCTTCCCGGACTCCGAGCCGGGCGCCATGCCGCCCTTCGGCAACGTCTACGGCCTCCCGGTCTACGTGGATGAGCACCTGACGCACGAGAAGGAGATCTACTTCCAGGCGGGGAATCACACACAGAGCATGAAGGTCCGCTACGCCGATTTCGCGCGCCTGGTGCAGCCGGTCGTCGACAAGTTCTGCACGCACGCCTGACCGACCCCGACGGGCTCCGCTCCCCGTTTTGCTCCGGGGCCTCTCCTCTGCCGCGCAGGCGGCATCTTGTCGCGGCAGTCGGACAGTTTGCCCAACCTCGCTCTCTGTCCCATCCTCCTGCCGCCTGGCGCCTAGAGAAGCTTACAGTCGCCCGTCTACAACTCCTCGAAATCACACCCCTTCGCTGGCTGCTCCCCCGAAGCAGGCGGCCCGGCGCCGGGAGAGTCCCAGGCACGGAACCTGCGAGAGGAAGGGGTGACCAGCAAAGGAGGTGGGGGCGATGTGGGTGAAAGACTACATGACGCGTGAGCTGATTACCGTGGGGCCGGAGGAGACGCTTCCCCAGGCGAGCCAGCTCATGCGCAAGAACAGCGTGCGCCGGCTGCCGGTCGTGGAGGCGGGCCGGGTGGTCGGGATCGTGTCAGATCGGGACATCCGGGAGGCCTCGCCCTCGGACGCCACGTCACTTTCGATCTGGGAGCTGAACTACCTGATCGACAAGATCAAGGTCCAGGAGATCATGACGCGGAAGGTGGTCACTGTCGGGCCGAACACACCGGTGGAGGAGGCCGCGCGCCTGATGCGTGACCACAAGATCGGCGGGCTCCCGGTCGTCGAGGACGGGCGGCCAGTCGGGATCATCACCGAGAACGACATCTTCCGAGCCTTCCTGGACCTCGTGGGGACAGGGATGTCGCGGGTCGAGATCCGGATGGGCGTGTCGCCGGCCGAAATCGCCAAGCTGGCCGCGACCTTGGAGGATGCGGGGTTGAAACTCCAGACCCTCGTGAGCAAGCCCGAGCCCGAGGGGAAGCGGGCCCGCGTGGTGATCAGCCTGGACACCCGGAATCCGGCGCCGGCGGTGAAGGCGCTGGAGCAGGAGGGGTTTCAGGTGCTGACCGCCTATGTGGGGCCCACGATCGTGCAGGGGATGATCCCGCCCTCCGGCAAGCGGGCCCTGGTCCCGGTACTGGGCACTGAGCTCTCCCGCAAGGTTGTGAAGCTGGCAGCCCGGATGGCCCGGGGCCACGGCTTCAGCATGCACATCCTGTTCACCATCGACGACGCCAAGCGCCTGGAGGAGCTGCGGGCTGGGCCTGGCGACACGCGGGCCCTGGACGAGATCACCCGAGGGGTGCTGATCGACCTGGCGCACGAGGCCCGCGAGGAGGGCATCGAGGCGGAGGTCAGCTTCCGGTTCGGTGACCCGGTGACGCTGGTTCTGGAGGAGATCGCCCGGGGGAAGCATGACTTCGTGGTGATCGAGCGGCGGCCGCTGGCCCACCTCAAGCTGCTCGGGCTGGAGATGGAGAAGGTCGACGTGGCCGCCGAGCTGACCGAGCGGGCGCCGGTGCCTGTCATGCTGATCAACCCGGAGACGGCCGTCGCGTAGCGGCGGTCGCCCCGGCCCGGGGGTCAACGGGCCTGGCGCTGGGAGGTGGCCGTGGGGCGGCGATCACGCGAAGAACTGGTCCAGCGGCTGATGGCGCACCAGGAGCGGGCCGAGCAGCTCACGCGTGAACTTCGGGCGCACACGCCCCAGCTCATCTACCCTCAGGACCGGCAGGTCTTGGCCGAGCAGGCCCACCGGATCGCGGAGCATGCGAAGCTGCTCCGCGAGAGCCTGTACGCCGTAGGCGGGAAGCCCGTCGAGGTGGAGGGGCTGCTGCTCGAGGGGGGGCGCAACTGGGACCGGATAGCCCTGGACCTCAAGCTGGCAGAGGAGTACGAGTACAGGCTCGATGTGGACGTCCACTGGGTCACGCAGAGGGACCCCAAGCTGGGCGAGCTGCTCGGGGAGTTGCGCGAGGAAGGGCGGGCGGTCCGCAAGGCCCTGGTCCAGCTCCTGGCCAAGCTCGACCCCTACGGGCGCTAAGGGCCTGAGGGGCGTGGCTCGGTGTGAGATCCGCCTGCTCAGGAGCGTTGGCCTGCGGCCGCGGGGCGGCGGGTCCAGAGGCCGGGAATGACGGCCCCGCACGGACAGTGCCCGTCCCGCAGATCGTTGAGCACCACGCGGTGCCAGACCCGCCGGATGACGACCCGCCTGCAGACAGGACACGATGTATCGGCCCCATCCCGGGTCAGGACGTTGCCGATGTAGACGTACCGGAGCCCGAGTTCGAGCGCGAGGGCCCGGGCCCGGAGCAGGGTGGCGACCGGGGTGGGCGGCTTGTCCAGGAGCTTGAAGTCGGGGTGGAAGGCCGAGAAGTGGAGCGGGACGTCCACGCTCAGCTCGTCCCGCACCCAACGGGCCAGGGCCCCGATCTCCTCCGGGGTGTCGTTCAGGGTCGGGATCACCAGGTTCGTCACCTCGATCCAGACGCCGAGCGCGCGCAGGGCCTTCAGCGTGGCCAGCACCGGCTCCAGGTGCGAGAGCGTGATCTTCCGGTAGAACTGCTCGCTGAACCCCTTCAGGTCCACATTCGCGGCATCGATGTCCCGGTAGACCTCGGGCAGGGCCTGAGGGGTGAGGTAGCCGTTGGTCACCATGAGCGTGCGCAGCCCCCGGGCCCGGGCCAGCGCCGCGGTGTCCATGACGTACTCGGCGAAGATGGTCGGTTCGTTGTAGGTGAAGGCGAGACTGCGGGCGCCCGTGGCCAGGGCCGCCTCGACCACGGCCTCCGGTGGCAGGTCCACAGTCCGGACGTGGTCCAGCCGGGCCTTGGAGATGTCCCAGTTCTGGCAGAAGAGGCAGCCCATGTTGCAGCCGGCGGTGCCGATCGAGAAGGCCCGGGTCCCCGGCATGACATGGAAGAAGGGCTTCTTCTCGATGGGGTCCACCTGCACGGCGCAGGGACGGCCGTAGGCCAGCGAGTAGAGCGTGCCGCCGATGTTCTTCCGGACGAAGCAGAACCCGATCTGGCCGTCCCGGAGGCGGCACAGACGAGGGCACAGCTCGCAGAGTACCTGCCCCCCCTCGATACGACGGTAGAAGCGCGCTTCCTTCACGTGGGCCTCCTCCTGACCACCAGGCAACCTTCATGCCGGGCATGAGTGCCGGGGGCTGCCTACCACCCAGGACGCGCAGGCTCGGAGAGACGGGGGACCGACGGTCGTTGCCTCATCCCCGCAGGGGCTACAGGCTGCTGGGGGCGGCCGGGACCGCCCAGGACCTGGCACAGCGAATGCTTCGACAGGGAGTGCGGCGTCCCCCCACGGGGAAGCGGAGGAGGAGAGAGCATGGCGACGAGGAAGTCTGCCAGGAAGCCGATCCCGAAGTGTCAGCTCTGCGGCCGTCCCTCGGCGAGCGTGATCTGCGAGGCTTGCGGGGCCAAGGTCCGGGCCGAGGCCATGCGCCGTAAGCAGCAGATCGAGAAAGGCGGACGCACCGACACCGGGCGGCGCTGAGCCCCAGCCTGCTCCAGCCCGGGATGGAAGGGGTGGTAAGGCTCGCGACCCACCGTCGGGCCGCGGCCGTCACGCGGGACCCACCCGGACCGGGGCCGCCAGGGGGCAGCCATGAGTGAACAGCCCATAGCGGAGCGTGCCGCGGCCATCCGCTCTGTGCTCTGGAAGGTCTTTGCCCTGAACCTCGCGGTGGCGCTCAGCAAGCTCACCTATGGTCTCGTCCTGGGCGCGGTGAGCATGACGGCGGACGGGCTCCACTCCCTGCTCGATAGCTTCTCCAACATCATCGGGCTCATCGGGATGGCCGCGGCCGCCCGCCCGGCAGACCCCTCCCATCCGTACGGCCACCGGAAGTTCGAGGCCCTGGCGGCGCTGGGGATCTGCCTGCTGTTGTTCCTCAGCAGCTACGAGGTGGTGAAGAGCGCCATAGGGCGGCTGCTTCACCCGGCCCCCCTCGATCCGCCAGCCTGGAGCCTGGGCCTGATGCTGGGGAACATGGGGGTGAACTACCTGATCTCACGCTATGAGCTGCGCCAGGGCCGGGCCCTGCGAAGCTACATCCTGATCGCCGACTCCGCGCATACCTTCAGCGATATCTTCGCCTCGGGCGCGGTGCTCCTCGCGTTGCTGTCGGCGCGGGCGGGCTACCCCAGTGTCGACGCCCTGGGCTCCTTCCTGATCGTGGGGCTGATCGGCTGGGTGGCCTACCGCATCCTGAAGCTGAATGTCGACGCCCTGGCGGACGCCTCCCAGGTGCCGGCGAAGATGGTGGAGCAGATCGTGCTGGCGCTGCCGGAAGTGCGGGAGTGCCACGGGGTGCGGAGCCGCGGGTTCCCCGATGCCATCGCGCTGGACCTCCACGTCCTCGTGGATCCTGCCCTCCCGGTCGTGGAGGCTCACCGGGTGGCGGACGTGGTCGAGCAGCGGATCCTGGAGCAGATCCCCGGGGTGGTGGACGTCGTCGTGCATGTCGAGCCCGACACCCCCGAGGAGCGGCAGAGAGCCGAGGAATGGGACAAACTGCCGCCCCTTGGTTGACAAGCTGTCGCGGCCCCTTGCCCAGAGCCCGGCACTCCATTGGGGCAACCTCTGAACTTGGCAGGGAATCCAGGGGGATGGGCCGGGTCCGGAGTCCTGACCGCCGGCATGGGATATGCGAGCGGTCAGGCTGGATACTCGTTAGGAGGGGGAGGAGACATGGAGGCAATCAAACTGATCCTCGTGCCCACCGATCTCTCGAAGGCCGCGACCGAGGCGTTCATGTACGCCGCCGCGATCGCTCGGCAGTTCAGCGCCAAGGTGCTGGTGGTGCACGCGATGGCCGCCCTGGAGCCCGAGGACCTGGGCTACCCCAAGCAGACCCCGCTCTACCAGATCCTCGAAGACTTCGAGCGGATGACCATCCACCACTTCAAGAGCACGGTCACCGAGACCGACCGCGTCGGGGTCCCCGTGTCTGCGTTCGCCGCCAGGGGGAAGGCGGTCGAGGTCATCCTGAAGGCCGCGGAGCTCAACCAGGCGGACCTGATCGTGATGGCCACGCACGGGCGCTCGGGGCTCTCCCACGCGCTGATGGGGAGCGTGACCGAGGCCGTCATGCGCCAGGCGCACTGCCCGGTGCTGACCATCCGGGTCCGCCCGACGGCCTTTGCCCAGCCGGCCGCGGCCTGATCTGCGGATCTCGGCATGGGGCAGAAGATGGCTATCGCCATCACCGGTGGTCGGTGCCCGCCAAGCACGGTCCCGGTGGACGCGAGGGAGGAGGCCAACATGTACGCGAAGCTGCTGGTGCCGCTGGATGGCTCCATCGTGGCCGAGGCCGCGCTCGCCCACGCCGAGGCCATCGCGGGTCCCCTGGACGTTGAAATCCTGCTCCTGTCGGTCGTGGACCGCCCGAGGGAGGTCGGGCGGCATGCCATGATGGATGCGGATTACTACCCGTGGGTGGACATCGATGCGCTGGTGCAGAAGAAGGCAGAGGGGGCGCAGACCTACCTGGCCAAGGTGGCCGAAGGCCTTCAGGGCAAGGGGTTGCGCGTGAGCACCGTCGTGGCGATCGGCGACCCGGCCGGCATGATCGTGGAGGAGGCCCGGAAGCAGGGCGCGGGCCTGATCGTGATGACCACGCATGGACGAGGCGCCCTGGGCCGGTTCATCTTTGGCAGCGTGAGCCAGAAGCTCCTCGAGATCTCCCCGGTGCCGGTCTTCCTGGTGCGGTGGCGCGCCGTCCTCTAGTTCCCCCATAACCGGGGAGGGGCGCCGGGCGCGGGAAGCCAACCGCCGCCCGGCCCCCTGCGATCCCTGGCCCGGCCCCGCCGGCGACAGGCGCGGAGAGATCGCGTGATCCGGTTGAAGCGGGTCTACGACAGGCCGTCAGAGGACGACGGCCTCAGGATCCTCGTTGAACGGCTCTGGCCGCGCGGCTTCACCAGGGCGCGCGCCGCGATAGAGCTGTGGTCCCGCGACGCCAGGATGCACGCGCGTCCGGCGTTCTCTCCTGGTTGACAGAAAGTCGTCCAGCGGGCCCCCGGACGGGGGTAGTTTGCCAAATTATATGCGGGGTATTGGGCCCACCGCAGGGCGGCCAGCTCCTCCCGGCCCGAGACCCGTTGACCCCTGGAAGCGCGAGTAATCCCCGGCGAGGGCTGAGCGCGATGCGGGCTCGATCCAGGGATCGCGTGGCACGTTTTGTGCGGCCGATCTGGCCTGGCACGCTGGAGCAGGGGGCCAGGCCCACCAGGGGCCATGGAGAAGGGGAGAGGACGATGAGGCTGGACGCCGTGCAGACGGTGTCGTTTGTCCTGAATGGCCGGCGCGTGGACGTGCTGGGCCCGGGGCGCCGCAAGCTGATCCACGTCCTGCGGGAGGAGTTCGGGCTGACCGGGACCAAGCACGGCTGCGACGGCGGCAACTGCGGGACCTGTACCGTCCTGGTGAACGGCGAACCGAAGCTCGCGTGTGTGACCCCGGTCGCCTGGGTGGCCGGCAGGCAGGTCATGACGATCGAGGGGCTCAGCCGCCCCGGCCGGCTCCACGCGCTGCAAGAGGCCTTCATCCAGGCCGGGGCCATCCAGTGCGGGTTCTGCACCCCTGGGATGATCCTCGCAGCCAGGGCCCTGCTGGAGCGCTTCCCGGACCCATCCGAGGAGGAGATCCGGGAGGGGCTCAAGGGGCAGCTCTGCCGCTGTACGGGCTACGTCCGGATCATCGAGGCCGTGCGCCGGGCTGCGGCCCTCAGGTGGGGAGCGCGGGCTCCGGTCATGGCCTGTGGCGGTGGGGCCGAGGAGCAGGCGACCGATACCCGGGTGGGCGAAAGCCGCCCGCTGCTGGACGCCGAGGAGAAGGCCACCGGCCGGGCGCGATTCGCCGCCGACGTGCACCTCCCCAGCATGCTCCACGCGCGGGTCCTGCGTAGCCCCCACCATCATGCGCGTATCCGGCGCCTCGACCCCAGCGCCGCCCTGGCCATCCCGGGGGTGGCCGCGGTCCTCACGGCCCGGGACGTGCCGGGGGAGAACAGCCACGGCCGCTTCATCAAAAACCAGCCCGCACTCTGTGGAGAGCAGGTGCGCTACAAGGGAGACCCGGTGGCGGTGGTGGCGGCCGACTCCGAGGCGGTGGCCGAGCAGGCGCTCAGGGCCATCCAGGTCGACTACGGGGTGCTCCCCGCGGTGTTCGACCCGGAGGAGGCGCTCCGGGACGACGCCCCGCAACTGACCCCCGAGGGGAACCTGTGCGACGAGCAGGAGATCAACAGCGGGGATGTCGAGTCCGCCCTGGCCGGGGCGGACATCGTCTTGACCCACCACTTCAGCTCGCCCTTCAACGACCACGCCTACCTCGAGCCCGAGGCGGGGGTGGCCTTCGTGGACGAGGAGGGGCGGGTGGCGGTCATGGCGCCCACGCAGAATCCGCACTTCATCCAGGGTGAGGTCGCCCGGGTGCTGGGGCTGCCGCGAGAGCAGGTCCGGATCATCCAGAGCACAGTGGGCGGTGGGTTCGGCGGGAAGGCGGACCTGCATGTCCAGGCCCTGCTCGGGCTGCTGGCCCAACGCCTGCGCGCCCCGGTGAAGCTCGTCTACACCCGGAAGGAGTCCATCCAGACCACGGGGAAGCGCCACCCCTTCCGCATGACCTACACGCTGGGCGCCTCGGCCGATGGGACGCTGCAGGTCCTGAAGGCCGAGATGGTCGTCAACTGCGGGGCTTACACCGGCTTCAGCCCGGGGGTCATCACGCGGGCAGCCCTGCATGCCACCGGCCCGTACCGCATCCCCCACGTCCGGATCCGCATCCGGGGCGCCCTCACGAACAACCCTTCCAGCGGAGCCATGCGGGGGTTCGGGGCGCCACAGGTGGGGCTGGCCATCGAGTCCATGCTGGACATCCTGGCCGGGAAGCTCGGAATGGACCCTTTGGAGCTGCGGCTGCGTAACGCCCTGGAGGCAGGTGACTGCCTGCCCACCGGTGACGTGCTCCCGGGGAGCGTCGGGATGCGCGCTTGCCTGGCAGCGGTCCGCCCCCACTACGAGGCCATGCGCCAGGAAGTCGCGTGCAAGAACCAGGAGTCCTCGGACCTGCGTTACGGGCTGGGGCTCGGGGGGGTCATCTTCGGCAATGGGATGACCGGGCTCCAGAACCCAGGGCGGGCGCGGGCAGAGCTGCAGGGGGACGGCACCGTCGTGATCTACACGGGCGTGGCGGACATGGGGCAGGGCGTCGTCACCGGCCTGGCGCAGATCGCGGCCACCGAGCTCGAACTCCCGCTCTCCCGGATCAGGATGGTCACCACGGACACGGCGCTCACCCCAGACTCTGGGCCGACCTGTGCGAGCCGGCAGACCTACTTCTCCGGGAACGCGGTCCTGGGCGCAGCCCAGGGGCTGAAGCAGGCCCTGCGGCAGCTCGCCGGCCTGGCCTTCGAGCGCCCGGTCGAGGAGGTCCGCCTTGATGATGGGGCCGTGGTGGTCCCGGGGGCGCCCGAGGCCCGGATGTCCCTGGGGGAGTTCCTGGCCCTGGCCCGGGAGCGGGGGATCGCCTTGCACGGAGAGTCAGCCTTTGATCCAGGGACGACCTACTACGACTCCAAGACCGGGCGGGGGCGCCCCTATCCGACCTATGACTACGGCGTCCAGCTCGTGGAGGTGGAGGTCAATCGGCGCACGGGCGAGGTCCGAGTGCCCCGGGTGGTGGCGGTCCAGGACGTGGGGCGGGCCATCAACCCCGCGCTCGTGGCCGGGCAACTGGAGGGGTCGGTGGTGATGGGGCTGGGGTTCGCGCTGATGGAGCGCTTCGAGCCCAGGAAGACCCACGGCTTCGGGAACTACCGGATCCCGAGCATCAAGGACGCCCCGGCAATCGAGACCGTGCTGGTCGAGACGGCCGACCCGAGTGGCCCCTTTGGGGCCAAGGGCGTGGGGGAGGCCGCGGGGGTGCCCACGGCAGGCGCGGTGCTCAACGCCATTGCGGATGCGGTCGGCGTGCGTCTCTTCGACGTCCCGGTGGACCCCGCCCGCCTGCGCACGGAATAGCCGGATGTACGCCTTCCTCGACGGCAACGAGGGAGTGGTCCTTGGCGCGCTCCAGGCAGGTTGCCGGTTCTTCGCGGGCTACCCCATTACGCCTGCGACCTCCATCCTGCTCGGGATGCTCCGGGCGCTCCCGCCCGTGGGCGGGGTCGCCCTGCAGGCCGAAGATGAGATCGCCTCCATCGGACTCTGCATCGGGGCGTCCATGGGTGGACTCAAGGCCATGACCGCCACCAGCGGCCCGGGGATCAGCCTCTACAGCGAGAACATCGGCCTGGCCATCATGGGGGAGGTCCCCCTCGTCATCGTGGACGTGCAGCGTCAGGGACCGGCCACGGGC
>JACPFL010000039.1 GCA_016183025.1 Deltaproteobacteria bacterium | reverse complement strand
TGAAGACGACCTTCACCTTGCCGGCGTCGATCCCGGTCGCCCTCACGAACGCCGGCCAGACGGCGAAGTCCGCGCTCCCCGCCGTGGTCCCGTACCGCTTCCCCTCCAGGTCCTTCGGCTTGATGATCCCGGTCTTCTTCAGCGAGAGCAGCCCCATCTGCCCCTTGTGCGAGACCATCGCCAGGCAGATCAGGTCCAGGTCCCGGGCCACCGACGCGATCATGGTGCCGAAGTCCGCCAGGCCGAACTCGTACCGGCCCACCGCGACGTTCTTGCAGGCGTCCCCCGACCCGAACCCGCGGTCCACCTGGACGTCCAGCCCCCGCTTGCTCCAGAACCCCTCGTGCCGGGCCACGAACGAGAAGGCGTAGCCCCCGTGCGGGACCCAGGGGAGCGTGTACTTGATCTTCCGCAGACCCTGGCCCGTGGCGCTCCCGGGCCAGGCAGGGGCGAGGCCCATGGCCCCAGCCGCCAGGGTCAGGTCGCGCAGAAACTCGCGCCGTGATACTCTCCGGTCCATCGCGCTTCCTCCTCCTGCCCGCGCTGGCCCTCTCGCGGGCCCACGCCTGATCCTGAGTCTCTCCCCCCTCCGGCGGGGACCGCGCCGCCCGCCCTGCCGGCGGGCACGCTCAAGACTCCTGCCGCCCCGGTCACGGCCGGATGAGCAGGGTCACGATCGTCTCCACCGGGATGTTCCTGGCGATCTCCGCGATCCCCAGGGCGGCCCGCACGTGGCGCCCGCGCTCACCGTAGACCTCCACCCAGAGGTCGGAGGCGCCGTCCACGACCTTGGGCTGCTGCCGGAACCCCGGGGAGCTGCTGACGTAGCCGATGAGCTGCACCACCCGCTCCACGCGGTCGAGGTCGCCCAGGGCCTGCTTCACCATGGCCAGGTGGTTCATCGTGCAGTAGCGCGCCGCCTGGTAGGCCTCCTCCAGGGAGAGCTCGCCGTCCACCTTGCCCAGGAACTTGAACTCGTCGTTGTACCGGGGCACGGCCCCGGCCAGGTACAGGAACTGGCCCGCCTGCACCCACTGGACATAGTTCGCGATCGGGGCCGCCACCCGCGGCAGGACGATCCCCAGTGCCTCCAGCCGCCGCTCCGCCTCCATACCATCTCCCGAGTTGGTGGGCGCGCCCGTGCCGGCTCCTTCCCCGGCGACGCTATGGGCGCTGGAGCCCTGCTAGATCGCCCGGAGGTTCGGCATGACCTCCTTGGCAAACAGCTCCAGGTTCCGCAGCGTCAGCTCGTGGGACAGCGTCCCGAAGTGCAGCAGCGCGCACAGGATCCCGAACCCCATCTCCCGCTGGTAGGCCCGCAGCTGCTCGGCCACCGTGGCCGGGCTCCCGAGGATGACGAAGCCGTCCTGCACCAGCTCCTCGAAGCTCCGCTCCCGGCTCTTGACCTTGTCCACCCGCGCCTGCTCCACCAGCGGGTTCAGGCCCAGGTAGCCGGGGGGCAGGTAGATCTCCAGCGGCCGCTTCGACACCTTGTGGAACAGATACAGGGCCGCCTCCTTGGCCTCCTGCCACGCCGCCCCATCCGTCTCGGCCACATAGATCAGCGTCATCCACCCCAGTTGCTTCGGCGAAGCCGTGTAGCCCGCCGCCTCGGCCGCCTTCCGGTAGTCGTCGAACGCCTTCCGGATGGTCTTCACCGGACTGTACACCTGCAGGTACGGGTAGCGCTTTTGCGCCGCCCACACGATCGTCTCCGGACTCCCCGTCCCCGGCACCCAGATCGGCGGGTGCGGCTGCTGCAGCGGCCGTGGCCACGGGTTCACGTACCGGAGCTGGTAGTGCTTCCCCTCGAACCGGAACGGCCCCGGCTCCGTCCACGCCCGCACGATCAGCTCATGGGCCTCCAAAAATCGCTCCCGCGAGTAGACCGGGTTCACGTTGTTCGAGTGGTACTCCGCCCCCAGCCCCCGCACGATCCCGTGGATCACCCGGCCCCCGGTGATCACGTCCAGCATGGCCACCTCCTCGGCCACCCGCAGCGGGTGATCCCGCAGCGGCAGGGCGTTCCCCAGGATCGCCAGCTTCGCCCGGCTCGTCCGCCGCGCCAGCGTCGCGGCCACCAGGTTGGGCGAGGGCATCGTCCCGTAGGCATTCTGGTGGTGCTCGTTCACGCAGATGCCATCGAACCCCAGGGCATCGGCGTACTCCAGCTCGTCCAGGTACTGGTTGTAGATCTCGTGCCCCCGGACCGGGTCGTAGAGGCGGTTGGGCAAGGTCACCCACGCCGAGTCGTATTTTTCGTCGAAGTCTTCCGGCAGGTGCGGCCAGGGCATCAGGTGGAAAAAGTAGGACTCCATCAGTCACCTCCGTGCAGTAGCGAGCCCGGCCCTCGTGCGGCCGGCCCACGCTCCCGGCCCCGGCTCCACCCGGGTAAAAGGGGCCCCCCCTTGTTCAGACGTGGCCCCTGAGAAACGGGATAATGGCTTTGGCACAGGCCTCCGGCGCTTCCCGCAGGGGGGAGTGCCCGGCCTCCTCGATGAACACCAGCCGCGCGCCCGGGATGGCCTGCTCGTAGGCCTGCCCCACGGCGCTCGGGATGAGGTGGTCGTGGCGCCCCCACAGGATGAGCGTCGGCACCCGGATGCGTCCGAGCCGGCGGGGGAGCTTCGGGTTATGGAAGTAGGGGTTCCAGGCCAGCTTGGCCACCGTCACCCGCTGGCGCAGCTCCACCTGCAGCATCTCCGGCGTGGGCTGCGCCGCCAGCGCCTGCTCCAGCACGGCCGGGTTGTGGAACAGGGTCCGCGCCCGCGTCGTCGGGTCCATCACGAAGAGGTCCGCCATCTCGGCGCCGGGGACATGAATTCCCGCGGCGTCCACCAGCACCAGGCTCCGCAGCCGGTGCTGGTGACTCACGGCGAACTCGGCGGCGATCCAGCCACCAAGCGAGGTGCCGATCAGGTGCACCCGCTCCAGGCCCAGGGTATCGAGGAAGTCCAGGTAGAACAGCACGAGGTCATCCACGCCCTGTAGCCACGGGGGGTCGTCAGAGGCGCCGAATCCGGGGTGGACCGGGGCATAGACCGTGAACGCCTCGGCCAGGCGGGCACTGGTAGGGAGCCAGGAGCCGCCCCCGGCGCCGTGCAGCACGACGACCGGGTCTCCCCGCCCCCCCCGGAAGAGCTGGATCCGGGTCTCCCCCACGCGCAGGAACTCCTCCACGTATCCCACACCGCTCACCGCCATCGAACGTGCCCCTCCTTCTTCACTGATCGTCCAGCCTGGATTCGCCAGAGCCTAACAGCCGCCTCCCCCGGGTGTCAAACCCGCCGCAGCTCTGGGTTGGCCCCGCCTAGCGGACCCCGTAGCGATCGCTCAGCGTTCGGATGAAGCCGGAGGTCTCGAGCTCGCGCAGCGGGGCATGGTCCACCAGCCGCTCGGCCCGCACTGCGCGGGCCCGCGGGTCACGCTCAGCCAGCCGGTCGAGGACCGTCTGCACGGCCTTGACGGGCGGGTAGGGGACCGGCGGGAAGGTCTGGGCGAAATAGGCGTACATCTCCTGGAGGGTCTCGGCGTCCTGGATCCGGAGGTACTTGCCCAGCGCCTGGATGGAGGCCTCGCGGTTGGCCTTGAAGTAGAAGATCCCCTCGACGTACCCCCGCAGGAACCGCCGCGCAGCCTCCGGCTGGCGCTGCAGGAACCCAGGGGTCGTGACCAAGCCGTTCTGGATGAACTCGATCTGGAGCCGCAGCGCCTCGGCGAGCACGCTGAACCCCAGCTTGCGCGCCAGGTGCCCGAACTCCAGCGTGATCACCGTGGACTCCACGGTCCCGCGCTGGACCGCCGCGAAGCGCGTGCTGGTCCCGCCCACCTGCAGGATGGCCACGTCGCGCTCCGGCTGCAGGCCCAGGCGCTCGAGGATCAGGCGCGCGGCGAAGTCCGACGCGCTGCCGAACCGGGAGATGGCGAGCCGCTTGCCCCGGAGCTGCTCGGGCCGCGTGATGGCCTTCTGAGCGATCAGGCTGTAGGGGAGGAGGTTCTCCACCCCGCTGATGAGGAGGAGGTCCGAGCCGGCCACGCGGCTCTGGATGGCTGCGGCCGAGGCCATGTGGACGAGGGGGACCTCCCCCGCCAGCAGGGCCTGGACAGCCGTGGTCCCGCTCTCGATCAGCAGGAGCTGGAGGGCCAGCCCGTGCTTCTCGAACAGCCCGGCCTCCTTGGCCACCCAGAGCGAGCCGTTGGCCGCGACGAACGCGTTATAGGCGGCGTTCAGCCGGACCGGCTCGCCCGCCCGGCTTGGACCTACCGCGCCGACGAGCAGGCCCAGCAGCGCCGCCGCGATGCTCAGCCATCCCCTTGACACACCAGAGGGCATCTAGCGCAACCCGTCCTCGCCGCGGACCTCCTCCTTCCGCAGCCCGCCCAGCCGGGCGTTGGGCCGACCGCGGTTCGCCACGACGGCGATCACGACGACCTCGTCAGGCCCCGGCGCGTCAGGGACGCGCACCTCCATGGCGTCGTAGTGCGACCGCACGTACAGGGCGTCCTTGTGCGCCAGCGGGACATCGATGCTCGTGCCGATACCACCCCGCTTGGTCGCCGAGGTGATCCAGGCCTTCCCGCCCCCAACCTCCTTGCGCAGGGCGTCGCCGAAGGCCGTGGTGAGGAAGGCGTTGGCGTGCTCCTGCTCGCCCGCGGCCCCGGCGATGGCCGCCTTCCCGTAGCTCTCCGGCGGGTCGCCCAGGGCCTCCACGGCCCGGGCCCCGAGCAGATGGCCCAGCTCCTCGCTGAACCGGACCATCTCGCCCAGGTCCTCCTGGTACCGTCCCGCGTACGGGTTGCGCACCACGGCCGCGGCCGCCACCTTCCGCAGGCGGGGCTCGGTCAGGCGCCCCTGCTCGGCCAGCGTCTCCTCGATGATCGTGACGAGCTTGCGGATCTCCATCACCGCCTACCACAGGATGTAGGGCCGGGCCGCATCCTTCACACGCTGCCACTCCGCAGCCGACAGGCGCACCGTGCCCGCGAAGGCGTTCGTGTAGAGGGCGTCCAGGGGCGGCTCGGACTTGAGCCCCATGTACTTGACCACCAGGTCGCGCGTCTGGCGCACCATCTCCGGGTCCATCCACCCCAGCCCCTTCTCCTGCGGGACGGCGTCGATCCCGAGGGCGGCGTTCACCAGGAGGCCCAGGCGGACCATCTCCCGGCTGTAGCTGGCCCCCTGGTACTCCCGGATCGCCCGGAGGTGGAGGTCGATGGTCTCGTCGATGTGCAGGTACGAGTACGCCAGCCCCTCCAGCGCGCCCGCGGTGAACCGGGCGCACAGGTCCCGGTCGGCCCGCACCCGATCCCGCGTGGTGAAGATGCCCAGGCTGTACATCTTCAGGCCGGCGTTGTGGTACAGGATCTGGTTCGTCTCCACCCCCATGGCCATCAGGTCCACCATGCTGGGGTAGAAGCTCCCGCGCACGTCGATGGTCCCCTCGATGAGCGCCTTGCTGAGCGCGACGGGCGACATGAGGATCTTCTGGACCTTGTCCCCGTCGATCCCGGCGGCGCGGGCGAAGGCCGGGAAGAGGACGAACTCCCCGCTCCCCGCCGAGGTGCCGTAGCGCTTGCCCTCCAGGTCCTTGGGCTTGACGATATTGCTCTTCTTCAACGACGTCAGCCCCAGCGGGGAGATGTAGTTGACCATCCCGACGGACGTCAGGTCCATGCCCTGCCCGGCCACGAGGATCATGGTGGCCAGGTCCGCGTAGCCGAACTCGTAGCGCCCGGCCCCGACGAGCTTCGCGGCGTCGGCCGAGCCCATGCCGCGGTCGATGGAGACGTCCAGCCCGCGCTTCTGCCAGAAGCCCTTGTCCCGCGCCACGAAGAAGAAGGCGAAGTGGCCCATCGGCAGCCAGGGCAGCGTCATCTTGATCTTCCGCGGGGCCTGCGCGTGGCCCAGCGAGGGCACCAGGGCGTCCAGGCTGGCAGCCCCGGCCAGGGCCGCCAGCGCCAGCACTTCCCGCCGGGAGAGCCCTCGGGCCTCGGTCTGCGGCTGGCGCTCCACGTCCTCACGTGCTTCGTGCTTCATCACGGCTCCCTCCTTCCTCTGACGGCCCATGTCCAGCGGCCCCGGTCCGGGCGGATCCCGGTCACAGCTCCCAGCGTTGGGCCGCTCGTGAAAGCACACCGCCTTCACCGTCCCTCCACCCCTTGAGGCGGACGTCTTTTTAGCACGGATCTGGGCCGTACGCAAGGCAGTCCCGGTCGCAGCTCCCTGGATCCTGAGGCTCTGCCGTCGGCGGGTTCTGTCCTCACGGCAAGCGAGGTCGACCCCGCCCGCCCTTGACTTTCCAGCCCCGTCACCTAGAGTCGGGGACGATGGACGTGCGGCGTCTCCCCTTCTTCTACGGCTGGCTCCTCGTCGGCCTCGGTGCCCTGAGCTACGCCGTCGGCTACGGGAGTCGGGGGACGTTCTCCGTCTTCTACGTCGCCCTGCTCCAGGAGTTCGGCTGGACCCGGGCGGCCCTCGCCGGCGTCTACTCCCTGGGCATGGCGATCTTCGCCCTGGCCTCACCCCTGGCCGGGATCCTGGTCGACCGGCTCGGGCCCCGCCTCGTGCTGCCCGTGGGGGCCCTGCTCCTGGCCCTTGGCATGGCCCTCTCGGGGCTGGCCTCCCAGCTCTGGCACCTCTACCTGGTGTTCGGGCTCTTCGCCTCCCTGGGCTACTGCTTCACCGGCCTCGTCCCGAACTCGGCCGTCATCTCCAACTGGTTCGTCCGCTATCGCGGCACGGCCCTCGGCCTGGCCTTTGCCGGAAGCGGGCTGGGCTCCCTGATCCTCGTCCCGCTGACCCAGACGCTCATCAGCGCCTTCACCTGGCGCGTGGCCTTCTTCGTCCTGGGCGGGATTATCGCGGTGCTCCTGATCCCGCTCAACGCCCTGTTCCAGCGCCACCGCCCCCAAGAGCTGGGACTGTACCCTGACGGGGTCGCACCGGATCGTCTGGACCATTCGCCTCTTCCTGAGCGTCCGCCTGTCAGCCAGGCGCCCCTGGGACGGCCAGGCGCCGGACCGGCAGGTCCGGCCCTGGCGACTGGCCCCGCTCCAGGCGTCACGGCGTCACCCCCGGCAGCACCGGTGGGTCGCGCCGCCGAGGGCGCGCTCGACGATCCGACGGTGATCGACCGCGAGTGGGCCGCCCGCACCTGGACTGTGCTCGCGGCCATGAAGACCTCGCAGTTCTGGATCCTCGTGTTCATCCGGGCAGCCTCGGCCATGGCCATCAACCTCGTGCTCTCCCACCAGGTCATCCACGTCGTGGACAAAGGCTACACCAAGATGCTGGCAGCCTCCATCTTCGGCCTGTCCGGGCTCGTCAGCATCGTGGGGATCGTCGGCCTGGGCTACCTCTCCGACCGCTGGGGTCGGGAGAGCACCCTGACCGTGAGCTGGGTCGGGTCGGGGCTGGGTCCGATCTTTCTCCTCCTCGTCCGCGACTCCTCGACCCCGTGGCTCCTCTACGCCTACAGCCTCTTTTTCGGCCTGGGCCTCGGCTCGCGGGGCTCACTCATCTCGGCCATCTCGGCCGACCTGTTCCAGGGCAGGCACTTCGGCCACATCTACGGCTACCTCACCATGGCGACCGGGGCAGGGGCGGCCATCGGGCCCTGGCTCGGGGGCTACCTGTACGACCGTCTGGGGAGCTATGACCTGGCGTTCGCGGGGTGCGCCGCCACGCTGCTGGCCTGCTGCGGGGGGATCTGGGTGGTGGGGGCCCACAAGATCCGTCGGGTGGGGGGAGCCGTCCGGGGGCGTCCCGCGGGAGGTCAGATCCGGTAGAGGCGGCGCGGGTTCGCCTCCAGGATCTTCCCCTTGGCCGACTCGCTGATGTCCGTGCGGCCCCGGAGCGTGCGCGCCGCGAACCGCTCGCGGTCCCCGTGGGGCATGTCCGAGCTGAAGAGCAGCCGATCCTCCCCCACCAGGTCCAGCACCTGGGGGAGGAGCGGGTCCTCGACCTCCGTGGCGATGAACAGATTGCCGCGCCGCAGGTATTCCAACGGCGAGCAGGCGGCCCTGGGCGCTGTCTCCGGGACGTGCTTCCCAAACCGCCTCGTGAAGGCGAAGCGATGCTCCAGGCGGTCCAGGAGGAAGTGGACCCAGAGGCATCCAGCCTCGAGGAAGCCCACGCGGAGGTCGGGAAACCGATCCAGGACCCCGCCCGAGAGCAGGGCCGTGAACCCCATGAGGACCGGCACGATGAACGGGATGACCGTGGAGGGATAGAGATGATCATAGAGATTGCTGAGGGGTGGGCACGACCACCCGACGTGGACCGCCAGCGTGAGGTCTTCTGCGGCCATCGCCTCGTAGAAGGGGAGCAGGCACGGATGGTCCAGCAGGCGCTCGCCCACGGTCCCCAGCACCATCACCGAGACGGCCCCCAGCTCCTTGGCCTGCCGGACCTCCCGCACCGCCGTCGGGACGTCACCCAGGTCCACGACCGCCGCCCAGCGCAGCCGGTCAATCCCGCCGGTCACGTCCGCCATCCAGCGGTTGTACGATGAGCAGAGCGCCGCGCCCAGGACGGGGTTGGCGACGAGGGGATAGACGAGGAAGAAGCTCGGGTAGAGCACCTGCACGGCCAGCTCCTCGGCGTCCATATCTTGCAGGCGGGCCGCAGGGTCGCTCAGCTCGAGGCTCTCGAGGCTCTCTGGCTTCCCCGCCGTGTAGAAGCCCTTCTCCCCCCGGTAGTGCGTCGGGGTCCCCATGTTGTGGCACCCGCGCCCCACCAACCGCGGGTAGAGCTGATCCTCGACCAGCCAGTAAAGCCGGCCGTCCGACTGGACCACCTGCGGCCGCCGGGACCGGAAGAGCGGATCGAGGTACTTGTCGCTGAAGGTCGCCGGGCACTCCTCTACATGGGCATCGGCATCGATGATCACCATTGCGTCCCCCTCCCCAGTCTGGACATGCTCACCGGGCTCCGAGTCCGGCCAACGCCTCCCGGGCGAGCGTGAGCCCGGATTCACCAGGCGCCGGATTCTATCCCTCCTGCTGCTCCTGTCAACTGGAAGGCACTACAGTGTGTCGTGAGCCAGTGCGGTGCTGAGTGTGACCGCCATCACCGGACTGGGCCGCCCGGGGTCCCGGTGACCGCTCTCACAGACGTCGCGCCCGGCCTCTTGTTACGCTCAACCTGGAGTGACAGGGTCGGCTCCGCACGCGGCACCGAGCACGGGGCCGCGCGGTGGGAGGAGGTGCCCAGATGGTGCGACGCGCGAGGCCGAAGCGGTCCAGGGTTTGGGGAGCTCAGGCGCGCGTGGATCGCGGCGGAGGGCAAGGCCGAGGCCCCTGGGTCGCGGGGGGCCAGGGATCCGCGGTGATCACGGTGCTGATGCTCGTGATGGTCCTGACCCTGCTCTCCGCGCTGACCATGAACGCCAGCAGCAGCTTCCTGAGCCGGACGGTGGCCCCTTACGTTCACGCGACGAAGGCCCTGGATGTGGCCGAGGGCGGGGCCCAGCTCACCTTCCTTTGGCAACCACTCCGACTTGTATATAGATATGAGTGGTATGACCTGCTTTGGGGTGGTTGCGAGCTTCAACAGCACTCTCACCAGCCAGCTCCTTGGGGATGGGTCTTTCAGCGCGACGGCCACCCTGCTCACCACGAGCCCGGAGCAGTGGAGCGTGGTCTCGACCGGCACGGTCTCGGGGGTGATCCGGACCATCTCCCTGCGGCTCCGGCGCGGTCCCTATCACCCGGACGCCGCGGTGGTGACCGGCGGGAACCTGAACATCAGTGGGAACCCCACGATCAACGGGACCCTGGGGAGCGTCCATTCGAACGCCGATCTCTCGGTCTCCGGAAACGCCACGATCGCCGTCAACGCCACGGCCTCAGGGACCTACTCGTCTTCCGGGAATCCGTCGATCGGCGGGACCGCGGCCGGGTCACAGCCGACGATGTACATCCCGCCGATCATCCCCTCGAGCTACCAGCAGTACGCCACGTACGAGCTGCGCTCTGACGGCCTCGTGTACTGCGGGCAGGCCGGGGCGGCCGAGGGCTGCACGCCCGGGGCGCTCATCGTCGGCGGGCTTACCGAATGGTCGTACAACGCCGGGCAGGGGCTCTGGAGCCAGAGCGGGAACACGGCGACCAACGGGGCACTCTACGTCCAGGGAAACGTGAGCGTCTCGGGAAGCCCTGGCAGCAGCAGCACCCCGTGGCAGCTCACGATCATCGCCACGGGCTCGGTCACCATGTCCGGCAACCCGAGCATCCAGTCCTACACCCAGAACCTCCTGTTCATCGCCGGGACCGACATCGCGATCAGCGGGAGCTTCACGCAGTACGGCTCGGAGGCGGTGATCGCGGCGCACGAGGAGGTCAGGATCAGCGGCACCCCGACGATCAAGGGGACGATCCTCGCGGAGGGGAGCACGGACGTGGACGCGATCCTGGGCAACCCGACCATCACCTATGGCGGCACCCTGGGCCCCACCCCCATCCCGGGGCCGCTCGTCGTGGTGGCCCGGTCGGAGGCGAGCTAGGATGGACGGCCTGGCCCGGCCCGGGGCGGGCGAGCGAGGGCTGACCCTCGTCGAGACCCTCGTCGCGCTCTCGCTCCTGACCGTGGTCATCCTGGGGACCCTGGCCGGCGCCGGGACCCTGGCCCGCTCCAATGCCCAGGGGGGGAAGATCGCCCAGGCCACGCTCCTGGCCCAGGAGAAGATCGAGGAGCTGAAGGCGGGGGGTTACACCGCGATCACGAGCGGGAGCGACACGGTGACCAGCGGGTCCACCAGCTTCAGCCGCTCCTGGACCAGCACGACCGGCGCGCTGGCCAACACCAAACAGGTCGCGGTCACGGTCTCCTGGACCGTGCCCAAGTCCTCCAGCGTCACCCTCACGGTGGTGGTCAGCCAATGAGCCGGGGCCCTCACCCAGGGCCGAGGGGGGAGGGCGGCTACACGCTGCTGGAGCTGCTCCTGGCCCTGGCGATCACCACGTTCATCGTCGCCCCGACCTTCCTGCTCTTCATCACCCAGAACCGCAGCTACACGGCGCAATCGGAGGTCATCACCCTGCACCGGGACGCGCAGGCCGGCCTGGACATCCTGACGCGGGACCTGCGGATGATCGGCTACGGGGTCCCCACGGCCGCCAACCGGATCACGGCCGCGACCTCGAGCAGCCTGACCGCCACCGGCAATTTCTCCAGCATCTCCACCACCCTGCGCGCCAGCGTGGCGGTGGCCGCGACGAGCCTGCCCGTGAACAGCGTCACCGGCTTCGCGGTCGGGGACACCCTCTACGTCACCACCACGTCCGCGTCCGGCACCACCACCGCAGAGACGGCGACGGTCACGGCCGTGACGGGCGGCGGCTCCCCCGCCCTGACGGTCAGCGCCGGGCTGACCAACAGCTACAGCGCCGGGGCCGATGTCCACCAGAACAAGACCGTGACCTACACCTACGACAGCAGCGCCCAGACCGTGTCGCGCAACACGCAGGTCCTGCTCCGCAACGTGACCGCCTGCACGTTCACCTACGACTCCGGCACCCTGACGGCCATCCGCAAGATCACCGTGAACCTGACCGTGCAGACCTCGCGCGCCCTGCCCGAGATCGGCCGGCCCAGCGTCTCGCTCCGCACCATCGTCACCCCTCAGAACCTGGCGTTCTGAGGAGTCCATCCGGGCGAGGCCTGTGAGACGCCCCTACCAGAGGATGTAGCGCTTCAGCCCCTCCTTGACCTGCCGCCACTGAGCCGGCGTCAGCTTCACGCTCCCCACGAAGGCGTTCGTGTAGATCTCCTCCAGGGGCGGCTCCGCCGGCAGGTTCATGTACTTCACGACGAGGTCCCGGGTCTGCTTGACCATCTGGGGGTCCATCACCCCCAGCCCCTTCTCCTCCGCGATCGGGGCCAGCCCCAGGGCGCTGTTGATCCCCACCCCGTGGGTCACGATCTCTTTGTTCGTCTGGCTCCCCTTGAACTCCTTCACGGCCTCGATGTAGAGCCGCACGGTCTCCTCCGGGTTCAGGTAGGAGAAGGCCAGCCCCTCCAGCGCCCCC
>JACPFL010000044.1 GCA_016183025.1 Deltaproteobacteria bacterium | reverse complement strand
GGTCCTGCGCAAGCTAAGCACCGTCCCCATTCTGAAGTGGAACGTCCGGGGCGCCGATCCCGCCATCCAGCACCTCGGTCCCACCGCGCAGGACTTCTTCACGGCGTTCACGCTGGGCCACAGCAACAAGCACATCACGGCCGGCGACCTGGACGGCGTGGCGCTGGCTGCCATCCAGGCCCTCTACCAGAGGGCGCTCCAGAAGGACCAGAAAGTCCAGCAGCTCACGCAGGCGGTCGAAGAGCTCCGGACAGCCTATGAAGCGCTCCAGGCGCGGATGACCGCGCTCCTGGAGCGGATGGCGCAAGGAGCAACGCTTCGGGACCCGGCGACCCCTTAGCCGATTCCCCCGACGCGGAAAACGGTCGCCCAGAGGCTCCCGGCGGGGGCGCTGTCTGCGCTCCCGCCAGAAGGGGGTGCGAGCTCGCTCGCCTTCGCCATCTCCAAGAGATACGGCGGCTGGCTCCCCCGGGGTTCTCTCCTTGCCTTGGTGAGAAAGGCCTGCTATTTGGCGGCAACAGGAGGCCAACATAATCCCAAAGGAGGATGCCATGTGCGGGGCGAACAAAGCGGCTCGGTCGGGCATGAGGGTCAGCCTGGTCCATGGCTTTGTGCTGGTGGTGGCCATGGCAGGGCTTGCGTCGGTGGCCGTTGGCAATCATCACAGCACCGTGGGCGGGGGGGAAAACAACACAGCGGGCGGCCATTTTTCTACGGTGGGCGGGGGGGCAGGAAACTTCATCGGGAGCTTGGGTTCTTTTTCGACCGTGGACGGGGGCGACACAAACTTCATCTTTTCTCCCAATGCCACAATCGGTGGGGGCTCCAACAACAGTGCTGTCGGTAACCTTGCCACGGTGGGTGGGGGGTTCGATAACCAGGCCGGTGGGATTACCCCGCCCGGGTCGGGCTCCACGGTGGGCGGGGGGCTCTTTAACAACGCCCTCACCGACGGGGCCACGATAGGTGGGGGCCAGGACAACTACGTCAATGGCGATCGCGCCACCATCGGCGGGGGGGCTGAAAACTGGGCTGGCGACAGCCACGCCACGATAGGTGGGGGCCAAAGCAACGAGGCCAGCGGAGAATGGGCCACCGTGGGTGGGGGCGTGAACAACCAGGCCACACAGATACAATCTACGGTCGCGGGAGGCGCGTACAACGTCGCCGCTGGCGATAAAGCCACGGTGGGCGGGGGGTACGGCAACGAGGCCCGTGCTGAAAGTTCGACGGTGGGCGGGGGGTACGGCAACGAGGCCCGTGCCGGATACTCGACGGTGGGCGGGGGGTACGACAACCGGGCCCTTGCCGAAAGTTCGACGGTGGGCGGGGGCGTCTATCACGAGGTCAGAGGCCTGTCCGCCACGGTGGGTGGAGGCTACGCGAACTGGGCCTTCGGCGACGGCGCCACCATAGGCGGGGGCACCTATAACTCGTCCCAGTCCCCGGGGCTATACCACACCCTCAGCGGCGGCTATCGCAACACCACCAGGCGCAATTACTCCACCGTGGGCGGGGGGCGGAGCAACACGGCCGGCGCCGATCACTTCGGTGATTACTCCACGGTAAGCGGAGGGCTTGAAAACGAGGCCACTGGCGATTATTCCACCGTGGGCGGGGGCCAGCTAAATAGGGGCTGGGGCGGCTCTGCGACAGTTGGGGGGGGATACCAGAACCAGGCCAGCGGCCGATTCTCAATGGTGCCCGGCGGCCGGGAGAACTGGGCGGGAGGGAACTACAGCTTTGCCGCAGGGAGGAGAGCCAAGGTCCTCTCTGTCGGATTCTTCGCGCACGACGGCACGTTCCTCTTCGCCGATTCCAGGGACGTCGACTTCTACTCCGTCGCCCAAAATGAGTTCGCGGCCCGGGCCACGGGCGGCGTCCGCTTCGTGCTGGCCGTCGACGCCAGCGGCAAATCCGTCAACACCTGCAGCCTGGCCCCGGCCAGCACCTCCTGGACCTGCTCCAGCGACCGCGCCCTCAAGGAGAACTTCACCACGGTGGATGGCCAGGAGGTCCTGCGGAAGCTGAGCACCATGCCTGTCATGAAGTGGAACGTCCGCGGCGGCGATACGGCCATCCAGCACCTCGGCCCCACCGCGCAGGACTTCTACGCGGCCTTCCACCTCGGGCACGGGGACAAGACCATCACCGCGAGCGACCTGGACGGCGTGGCGCTGGCCGCCATCCAGGCCCTCTACCAGAGGGCGCTCCAGAAGGACCGGGAAGTCCAGCAGCTCAAGAACCAGGAAATCCAGCAGCTTACGCAGGCGGTCAAAGAGCTCCGGACGGCCAACGAAGCCCTCCGGGCCCAGATGACCTCACTCCTGGAGAGGCTGCCGCGAGAGGCAGGCCGCTAAAGCTAGGTGCCGCGGAGCTTGGGGTCGAGGACGTCCCGCAGGCCGTCGCCGAGGAGGTTGATCCCCAGGACGGTGATGAAGATGGCCAGACCGGGGAAGATCGAGAGCCACGGCGCGCGGTAAATGTAGCTCCGCCCCTCGGCCAGCATCGACCCCCAGGTCGGGATCGTGGGCGGCACCCCGAGCCCCAGGAAGCTCAGGCTGGCCTCGGTGATGATCACGATCGCCATCGCGAAGGTCGCCACCACGGTGAGGGAGCCCAGAGTGTTGGGCAGGATGTGGCGGACGATGATGTAGAGGTCGCCGGCCCCGAGCGCCCGGGCCGCGGTGACGAAGTCCCGCTCCCGCAGCGAGAGCACCTCCCCACGCACCACCCGGCAGTACTGCACCCACCGGCTCAGCACCAGCGCCACGATGATGTTCCCCAGCCCAGCGCCCAGGAACGCCATCAGGGCGATGGCCAGCAGCAGGAACGGGAAGGCGAGGAAGACCTCCACGACCTTGGAGATGACCTCGTCCACGGCCCCCCCGAAGTACCCGGCCAGGGCGCCCAGCAGGCAGCCGATCAACGCGGCCACCGTCACCGTCAGGAGGCCGACCAGGAGCGAGATCCGCGACCCGTAGATGATCCGGGAGAGGAGGTCCCGGCCGAGGTTGTCGGTCCCGAGCAGGTTCTCCCCGCTCCCGTCCTGGTGCCAGCCCGGCGGTCGCAGGCGCTCCTCCAGCACCTGGGCCTGCGGGTCGTGCGGGGCGAGGACCGGCGCCAGCAGGCCGGTCACGACCAGGGCGAGGAAGATCAGGCCCCCCACGAGGATCTTGAGGTGGCGCCCCCGCGTCGCCAGCCGCAGCAGCGGGAGCAGCCCGCCCACCGGGCGGGCGAGGGCCTCGGGGTGGGTGGCGGCCTCGTTCATCGCTCGCTCATAGCCGGATCCGCGGGTCCACCAGGGTGTAGAGCACGTCCACCAGGAGGTTCACCGCGATGTACATGAGGGAGAAGAAGAGGACGATCCCCTGGACCAGTTTATAGTCCCGGGTGCCGATCGCCTGGATGAGCAGGCTCCCGACCCCGGGCCACGAGAAGACCGTCTCCACGATAATGGAGCCCGCCAGCAGCGCGCCGAGCTGCAGCCCCAGGATCGTGATCACCGTCAGCATGGCGTTCCGGAAGCTGTGCCGCCAGATCACGCTCCGCTCCCCCAGCCCCTTGGCGCGCGCCGTGGTCACGTAGTCCTGCCGGATGACCTCCAGCATGCTGGAGCGCGTGATCCGGGTGACGATGGCGGCCAGCGCGGTCCCCAGGGTCACGGCCGGCATGAGCAGGTGCCGCAGCACGTCCCAGAACGCGGCCCAGTTCCGCTGGAGCACGGCATCCAGCAGGTAGAACTGAGTGATGGGCTTGAAGGCCAGCCCGTACTCGATCCTCCCCGACACCGGCAGACCGCCGAGAGGATGCCGATCGGGATGGCGATCCGGATGGAGACGCAGAGGCTCAGCAGGGCCAGCTCGATCGTGGCCGGCAGCCGCTCGACCAGCAGCTTCAGGACCGGCTCGCCGAAGCGCAGGGAGCGGCCGAAGTCGCCCTGGATCGCCCGGACCAGGAACTGCCAGTACTGGACCGGGAGCGGCCGGTCCAGCCCCCACTCGCGGCGGGTCCGGTCGATGTCCTCCTGGGTGGCCTCGTCCGGCAGCAGGAGCCGGACGGGGTCGCCCGGGGCCAGGTGCATGAGGAGGAAGACGAGGATCGAGACCCCGAGGATGACCGGGACGGCCCCGAGCAGACGACGGCGCCACAAGGGCGGCCGCGCCTCCTACCGCGCTGCGCCCCTCACCCAGGGCCCCGGCTAGCCGCGCAGGGAGGCGCGCCACATGAGAATGTACTCGTTCGGCTGCGGCTTCCAGGTGACCCGCTTCCGGGAGCCGTACAGGTCCTGGAAGTTGTACAGGAACACGCAGGGGGCCTCCTCGTGGATCAGCCGCACCGCCTGCTGCAGCACCTTCTCCCGGCGGTCCTGGTCGAAGATCTGCCGCTGCTCGTCGAGCAGCCGGTCGAGCTGCGGGTTCGAGTAGCCGAGGCGCTTGGTCACGTTCGTGCCGAAGTACTGGGTCAGGTACTCGTCGCCGTCCACCACGTCGCCGCGGCCGATCTGCACGAAGTTGTACTTCCCCGCGGTGAACTCGCTCCAGAGGATGCTCCACTCCGGCGTGATGAGCCGCGCCCGGATCCCCACCTTAGCGAGCTGCCCCGCCACGGCCTGGGCGATCTCCCGGTCCTTCAGGTAGCGCCCGGACGGGGAGTGGAAGTCCACCTCGAAGCCGTTCGGGTAGCCGGCCTCGGCCAGGAGCTGCTTGGCCCGCGCCGGGTCGTAGGGGTAGGGCTTGAGGGAGGGGTCGTAGCCGAAGACCGAGGGGCCCACCGGCCCCACCAGCCGGTAGGCGCGGCCGTCGAGCACGAACTTGATCAGGCTGTCCACGTCGATGGCGTGGTTCATGGCCAGGCGCACCCGGCGGTCCTGGAACGGCTTGAAGCGTGGGGAGAGCGTCAGGAACATGATCCGGTCGCCCCGGATCTTGTCGATCCGGATGTCCGGGTGCCGCTCCAGCCGTTCCACCTCGTGGGGCGGGACGTTGCTGATGATGTCCGCGCCCCCGCTCTCGATGGCGGTCACCCGGGCAGCGTCCTCCGGGATGGGCTTCCATACCAGGGTGTCGACCTGCGCCGGGGAGCCCCAGTACCCCTCGTGCCGGCGCATGGTGAAGTGGCTCCCGCGCACCCACTCCACGAAACGGAACGGGCCGGTGCCGATCGGGTGGCGGTCCATGTCGGCGCCGTCCTTCCTGGCCGCCTGCTCGCTGAGGATCACCCGGTTGGTGAGGCGCGCGATGAAGGAGGCCGCCGGCTTGTGGGTGACCACCTGGACCGTGTGGTCGTCCAGGACCTTGACCTCGCGCACCTCCCGCATCACGGCGCCCTGCTGCGGGGAGCGCTTGATCCGCTCGTAGGAGTAGGCCACGTCCCGGGCGGTCAGGGGGTCGCCGCTGTGGAACCGGACGCCGCGTCGCAGGCCGAAGGTCCACGTGTTCCCCTCCGCCTTCCAGGACTCGGCCAGCGAGGGAACATAGCGCTTGCGGTCGTAGTCCCAGCTCACCAGCGCCTCCATGACGTGGAGCCACTGGCCGTAGTTGGTCGAGACGCTGTGGCCGTACGGGTCCCAGGAGATGATGTCCACCCCCTGGGCGATGGTCACGCGGCGGTGGTTCGACCCCCGCGCCAGCCCCGGCATGCCTCCGGCGATCGCCAGCCCCGCGCCCGCCAGCGCGCCTTGCTTCAACAGCTCCCGTCTCGTGATCATCGCCATCCCTCCTTGCCCAGGCCCCCCGCGGCCCGCCCCAGCGGGGCCACCAGCGGAGCCTCGTTCACCAGCCCGGCCATCGCAGCCGGAGGTCCCGGCCGGTTCATGTGAGCAGCATCAGCATGAGCAGGGCGTAGACTTTCACGTTCTGGAGGTACTCGGTGATGACGACGTACTCGTTGGGCTGGTGCCCCGAATCGTTCCCCATCGAGTAGCCGACCATGGGGAGGTTCGCGTCCAATGTGGACCAGCGGGTGTCGCTCGTCGCCAGCATCCCGGTGTGCCGCGGGTCCACGCCGAGCACGTCCTTCACGCACGCCCGCAGGTACTGCACCACCGGCTCCCCCGGCAGCACACAGGAGGGGCGGGCCACGTTCACCGGCCGGACTTCCTCGGGCTCGCCCTGCTGGAGCAGCGGCGAGGCAGCCCGCCGCGCCTCCAGCGTCCGCCGGATCCCCTCCTGGATCTGCGCGGGCGTGTAGCCGGGCGGGAACCGGATGTCCACGGTGGCCGTGCAGGTGTCGGGGACCACGTTCTCCTTGAACCCGCCCCGGACGATGTTGACGCTGGCGATCGGCTGGCCGGGGACGATGGGGTGGGGGGTGAAGCCGCGGAACTGCATGGCGTCCAGGGCCGGCGCCACCTCGCACATCTTCAGCACGGCGTTCACGCCCTGGGCCTTCTTGGCCGAGTGCGAGGTCTTCCCCCGGGTCGTGACCTCGCACTGGAACCACCCGTTGTGTCCCGCCGTGATCGTATCGGGCATCCCCTCGCCGTAGATGGCGTAGTCGGCCCGGATCAGCCCGCGCTCCACGAGCTGGTGCAGGCCCAGGTGCCCGCCCATCTCCTCATCGGCCGTGAAGGCGAGCTTCAGGGTCCCCCGGAGCCGCACGTCGCAGCGCTGCAGGACCGTCAACGCCATGAGCGCCGAGGCGATCCCGAGCTTGCTGTCCTTGCTCCCCCGCCCCCAGATCCGCCCCTCGGCGATCGTGGCGTCGAACGGGGGGAAGCGCCAGTTGGCGAGGCTCCCCACCGGGACCGTGTCCATGTGGGCGTCGATCAGCAGGGTGGGCGCGCCCCGTTCGCCGGGCAGGACACCGAGGTTGCTCAGACGATGGGGCTGGGGCTCGATCTGCGTGAGCTCCATGCCGAACTTCCGGAGCCTGTCCGCCAGGTACTCGCCGACGTCGCGCTCGAACCGCTCGCTGGGGTTGACGCTGGGGATCCGGACCAGCTCCTGAAGCTGCGCGACGCACTCCTCGGCGAAGACCCGGGCCCTCTGGCCGGCCACCGCAAGGGCCCGGCCGGTGATCTCGCGCTCCAGCTCCGCGGCCAGCGGCAGGACGCGCGGGGGCTGCTCCCAGCTCTTCTGCACCTCCACCAGGCGAATGCTCTCGGCAGGCTCGGCGCTCATCGTCGGGGCTCCCCTGGAAAGGCCTCAGGCACAGATATCCTAACCCGCTTCCGGCCGCTGTCAAGCCGCCTGCGGCGGCACGGCCGAGGCCGGGCGCTCTGGCGATGTCCGGCCACACCGGAGGACGCGCTGGAAGGGGAAGAGGACGCGTCCTGGGCTCGGTCTACCGCCTGCTCCGGGGCTCACCCCGGAAGCACGTTCAGAACTGGCGCTCGTAATCCCAAAAGGAGGGTAACGTCTGGGACCTCACAACTTATCGTAATCCATGCCCTCGGCCTTGCCGGCGGCGACCTCCTCCCGCACCCGCCGGGCCGCGGTCATCAGCCCTGCCTTTCTCTCTTCAAACAGCAGATCCCACCGCTCCTCGTCGCGCACCTCCTCAACCAGATCACGCAGCCCTTCCACGACACGTTCCTGGGCCTCTTCGGACAGGGACTCCAGCATTTTGATGGCGGTCTCGGTAGCCTTGCTCATCAATGCATCCTCTCGGAGATCCATAATACATTTTAGGCGCTCTCCGTCGGGAAAGGAAGGGGTGAAATGAGCCTGTGCCCCGCCTTCCACCTCATCGCCTGGCCTGAGGAGAAGGCACAGGCCGGCCGCACGATAGCGCTCGGACGCCCCCGGACTGGGCCATACTGGGCTATAATGCCTGTGCGCGGGCAGTCGGCTGCTCACAGCAGGGACCCATGGGCGCGAAGGAAGACCTCGACGAACTCGAGACGAAGATCGAGGAGCTGCGCATCGCCTACGAGCGCTACTTCATGGGGCTGGTGAAGCGCGAGCCCTTCCACGTCAAGAGCCAGGTGATCCGGCTCGTGAACCGGCACAACCCCAAGAGCCTGGGCAGCTCCAGTCTGACCTTCCGGTACAGCACCCTGCTGGCGCGCTACACGAGCCTGCAACACTACTGGCACCGGATCATGCAGCAGATCGAGGCCGGGACCTATGCCCGACACCGCTTCCAGTTCGACCTGGAGCAGCGGGAGCGATGGCAGGCCTCGGCCGCGAGCGCCCCCGGGGCCGAGCCGGCCACCCCGCCCGCGCCCGCGACGCGCTCACCCGAGCTGGACGAGGCGCGGGTCCGGGCGATCTTCGAGGAGTTCATCCGGGCGCGCCAGGTCTGCCGGGAGCCCGTGGAGCACCTGAGCGTGGAGGTCTTCCGGGAGGCCCTGCTGAAGCAGGCCCAGAAGGTGAAGGAGACCTACCGGGTTGGCGAGGTGGACTTCAAGATCGTGATCGAGCAGGGGAAGACGAAGATCAAGGTCGTCGTGCGGACGTAGCGGCCCTCACTCCCGCCCCCGGAGCACCTGCAGGCGCGCCAGGGCCTTCTCCAGCGAGCCGCGCACCGCCTCGTACGTCGGGTCCGCCACGCTCATCTCCCGGATCTGCTCCTCGGTCTCGCGCACCCGGGCCTCGGCCCGGCGCAGGTCGATCTCGTGGGCCAGCTCCGCGGTCTCCGCCAGCAACACGACCTTGTCCGGCCCCACCTCCGCGAACCCACAGGACACGGCCAGCTGGTGCCGCTCCCGCCCCCGCCGGTAGGTGACCGGCCCCGGACGCAGGATGGTGAAGAACGGGGTATGCCCGGGGAGCACCCCGAACTCGCCCAGGGCGCCGGGCGCGCTCATCTCCTCCACCTGCTCCTGCAGGACCAGGCGCTCCGGGGTCACGACCTCGAGCAGGAACGTCTCCGCCATGGCTACCGCGTGAGCCGCTCGGCCTTCTCCAGGGCCTCCTCGATCGTGCCGACCATGTAGAAGGCCTGCTCCGGGATGTCGTCGTACTTGCCCTCGACCAGCTCCTTGAACCCCCGCACCGTGTCCTTGACCTTCACGTAGCGCCCGGGCGTGCCCGTGAAGGCCTCCGCCACGAAGAACGGCTGGGAGAGGAAGCGCTGGATCTTCCGGGCCCGGGAGACGACGAGCTTGTCGTCCTCGGACAGCTCCTCCATGCCGAGGATGGCGATGATGTCCTGCAGGTCCTTGTAGCGCTGCAGGGTCCGCTGCACCTCCCGCGCCACCTGGTAGTGCTCCTCGCCCACCACCTGCGGGTCGAGGATCCGGGAGGTCGAGTCCAGCGGGTCCACGGCGGGGTAGATCCCCAGCTCGGCGAGCTGCCGCGAGAGCACGGTGGTGGCGTCCAGGTGGGCGAAGGTCGTGGCCGGCGCGGGGTCCGTGAGGTCGTCGGCCGGCACGTAGATCGCCTGCACGGAGGTGATGGAGCCCTTCTTGGTCGAGGTGATCCGCTCCTGCAGCTCTCCGATGTCGGTGGCCAGCGTCGGCTGGTAGCCCACGGCGGAGGGGATGCGGCCGAGCAGGGCCGACACCTCGGAGTTGGCCTGGGCGAACCGGAAGATGTTGTCGATGAAGAGGAGCACGTCCTGCCCCTCCTCGTCGCGGAAGTACTCGGCCGCGGTCAGGGCAGTCAGCCCCACCCGGGCGCGGGCGCCCGGGGGCTCGTTCATCTGCCCGTAGATCAGGGCGGTCTTGTCGATGACCCCCGACTCCTTCATCTCCAGCCAGAGGTCGTTCCCCTCGCGCGTCCGCTCCCCCACGCCGCCGAACACCGAGAAGCCGCCGTGGTGGATCGCGACGTTGTGGATGAGCTCCATGATGATGACCGTCTTGCCCACCCCCGCCCCGCCGAACAGGCCGATCTTGCCGCCCTTGGCGTAGGGCTCGAGCAGGTCCACCACCTTGATCCCGGTCTCGAACATCTCCACGGCGGTCGACTGGTCCACCAGCGCGGGAGCCGGGCGGTGGATAGGGTAGAACTTCTTCGCCTGCACCGGCGGCCCCTCGTCCACGGGCTTGCCCACGACGTTCAGGATGCGCCCCAGGGTCTCCCGCCCCACCGGCACCACGATCTGGTTGCCGGTGTCCCGGACCTTCATCCCCCGCACGAGCCCGTCGCTGGAGTCCATGGCGATGCAGCGCACCGTGTTCTCGCCCAGGTGCTGGGCCACCTCCGCCACCAGGTTCCACGGCTCGTCGCTGATCGCCGGGTTCGAGAACTCGAGCGCCTCGTAGATGGGCGGGAGCTCCCCGCCCTGGAAGCGCACGTCCACCACAGGCCCGATGACCTGCACCACCACGCCCTCACGCATCTGCCATCCTCCGCTCGCCACCCCGTCTATTTCAGCGCCTCGGCGCCGGTCACGATGTCCATGAGCTCCTTGGTGATCCCCTCCTGCCGCGCCTTGTTCATCCGGAGGGTGAGCCGTTCGATCATCTCCCCGGCGTTCCGGGTGGCGTTGTCCATGGCGCTCATCCGCGCCCCGAGCTCCCCGGCCGTGGACTCGAGCAGCCCCTGGTAGAGCTGCAGATACAGGTGCCGGGGGAGCAACTCGTTCAGGATCGCCCCGGCTGAGGGCTCGTAGAGGTAGTCCGGGAGGTAGGTCCCCTCCGCGACCGCCATGGGCGTGATCGGGAGCAGCTTCCGGATCACCGGCCGCTGGGAGATCACCGACCGGAACTCGTTGAACGCCAGCCAGAGCTCGTCGGCCGCGCCCTCCAGGTACCGCTGCACCAGCTCCTCGCCCAAGGCCGCGGCCGTCGGGTAGTCCGGGGCCACGCGGATCAGCTCCTTGCCGATCTCGGCCCCGTAGGCCCCCGCCTTGTGCCGGAAGTAGTCCCGCCCCTTGCGGCCGACCAGGGTCAGCGTGCTCCCCTCGTAGCGCCCCCGCGACTCCTTCAGGAACTCCTCGACCCGCCGGAAGACGTTCAGGTTGAAGGCCCCGCACAGGCCGCGGTCCGAGGTCAGCACCACCAGGTCGGCCCGCCGGACCGCCTCCCGGACCTGCAGGAGCGGGCTCAGCTCGGGCTTGGCCCGGGCCGCCAGGCTGGCGATGACCTCGCCGACCTTCGCCGCGTAGGGACGGGCCCGCAGCGCCGCCTCCTGCGCCCGCTTGAGCTTGGCCGCGGCCACGAGCTTCATGGCGCGCGTGATCTGCTGCGTCTTCCTGACGCTGCGCACCCGCCGGCGGATGAGCCTCAGGTTGGCCATCGGCCCCGCGCTACCCCTTCAGGACGATGGCGGCGATGATGGTCCCCCACATCGCGATCATGATCCCCAGCATCCACGCCATCCGGAGGTCCATCCGGTGCTCGAAGGAGCCCTGCCGGGCCTCGAGCCCCGCCATCCGTTCCTCCAGCGAGGCCATCCGGCTATCCAGGACGCCCATCCGCTTGTCCAGCTGCGCGAAGAGCCCTTCGAGGTCTGCCACTGGACGCCCCTCGGCCCGGCCATCCCTATGGCCGGAACTGGCCCTTGAACTCGTTCAGCACCTGGTCCAGCCGCCCCCGCAGGCTGTCGTCCAGCTCCCGCTTGGTCCGGATCTGCTCGAGGACGTCCGGGTGGCGCTTCTCGATGAACTCGCAGAGCTCCTGCTCGTAGCGGCGCAGGGCGGCGACAGGGTAGTCGTCCGCGAACCCGTTGGTCCCGGCATAGATGACCAGGATCTGCCGCTCCACGGGGAGCGGCGCGTACTGGCCCTGTTTGAGCAGCTCCACCAGGCGGGAGCCCCGGGCGAGCTGCATCTGCGAGGCGCGGTCCAGGTCGCTCCCGAACTGGGCGAACGCCTCCAGCTCCCGGTACTGGGCCAGCTCCAGACGCAGCCGCCCGGCCACCTGCTTCATCGCCCGGATCTGCGCCGAGCCTCCCACCCGGGAGACCGACAGGCCCACGTTCACCGCCGGCCGGACGCCGGAGTAAAACAGGTCCGACTCCAGGTAGATCTGCCCGTCCGTGATGGAGATGACGTTGGTCGGGATGTAGGCAGACACGTCGCCGGCCTGGGTCTCGATGATGGGCAGGGCCGTGAGCGACCCCCCGCCCTTGTCGTCGTTGAGCTTGGCCGCCCGCTCGAGCAGCCGCGAGTGCAG
>JACPFL010000273.1:6742-14475 GCA_016183025.1 Deltaproteobacteria bacterium | reverse complement strand
TGAACGACCTCCCACGGGGAGTTTCTCCGTCACGCGCTGGAGGGCGATGGGGAGGCGGTCCGCCACATCAAGGAGGACTACCGGGAGGCGCGGCTGACCGAGCAGGAGCGCGCCATGCTCGAGTACGTGGGCAAGCTGACGCTCCGCTCCCCCGAGATGACCCGTGAGGACACCGAGACGCTCCGCCGTCACGGCTTCTCGGACGTCCAGATCCTCGAGATCACGATGCTCGGGGCCTGGTTCAACTACATGACCCGGATCGCGGACGCCCTGGGCGTGGAGGTCGAGCCGTGGCGCCGGGAGTGGGGGGACTTCGTCCTCGGCAAGCCGGGGGCGTCCCACGCCGCGCCGCCAATGCTGGTTCCCCCGCCAGCAGGCGGCCCCCGGCACCCGTGATCGCGGGGGCGCCTGCCTGACTGCTACGGGAGGGCACTCCCTCGCATTGAACTCCTTCCCGCCGATGAGGGCGCGGACTCGAGGGCCGGAGCGACCCTCACCTCTACCCGAGGTCGAGGACATCCCGGATGGCCTGTCCCACCTGCTCCATGAGGGGGGCAGGGAGGTGGGTGAGCGGGCCCTGGATGAGGCGCCGATTGTCGACCGCGCGAAGCTGGTCGATGAGGAGGTCGGAGTCTCGATGCAGGCGATCCGAGGCCGGCACGCGGATCCTGAGGGGCTCGGCGTCGTCCACCAGGTTGGTGGTCAGCGGGATGACCAAGGTGGAGGGGTGATTCGCATCGAGGAGGGCCTGGGCTTGGACGATGAGGACCGGTCTCGTCTTGCCGGGCTCGGTGCCGCGCCGGGGTTCCAGGTTGGCCAGCCAGATCTGACCGCGATCAGGCATCAGGGTCGCGCTCGATGGCGGCGAACTCGGCGTTGACCCTCATGCTCTCCTTGCGGACTCTCCGCGAGACCTCGGCCAGTCGGTTGGCGCGGAGCCTGGCGTTCGTCTCGCGGTTCATCCGCTCGATAGCGCGGCGGATGTATTCGGCCCGCGAGAGCTTGAGGGCTTCGGCGCAGCGCCCGCTGGTCTCCAGCAGGTCGTCTGGTAACTTCAGGGAAACCGCTCCCATGGTCCCTCCTCTTGAATATTTAGAATAGATATATATTCAAAATATCACAATCTGCATCCACTGTGAACTGTTTTCGGTGTCCGGTTAAGGGGGAGCCGAAAGGCAGCGGTCATCATCTCGCCCCGGGACCGGAGGCCGAATTCACAGAGAGGATTTGCGGACCGGGGACTCCGGGCCGCCAGCGTCAGGCGTAGGTGGGTGGGGTCTCGGGCCGGCCGTCGCGCTGGTTCTGCCAGCGGGCCAGGACGAAGAGCAGGTCAGAGAGGCGGTTCAGGTAGATCAAGGCCTGGGGGTTCACCGGGTCGACCCCCTGCAGGTGGACCACGGCCCGCTCGGCCCGCCGCGCCACGGTCCGGGCATAGTGCAGCAGCGCCCCGGCCTGCGACCCGCCGGGCAGGATGAAGCTCCGGAGCGGCTCCAGCTCCGCGTCGTAGCGGTCGATGGCCTGTTCGAGCCCCGCCACCTGCTCCGAGGTGATCCGCTTCCCGGGGCGCTTTGAGCTCAGGGGCAGGGCGAGGTCGGCCTGGAGCGTGAAGAGCTGGTCCTGGATGGTGCCGAGAAGGGCGACCAGGTCAGGCTCGGTCAGGGTGGTGAGGCAGACCCCGATGAGCGAGTTCAGCTCGTCCACCTCCCCGTAGGTGGCCACCCGGGGGCTGTCCTTGGGGACCCGGCGCCCGTCGCCCAGTCCGGTCTCCCCGCGGTCCCCCGTCCTGGTATAGATCTTCATCGGGTCTCGAAACGCGTCCGTCTACCGATAGACTTCTCGACGAGGTCTGACGCGCATGATCTTCACCGCCCTTTCCTTCTCGTCGATCTCGTAAATGACCCTGTAGTCACCAATCCGAATCCGAATCCGCCAATCGTTCTCGGAGCCAGTGATCTTTCGGCACCCGGGAGGTCTGGGGTTCTCTGCCAGGGCTTCGATCTTGTGAATGATCCGAGGACCTCATACACCGGGCCGGTACTCTTTCAGAAAGTCTCCCAGTCGCCTAAACTTGAGGGGCTTCTTGCGCATCCTTTCGAGTGCCTTGAGGTCCTCTACGTCCTCCAGGCGCTCCAGCATCTCCCGATACTCGGCGATATCGAGGATGACGGCTGCGGGTTTCCCGTCTCGAAGGACGATCTCCGGATTCTTCCGCTTCGGCTTCATCCCTTTTCTCCAAGGGCTTCTGTTGTTTGATTCTCGCATAGAGACGCGACGCCTTCAAGACTGTCGACACGCGGCGCCCCCCATCGGCCCGTCCTCCCGGACGCGGACGACCGACGCCCTGTGGTATAAGGGCGGCATGAGGGTCACGCAGGTGGAATTTCTGACCAGTGCCCGGGATCCCGCCGGCTACCCCCGGCCCTCCCTCCCGGAGGTCGCCATGGCCGGCCGGTCCAACGTCGGCAAGTCCTCCCTGATCAACGCCCTGCTGGGCCGGCGGCAGGTCGCCCGCGTCAGCCGCACCCCCGGGAAGACCCGTCTCATCAACTTCTTCAAGGTGGACGACCGATTCGTGCTGGTCGACCTGCCCGGGTATGGCTACGCCCGGGTCTCCCGGGCGGAGCGCGAGGCCTGGCGCCCCATGGTGGAGGCCTACCTCACAAGCCGGGAGGTCCTGCGCGGGGTGGTCGCCATCCTCGACTGCCGCCATCTCCCCACCGAGGCCGACCGCTCCCTTCTGGACTGGCTCGGGGCCGTCAGGATCCCGACGGTGGTGGCGTTGACCAAGTCGGACAAGCTCTCCGTGAACGAGCGCCGGCGCCAGAGCCTGGCCATCGCTCAGGCGCTCGGCCGGGCGCCGGAAACGCTGGTCCTCTTCTCCGCGGTGACCGGGGACGGCCGTGAGCCGCTCTGGCGCCGCGTTCAGACGCTGCTCGCAGCCCCGCCCCCAAACTCCTCAAGGCCAACAGACCAGTTGCCGAAGTAGAGATGGGTAAGGGTGTCTCTGCCGGCCCCCTGCGAGTCCCGAGGGGTCCCGGGCCCCCTGGCGGCGAGGAGTGCATGAATTCTGCCCTGGAACTGGTACTGGACCGCCTCGAGAACCTGCCGACCCTGCCCGCGGTCGTGGTGGAGCTGCTGGAGCGGATGAAGGCGGAGAACAGCTCGGCCGCGGAGATTGCCCGGATCATCGCGCTCGACCAGGCGCTGACCGCCCGGGTCCTGCGCGTGGCGAACTCGGCCCTGTACGGTTTTCCCCGGAAGATCGCCACGGTGAAGCACGCGATCGTCATCCTGGGCTTCCAGGAGGTCATCGCGCTCGTCGCGGGGATGACCGCCTTCGAGCAGTTTGGCGGCCGCCAGGACGCGAGGCCCGGGCTCGCCACGCTGTGGCACCACTCCGTGGCCTGCGCGACCGCCACCCGGCTGCTGGCCGGGCTCGTCGGATACGAGCTGAGCGGGCAGGCCTTCGTGGCCGGGCTCATGCACGACGTGGCCAAGATCGTGATCTCCCAGGCGATGCCTGAAATGGTCCGCGCGATCCGGGAGGAAGGGGCTCGGGGGGACCTCCCCCGGCGCGCGGCCGAGGCGATGGTGCTCGGGCTGGACCACGCCTGCCTCGGGGCGCTCATGGCCGAGCGATGGAACCTGCCAATAGCCATCGTGGAGGGGATCGGCTATCACCACAACCCGGGCGCGGCCCAGCAGTGCCCGGAGGCTGCGGCCCTGGTCCACCTGGCCGACGTCGTCGCCCATCGGTGTGGGTTCGGGGACGAGGAGGTAGAGGACGAGACGGCCGTCTCACCCCAGCCCGAGGCCTTTGCCCAGCTCCGGCGGCTGAAGGTGGACTTCAACGAGAGCTATCTGGACCGGGTCGCGGCGGGGCTGGAAGATGAGGTGGAGCGATCGGTGGGCTTCCTGAACCTGAGGCCGAGGGAGGCTGCTCCAGCAAGGGCCGGCCAAGGGGTGGCGCATGGGAGCTGACCTGCGCGACCGGCTCTGGGACGTGGGGCTGACCGGCCTGCGCAGGATGACCGAGGCCCTGCATGGGGGAGGGCGGCTCGAGGAAGTCTTCTCCGTCTTCAGCGAGGTATGCGGGCTGCTGGTCTCCTGCCGGGGGCATGCGGTCTACGTGATCTCCCCGGAGGGCGGGGAACTCGTCCTGAAACGGGCGGAGGGGATGGAGCCCGCGGACCTCGCCAGGCTCCGGGGCTACATCGAGGAGGGCGTCGTCGCCTGGGTCATGCACGAGCGGACCCCCCGGGTCATCCCGAAGTTCGACGAGGCGGAGGGGGACCGGGCGTATCTGATGGTCCCGCTCTGGATCGGGGGAAAGGCGTTGGGGGTCCTCGTCCTCCACCAGCGCGAGGACGCCGACGCGCTCGGCCCGCAGGTCCTCCAGCTCATCACGCTCCTGGCCATCCCGCTGGCCATGGTCCTCGAGAACGAGAGCCTCGCTGAGGGGATGGCCGAGAAGGTCCGGGAGCTGCAGGGGCTCATGCGGGTCGCCTCGAGCTTCGCCGGCGTGCTGAGCCTGGAGCGGCTGCTGGCCTTGCTGACCAAGGCGTTCGCGGAGATGGTCCCGGCCGAGGCCCACGTGTTCTACGGCCACGACGGCCAGGAGGGACGCCTCGTGCCCTTCGAGCAGATCGGGGCGGTGGCGCCGGCCGCGGACGCCGTGAGCCGCTGGGTCTGGGAGCATCGGCGCCCCCTGGTGATCAGCGACTACGCCCGGGACCCCCGATTTCATGCTGATGCGGAGAGCCCGGTGCGGGCGGTACTGAGCGTCCCCGTGATGCTGGACGCGCAGATCGTCGGGGTCCTCTCCGCCTACAACCGGAAGCACCAGGAGGCCTTCACGAACCAGGACCTCCGGCTCACGGAGGCCCTGACCCAGCAGGGCGGCGTGGCGGCCCAGGCCGCCTGCCTCTATGAATCCCTCCAGCGCTCCTTCCTCGATACCGTGGTGAGCCTGGCCAATGCCCTGGAGTCCAAGGACGCCTACACGCGCGGCCACTCCGAGCGCGTGGGCGCCTATGCGGTGGCGATCGCGCGGGCCATGCGCCTGACGCCCGACGAGCTTCGTCTGGTCGAGATGGCGGGACGCCTGCACGACATCGGCAAGATCGGGATCAACGACTCCATCCTGACCAGTCCGTGCGTCCTCACGCCCCCGCAGCGCCAGGAGATCGAGCGCCACCCGGTCATCGGCGACCGGATCGCGGGCGATGCGCTGTTCCTCGGCCAGGCCCGGGCCGGGATCCGGTGGCACCACGAGCGCTGGGATGGCCGGGGATACCCCGACCGGATCGGGGGCGAGGAGATCCCGCTCATCGGGCGCATCGTCGCCGTGGCCGATGCCTGGGACGCCATGACCACGGATCGTCCGTACCGGGCCAGGATCATGCCCGAGCACGCCCTTCGCCAGCTCCGGGTGTGCGCGGGCACGCAGTTCGACCGCCGGATCGCCGAGGTCGCGGCGGAGATCCTCCCGGGCTCGACCCGACCAGACGGCGCGGCGCCTTCCCCGGTCTGACCCCGCGCCTGTTCCCTTTCTGCTGACCCTGCCTGCCTCTGCCGCCCTCACGGCCCGGCACGTTGACTTGCCGCGCGCGTTTCCGCTACCGTCGGGGCAGCGAACGGAGGGCACGGATGGGGCGGCTCGTGCTGGGCGGGACGGGCACCGGCGTCGGCAAGACCACTGCCGCGCTCGCCCTCATGGCCGCGCTCCGGCGCCGCGGGCTGGACGTGCGCCCGTTCAAGGTTGGTCCCGACTTCATCGATCCTGGCTACCACCGTCTGGCCTGCAGTCGCCCCTCACGCAACCTCGATGGCTGGATGCTGCCGCGGGAGGCCGTCGTGGACCTGGTCCGGGGCGCAGGGGACGGGTTCGCCGTCATCGAGGGAGTGATGGGGCTCTTCGACGGCGTGGACGGGCGGAGCGAGGCCGGCAGCACAGCGGCGCTGGCGAAGTGGCTCCAGGCGCCGGTCCTGCTCGTGGTGGACGTGGGGGGGCTGGCCCGGAGCGCCGCGGCGGTGGTGCAGGGGTTCGAGAGCTTCGATCCCGGGCTGCGGCTGGGCGGCCTGCTGTTCAACCGGGTGGGGGGAGCGGGGCACTACCGGATGTTGCAGGAGGCCCTGGCCGGCCATGTCACTGCGCGTCCGCTGGGCTACCTCCCCTGGGACCGGGCCTTGACCATCCCGGAACGGCACCTGGGTCTCGTCACGGCCGAGGAGCGGGGGCTGTCCCCTGACCTCCTGGAGCGGCTGGCGAACGCCCTGGAGCGACATGCCGACGTGGACGCGATCATTGCGCTGGGGAAGACCGCCAGGCCCCTGGCTGACTCGCAGGGGCGACCGCGCGCCGCCTCCATGGGCAAGCCGATCCATCGAGTCCGGGTGGCCGTGGCCCGGGACGCCGCCTTCTGCTTCTACTATGAGGAGAACCTCGAGCTGCTGCAGGCCCGGGGAGCTGACCTCGTGCCCTTCAGCCCGCTCACCGACCCCGTGCTGCCCGCGGGGGTCCACGGCGTCTACCTCGGCGGCGGCTACCCCGAGGTCCATGCGGCGGCGCTCGCGGCCAATGGCTCCCTGCTCGAGGAGCTGCGCACTCGCGCGGCGGACGGCCTTCCCGTCTACGCGGAATGCGGGGGGTTCATGTACTGCACCGAGGGGATCGAGGACGAGCAGGGGGTGTTCCATCCGATGGTGGGGCTGTTCCCCACCCGCGCCAGCATGCGGGAGCCGCGGTTGACCCTGGGCTACGTGGAGGTGGAGGTCACGGCCGAGAACATTCTGGGGGGAGCTGGTCTGCGGACCCGAGGGCACGTCTTCCACGCCTCACGCACGGCGCCGATGCCGGCGACCGTGCGGCGGACCTACCGGCTCCGCCGGGCCGGAGGACCAGAGATGCAGGAGGAAGGGTACGCCTGGCAGCAGGTCCTCGGGAGCTATGCGCACCTGCATTTCCTGAGCAACCCCACCGTGGCCGACGGCTTCGTCCGGGCCTGCCGACGCCACGCCGGCATGCTCCCCGTCAGCGGGGGGACCCCGTGAACGTCCGCTGTCCCTGGTGCCGGGCCGAGACGGCCTGGGAGGGGAACCCCTGGCGCCCGTTCTGCTCGGAGCGCTGCCGGCTCCTGGACCTGGGGGCCTGGGCCAGCGGCCGGTACGCCATCCCCGGGCCGCCGGTCGAGGAGGAGCAGTGCGCTGAGGCCCAGACAGAGCTGGGAATGCCGGCGTCCCGCAGGGAGCCTCCCGGGGCGGTCCCGACCCAAGGGCCAGGCCCACTGCGAGGCAGCGAGCGCCCTCCGCGGCGGAAGCCAGGGGCCGGAGAGACCGAGGACACGCCGTGATGCAGGCGCTGATGATCCAGGGGACCGCTTCGTACGTGGGGAAGAGCCTGGTCGTCACGGGCCTGCTCCGGGCCCTGGCGCGCCGGGGGCTCCGGGTCACGCCGTTCAAGGCCGCGAACCTCTCGCTGAACGCCTACGTGAGCGATGAAGGCGGCGAGCTGGCCATGGCGCAGGCGGTGCAGGCGGAGGCCGCGGGCATCGCCCCGAGCGTGCACATGAACCCGGTGCTCCTGAAGCCGACCGCGGGCACCGGCACCCAGGTCATCCTGCAGGGGAAGGTCTGGGGGCGCTACACCGGATGGCCCGAGGAGACGCTGCGACAGCAGGCCTGGGACGCCATCCGCGCGAGCTATGCCCATCTCGCCTCCCGGTACGACGTCG
>JACPFL010000273.1:0-6707 GCA_016183025.1 Deltaproteobacteria bacterium | reverse complement strand
GGGATGGGAAGCCCGGCAGAGGTGAACCTGCCCGAGCACGACCTGGCGAACATGCGGGTGGCGCGGCATGCCAGGGCCCCGGTGCTGCTCGTGGGCGACATCGAGCGGGGCGGCGTCTTTTCCGCGCTGGTCGGGACCTGGGAGCTCCTGGGGCCCGAGGAGCGCAGCTGGCTGCGGGGGTCCATCATCAACAAGTACCACGGGGACCCGGAAGTTCTGCGCCCGGGGTTCGAGGTGCTGGAGGCGCGGACCGGGCAGCCCGTGTGGGGGGTGGTCCCGTACCTCGCGGACCTCTGGTTTCCCGCCGAGGACGCAACCGGGCTGGGCGCGCGCGGGACCGGGCCTGGCCTGCCAGGCGGCGGGGGCGGGCGGCCGGTCCAGATCGCCGTGCTGCGGCTCCCTCACCTGGCCAACTCCACGGACTTCGAGCCGCTGGAGCAGGAGCCCGGTGTCGCGCTCCGCTTTGTCGGCCGCCCGCAGGAGCTGGAGCGCGCAGACCTCGTCATCCTCCCGGGGAGCAAGCAGACGATCCATGACCTCCAGGCCCTGCGGGCCGCCGGGTTCGAGCCGGCCCTGCAGGCTCACCTCGCCCCCGGCGGGCTGCTCCTCGGGCTCTGCGGAGGGTACCAGATGCTGGGCGAGCGGATCGACGATCCCACGGGCGCCGAGAGCCTGACGCCGAGCTGCACGGGACTGGGGCTGGTCCCGGCCACCACGGTCCTGGCCCGGGAGAAGCTGACGGCGCAGGTCCGCTTCACCGGATGGCAGGGGGAGCCGGAGGGGGAGTTCGCGGGCTACGAGATCCACCTCGGCGAGACCCGGCACCCCTGGCGCCCGCTCTTTCGGGTCCAGCGCCGCGGGCAGGCCGGAGCTACGGCGGACGGCGCCCGCTCCGCAGATGGCCGTGTCCTGGGCACCTACCTGCACGGTCTCTTCGACAACGCCGGCCTCCGCGCCTGGCTGCTCGGGCATGTGCGCCGCTGCCGGGGCCTGGCGCCGGGACCAGCCCTGGCGCAGCCGGCCGGGGCAGCCGGCCGGGAGGCCACCTACGAGCGCCTGGCGGCCCTCATGGAGGCGCGGTTGCCGATGGACCGGCTCTGCGCGCTCATCGAGCCGTGAGCACGCTCCCCCCGGTGAAACCCCTCCGGTTGAAGAAGGGCGAGGCCCGTCGGCTCCGGGCCGGGCACCCCTGGATCTTCAGCAACGAGATCCAGGACCCGGTGAAAGCCTTCGAGCCCGGCGAGATCGTGGACGTGCTCGACGGCGGCGGCCGGCTCGTGGGCCGCGGCTACGTGAACCCGCGCACGCTCATCGCGGTCCGCCTCCTCAGCCGCCGGGCGGAGCCGATCGACGAGGCGTTCTTCGCGCGCCGCCTGCAGGCGGCCGAGGCCTGGCGCCGGCGTCTCCTCCCCCCGCTCCAGGCGTATCGCGTGGCGTACAGCGAGGCGGACTACCTGCCCGGCCTCATCGTGGACCGGTACGGGCCGGTGCTGGTGGTCCAGGTGCTCACGGCCGGCATGGAGCGGCTGCTCCCCGCGCTGAAGGAGGCCCTGCTCAAGGTCCTCGACCCGGAGGTGATCGTGCTCCGCAACGACAGCGCCTACCGGGCGCTCGAGGGGCTCCCCCTGGAACGGCAGGTCCTGGTCGGGGCCCTCTCGGGACCGGTCGTCATCGAGGAGCACGGGCTGGCCTACGAAGTGGACGTGCAGGAGGGGCAGAAGACCGGGTTCTACCTGGACCAGCGTGAGAACCGGCTCGCCCTCCGGTCGGTCGTCCGGGGCGGCCGGGTGCTCGACGCCTTCTGCTACACCGGGGCCTGGGGGCTGAATGCGGCCGCGGCCGGCGCGACCGAGGTCGTCGGGGTGGACAGCTCGGGCCGGGCCCTGGAGCTGGCCCGCCGCAACGCCGCCCGCAATAGCCTGGAGGCCCGGTGCCGCTTCGTCGAGGAGGACGTGTTCCGATTTCTGCGCGCCGCGGAGGCCGCACGCGAGCAGTTCGACTGCGTGATCCTCGACCCGCCGTCGTTCATCCGGAACCGGGCCCAGGTTCGGGAGGGGCTGCGGGGGTACAAGGAGATCAACCTGCGGGCTCTCCATCTCCTTCGGCGGGGAGGACTGCTCGTCACCTGCTCCTGCTCCCACCACCTGGATCGCCAGGCCCTGCTGGCCGTGGCCGCGGCAGCCGCCCATGACGCCCGGGTGGGGCTCCGCCTTCTGGAGTACCGGTCCCAGGCCCGGGACCACCCGGTGCTCCCCCAGGCGCCGGAGACCGACTACCTCAAGTGCGCCATCTTCATGCTGGATTGAGCCGCGCCAAAAACCCTATACTGGGCCAGACTTTTCGCTGGGCCTGCCGGGAGGGACGATGGGCCGGGGCGTGGCGGTGCAAGGGACTGGCTCGACGGTCCTGGTCGGGCCGGGTGAGCCGTGCCGGGCCATCGGAGGACGGATCAACCCGACCGGGCGGCCGGCGCTTGCGGCGGCCATCCAGCAGGGGCGCTGGGAGCTCCTCCAGGAGGAGGCCCGGCGCCAGCAGGCCGCCGGCGCCGAGCTGCTGGACGTCAACGTCGGCACGGCGGACGTGGACCCGGCCTGGGCGCAGGCGGAGGCGGTCCGCGCGGTCCAGGCGGTCTGTCCGCTGCCGCTGCTCCTGGACGCCGTCTCGGTCGAGGCCCTGGCGGGTGGCCTGCGGGCGGCCCGCGGCCGGCCGCTGGTGAACTCCGCTGATGCCCGGCGCGCGCGCCTCATCCCGGTGCTCGAGCTGGCCCGTGACCACGACGCCCCGGTGGTCGCGCTGACCCTGGACGACGCGGGGGTCCCGGGCACAGCGGAAGGCAGGCTCAGGATCGCGGAGCGGATCGTCGAGGCCGCGGTCCAGGTGGGGCTTCCCCCCGAGCGTCTGCTCGTGGACATCATCGCCCTGCCGCTGGGACGGGCGCCTGAGGGGGTGGCGGTGACGCTCGAAACGGCGGCGCTCGTCCGCGAGAAGCTGGGACTGGCCACCCTGCTGGGGGTGAGCAACATCTCCTACGGCCAGATGGAACGGGGTCCCCTGAACGCCGCGTTCGTGGCCATGGCGGTGATGGCCGGGGTGGACGCGGTCATCTTGAACCCGCTGGAGCGCACGGCCATGGGAGTGCTGCGGGCGGCGAACGCCCTGGCCGGCCGGACCCCGCCGGGGCCTGGCCGGGAGGCGATGGGCAGCTAGAGGGTGATGAGGGAGGCATGTTCAAGACGACGGTCGTGGGGAGCTATCCCCGGGTGGGGGACACGCCGGAGCTGCAACGGCTCCGGCGGGCCATCGGCGAGTTCGAGCAGGGCCGGCGGAGCCTGGAGGAGCTCAGGCAGGTCGAGGATGATGTCACCCGCGAGGTGATCACGGAGCAGGCCCGGGCCGGGGTGGACCTGATCACGGACGGGCTCATCCGCTGGTACGACCCGGTGAGTCACCTCTGCCGGCATGCCACCGGGTTCGAGATCAACGGGCTCCTGCGCTTCTTCGACAACAATTTCTTCATCCGCCAGCCGGTGGTCAAGGAGGAGGTGCACTGGGCCGGCCCCTCCGTCAGCGAGGAGTACCGCTTCGCGCAGGCCCACGCGGGCGGCCATCCCGTGAAGGCGGTCCTGATGGGGCCGTACACCCTGGCGCGGTTCGCCAAGGACACCCATTACGGCGACTTCAGGGCCCTGCTCCGCGACCTGACGGTCCTGGTCCGAACGGAGCTGGTGCGGACGCTGGAGGCCGGGGCCCAGGACGTCCAGGTCGACGAGCCCGCCCTCCTGGAGCAGCCCGGGGACTTCCCGCTCCTGCTCGCCGCCCTGCGGGAGCTGCTGGACGGGGTCAAGGCCCGGACCTGCCTGGCGCTGTACTTCGGGAGCCTGCGGGGCATTGCCGAGGCGCTGAGGGAGCTGCCTGTGACCGGGCTGTTGGTGGACGTCGTCTCCCGGCCGGAGAACCTGGAGATCCTGGCACAGGGGGCCTGGCCCGCCGACCGCTCACTGGTCCTCGGCCTGCTCGATGCCCGCAACACGAAGCTGGAGCCGCCGGAGCAGGTGGCTGAGCTGGCCAGGCGGGTCGCGGGACGGCGGCCGGCTGAGAGCCTCTGGCTCGCCCCCAGCTTCGGCCTGGAGCTGCTCCCGCGCGAGGCGGCCCGCCGGAAGCTCGAGCGGCTCGTGGAGTGCGCCGCCTTCCTGAGGAGAACCCAGCGATGATCCTGCCCACGACCAGTGTCGGGAGCTTCCCCAAGCCGGAGTACCTCACGCGGGCGCGGACCCGGTACGCGCGCAGGGAGATCACCCGGGATCAGCTCGAGGCCCTGGAGCGGCAGGCCACCGAGGAGTGGATCCGGTTCCAGGAGGAGATCGGGATCGACATCCTCGTGGACGGCGAGATGTACCGGGGCGACATGTGCACCTACTTCGCCGAGAACATGCGGGGGTTCCGGGTGAGCGGGCTCGTCCGGGCGTACGGGAACCGCTTCTACAAGAAGCCGGTGGCCGTCGCCCGGGTGGAGTACGAGACCCCCATCACCGTGGAGTGGTTCAAGTTCGCCCGCGCGCGCACGGCCCGGCCGGTCAAGGGGATGATCACCGGGCCATACACGATGATGGACTGGTCCTTCAACGAGCACTACCCCTCGCGCCGGGCGTTCGCGCTCGACCTGGCCCGGGCCCTGCACGACGAGTGCCTGGCCCTGCAGGAGGCCGGCGCCCCCTACATCCAGATCGACGAGCCGGCCCTCTCGACCAAGGTGGACGAGCTGCCCCTGGCCATCGAGCTGACCGGGATCGTGACCGACGGGCTCCGCGCCCGGACGATCATGCACATCTGCTACGGCGCCTTCGAGAAGGTCTACCCGGCGATGCTGGACATCCCGGTGGACCAGCTCGACCTGGAGATGGCCAACAGCCACTTCGACCTGCTCGACCTGTTCCGGACCAAGCCGTTCACCAAGGAGATCGGCCTGGGGGTGATCGACGTCCACACCCATGAGGTGGAGCCGCAGGACCGGATCGAGGAGTGGCTCCGCCGCACGCTCCAGGTCATCCCGAAGGAGCGGGTCTACGTGGACCCCGACTGTGGCCTGAAGACCCGCACGGTGGAGGAGGCCCAGGCCAAGCTCCGCGTCATGGTGGACGCGGTGCGCGCGGTGCGGCGGGAGATCGGCGGATAGCGGGAGGGGGCATGCCGAAGCGGCCCGAGCCCGACATCAGGACGGTCACGGTCGAGGGGCTCGCCTACGGCGGGGCCGGCGTGGCGCGGAGCGGGGGGCTCGTCCTGTTCGTCCCGTACGGCCTGCCTGGCGATGAGGTCGAGGTCGAGGTCGTCGAGAAGAAACGCGACTACGGCACCGTCCGCATCACGGAGCTGCTCAACCCCTCCACCCACCGCCGCGCCCCGCCCTGCCCGGCCTTCGGCACCTGCGGCGGCTGTCAGTGGCTGCACCTCACCTACGAGGAGCAGCTCCGCGCAAAGGCTCAGATCCTCCAGGAGACCTTGGCCCGCCTCGGCGGGCTCCACGATGCTCCCATCGCCCCGCTCATCCCCTCTCCCCACGAACTGCATTACCGCAGCCGAGTGCGACTCCAGGTCCGCGCCACGGCCCGCGGCTACCAGATGGGCTACTACATGGCGGGCTCCCACACCCTGGTGCCCCTCGAGGGCTGCCCGCTGGCCGACGAGGCGGTCAACGACCTCTGGGCGCGCCTGCGCCAGTTCCTCAACGACGAGGAGCGACATGCCATCGGAGAGATCGAGCTGGCCTATAGCCCGGACGAGCGACGGGCGGTCGCGCTGATTCTGCCGGGGGGCGGAGGGCATCCGATCCACCGCCCCCTGCTGCAGCACTGCCTGGAGCGGGTGCCCGTGCTGAAGGGGGTGATCGGCGGGCAACGGGGCGGGGGCTGGCTGACGGAGGGAGACCCCACGCTGACCTATGTCGTCGAGGTCCCCGGTGCCACCTTCCGCTGTCGGGCGCAGGCGGTGAGCTTCTTCCAGGTCAACCTGCACCTGAACCCGCGCCTGGCCGAGAGCGTGCTGGCGGCTGCCGGGCTGCAGGGCGGGGAGCGGGTCCTGGACCTCTACTGCGGGGTGGGGAACCTGAGCCTGCCGCTGGCGGCCCGGGCCGGAAGCCTCCTGGGCGTGGACCTGAGCCGCGAGGCCATCCAGGATGCCCAGGCCAATGCCCGGGAGCACAGCCTGACCGCGTGCGAGTTCTGGCGGGCGGAGGCGGGGCCGGCCCTGGCGCAGCTCCAGGGCGAGGGGGACCGCTTCGACGTGGTCGTGCTCGACCCGCCGCGCGAGGGGGCGCGAGGGCTCATGGAGCCGCTGGCCCGCCTGGACCCGGCGCGCATCGTGTACGTCTCCTGCAACCCCACGACCCTGGCGCGGGACCTCAAGGCCCTGGTCAAGGCCGGGTACCGCGTCACGGGGGTGCAGGGGCTGGACTTCTTCCCGCAGACCTTCCACCTGGAGTGCGTGGCAGCCCTGGAGCGGGCCCCGGCCCTTTCGCGGGTGTTGGCTCCGGCGCCTTCAGACGTCGCCGCGCCGCCTCAGCCAGCGCCAGAGGGTCCTGCGGCCGGCCCCTCAGCGGCGCCGCCGGAAACTCCGCCAGAGGCTCCTGCCACGCCATCACCGGAGACTTCATCGGACACTCTGGCCCGTGCGACACCAGAGGGCCCTGCTGCCGCGCCATCGGGCGAGCCGCC
>JACPFL010000278.1 GCA_016183025.1 Deltaproteobacteria bacterium | reverse complement strand
TTGTGGGTGATGAGGCGGTAGGCCGCGTCGAGGATCACCTGGGTGGAGCGATAGTTTTCGGTGAGCACCACGCGCTCGGCGTCGGGGTAGGAGCCGATGAAGCCGAGGATGTTGCTCACCGCCGCGCCCCGGAACTTGTAGATGCTCTGGTCGTCGTCGGCCACGACGGCCAGGTTGCGGTGGCGCTCGGCCAGCAGCTTGACGACCTGGAACTGGGCGTAGTTCGTGTCCTGGAACTCGTCCACCAGGATGTACTTGAACCGGTTCTGGAACCGCTGGCGGACCAGCGGGTGCTCCCGGAAGAGCTTCAGCGGGAGCACGACCTGGTCGCCGAAGTCCACGAAGCCGGAGCGCCCCATGAGGGCGCGGTAGGCCGCGTAGGTCTCGGCCAGCTCGCGCTGGCGCGCCGCCTCCTCCTGCAGCTCCGCGTCCTCCGGCTCCTGGGCCGCCTTCTCCGCCAGCGCCCGGGCGTAGGCGCGGTGCTCCTCCTGGCTCACGTCCTCGTCCTTGGCCCGCGAGAAGAGGGTCATGAGCGCGTCGACGTGTTTGGTCGGGTCGCCCAGCGGGCGGTAGTACTTCAGCGGCAGCTCGAACAGGTGCTCCCGGGCAAAGATGAGCTGCTCCGGGCGGGTCAGGACGCGGAACGAGGGGTCGAGCCCCAGCTCCAGCGCGTGCTCCCGGAGCACCCGGTCGCCGAAGGCGTGGAACGTGCTGATCCAGACGTTGGCGTAGCCGTAGGGGACCAGCACGTCCACCCGCTGCTCCATCTCGGCGGCGGCCTTGTCCGTGAAGGTCAGGGCGAGGATCTCCTCCGGCCGGGCCCGCTTCGTGGCGATCAGGTAGGCGATCCGGTGGGTGATGACCCGGGTCTTCCCCGTCCCCGCGCCCGCGATGATGAGCAGCGGCCCCTGGTCGTGCCGGACGGCCCGCTCCTGCTCCGGGTTCAGCCCCTCGAGGATCCGCTCCATCGCTCGCCCTTCCCCTCCGCCGCTCCCTTCCCCGGCCGCCTCGTCCTCGCGGTCAGGCCCCGTCCTGCCTCCTGGAGAGGCGCACCTGCAGGGTCCGCAGGCGGTTCACCGCGGCGGCGAGCTCGAAGATCCGGGGCCGCGCCAGGTCGCCGCGCTTCCCCGGCCCCAGCACGTCGAACCCGCGCGCGTCCAGGTCCCGCAGGGCCTGCCCCAGCCCCTCGCGCAGCGGCCGCCGGCCGTCGGCGTAGTGCTCCGCGTAGTAGTGGATCAGCTCCCCGATCGCGCGCGTCTGGCTGGGGGCCACGAGCTGCTCCACGCACGAGAGGTCGATGGCCGTGGTCCCGAAGACGATGGTCTGCAGCCCTTTGGCGTCGATCCGCGCCTCGCGCCGCCCCCGGCTCGGGTCGAACCCCTCGGGCAGCGGCGCCCGCGGGGTCACGGCCCCGAAGGCCTCGCCGCCCTCCGGCTCGCGGCCGCTCCCGTAGCGGCGTATGACGGCCCGCGCCTCCCCCGTCACGTCGCGGGGCCGGTACTCGTCCATCATCAGGACCGTGTCGGCCACGTCGAAGTAGTCGCCGGAGCCACCCATGACCAGGATCGTCGAGACGCCCAGCTCCTTGAAGAGCTGCCGCACCTTGTCCAGGAACGGCGTGATCGGCTCCTTCGCCTTGGCCACCAGGGCCTGCATGCGGCGGTCGCGGATCATGAAGTTCGTGGCCGAGGTGTCCTCGTCGATGAGGAGCAGGCTCGCCCCCACCTCCAGGGCCTCCATGATGTTGGCGGCCTGGGAGGTGCTGCCGCTGGCGTTCTCGGTCGAGAAGCGCGCGGTGTCGCGGCCGAGGGGGAGGTGGGTGATGAACGGGCTGATGTTCACCTGCGTCACCTCGCGGCCGTCCTCGGCCCGGATCTTCACGGCTCCGGGGAGCGCGGCGACCAGCTCCCGGCCGTCGCCCGGGACGTGGGCGTAAACCCCGCGCTCCAGCGCCCGGAGCAGGGTGGACTTCCCGTGGAACCCCCCGCCCACGATGAGGGTCACGCCCTGGGGGATCCCCATCCCGCGGATGCGACCACGGTTGGGCACCGGGACCTCCACCGCGAGGCTCGACGGCGCCTCGAAGGCGACGGCCCCCTGACCCAGCGGGCGTTCATCGACGCCGCTGCGCCGCGGCAGGATGGCCCCGTCGCCGACGAAGGCCACCAGCCCCCGCTCCCCCAACGCCGCCCGCAGGGCCTCCTGGTCCTCCACGCAGTCCACGAAGGCCTCCACCTCGGCGGCTGGCAGGTTCGCGAAGAAGAGGGCCCGCCGGACGATCTGGGGGAGCTCCGTGCAGAACATCGCCTCGGCCTCTCGCCCGAGCACGCTGCGCCCGGCCGCGGGGAGGCCCATGACGAAGCGAACCTCGATCATTCGGGGATCCATTCCCACCGCGCTGCGGTCGAGGACCTCCTGCCCCCCGGCATCCACGGCGATCAGCCCGCTCGTCCCCATCCCCCGCCGCCTCCGCACGACCGCCTCGATGGCCCGCGCGAAGGCCCGCGCCAGGTAATCGCGCAGGGCCAGGCGTCGGACTGGCGTGCTGAAGAGCCCGCGCGGGAACTGGGCGCGTTCCTGTGGGACCTGGACCCGGATGCGCGAGGGCGCGGCGAAGGGGTCGCCCTGCACGTGGTCCACGTGCAGGAGGAACTCCCCGGCCTGGTAGCTCCCCTCGAGGTCCTTGTAGGCCTTGTACCCCCGGCCGTCGATTCGGCCGAGCGTACGACGGAGGTCGTCCAGGGTGGGCATCGGCGGGCTCACGCCTCCTTGAGGAGCGAGCGGTAGACGAACTGCCGCCCGCCGTTGCTCACGGGCTCCTCGCGCCGGGCCACCAGCCGGAGCTTGTGCAGGTTGATCAGGCGCGTGCTGGCCGTGTTCAGCTCGAGCCGCAAGCGCTCGGCCAGCGCCCGGGCGGTGAGCTGCTCCTGGCCCATGACGAGGTGGAGCGTCTCGCGGAGGTAGGCGTTCAGCGTCCCCAGCAGCTTCCACCCCTCCGGCCCGCCCAGGTAGAGCAGGGCGAGCTTCTTCCGCTCCAGGGCCACCTCGATGTTCTCCTCCTGGTGACGGTTGAGCCCCGCGAGGGCCACGTACTTCGACCCATACTCCCCGGCCGCCAGGCGGGAGGCGAGCTTGGCCACGATCTCGTCGGCGCAGGAATAGTCGATGATCCCGACATCCCCGAAGTCGAGCACCACCAGCTCCGGGCCGCCCCCGTCCGCCAGCGCCTCCTCGATCCGCTCCCGAAGCCGCGCGCCGGTTGGCCGGGTCACGAGGTCGTCGGAGCCGTTCTCCAGGGTCTGCTTCAGTAGCGCTCCCAGCGTCATCCGCCTCATCGTCCTCTCCTCAAGCCCAACCCAAAGTCAGGTGCGGTGTATTCAATGTCATCAATTGAAGAAGATGATACGGTAGCAAGGAGCCGTCTGTCAAGGGAGATCTCCCGAAATCTCCTCTGTTTTAGACTGAGTGCCACAAAGCCAGAGGCATTCCTTGGCCTCCCGGCCAGGAAGACGCCGCATCTGGCTGGGACCCCATGGGGGCTGGGTTTGCTCACGCGGTCCCTGCTTAACCTACTGGATTTTCAATGCATTTGAAAAGACTAAAAAAATGCTTGAAACCGTTATCGACTGAAGGAGATAATATAGATGCATGAATAATACATTTAAATAATTCCAGAGCCCTGGCCGCGCGGGAAGAGCTTTCGGCGGCCATGCTGGCGGCGGCAATGCTTGGAGGGGCGACATCGAATTGGGTGGACCCGCTGCGGTCCAATGACACCCTGCCGGGGCCCGTATCTGTCCGGAGGGGATCAAGGTGAAGCACGGGACCAAACTGATGCGGTATCCGGTCTGCTAGGGCCACCCGACCGGCGAGCCCAGGGTGATGGCGCCCAGACCCTACTCGATGCAGAAACGAGCGGCGACGGCGGAGGAGACGCGCCGACGGCTCGTCGACGCGACCCTTGCGCTTCACGCGGAGCGGGGCATCCTCGCGACCAAGCCGGCAGACATTGCGGCCCGGGCCAACGTGGCCCTCACGACCTACTACAAGCATTTCCCGACGCTCGGGGACCTGGTCCGGGCCTGCACCACCCGGGGCCGCGAGCTGCTCCCCCCGCCGGACCCTGCCGCTGTCGCGGCGCTCCCGCCGGATGCGGCCGCGCGCGTGCCGAGGATGGTTCGGACCCTCTTCGACTACTACGAGGCACGGGAGCCGTGGCTCTATACGGGGCGGACCGAGGAGCGATTCGTCCCCGAGCTCCAGCCGGCGATAGAGGGGCTGCGCGTCGGCCGCGATGCCTTTGTGCGCGTCGCCCTAGCAGGGGCAGGAGCCGGCCGCGACGCCGTGGCCATGGCCACCGCCCTGGTGGACTTCTGGGCCTGGCGTACCCTGCGCCGCGACATCGGGCTCACGCAGGAGGAGACCATCCGCACCGTGACCGCGACGCTCCAGCAACTCGGCGGCATCCCCGGGCCAGGTGCCCCCCCAGGGCCGGCGAGCCCTCCCACCACATAAGGCTCCGCGCTGCCGCTCGGGGGGACGCGGTGACGCCCAGGACCGGATCGACGAGATCCCCAGGAAAGGAGGGTGGCTCCGATGGAAGCTAAGGTCACAGAGATCGGCCCCGATATCTTTCGGATCAGCATCTACCCGCCGGGCTATCCCGTGAACTTCGGTTGCTTCCTCATCCGGGACGAAAACCCCACCATGGTCGAGACGGGGTTCCGCGGGATGTTCGACCTGGTGTACGGCGCGGTCCGCCGCCTGATCGAGCCGGCGCGCCTTCGCTACCTGGTGATCCCGCACTTCGAGATGGACGAGTGCGGCTCCCTGAACCAGTTCCTCGCGATCGCGCCACGGGCCGAGCCCGTGTGCAGCCCGCTCGGAGGCATCGTGACGGTCAGGGACTTCAGCGAGCGGCCACCCAGAGTGGTCGGGAATGGGGAGAAGCTCCCCCTGGGGCGAAAGGAGCTGCGCTTCGTGCTCACCCCCTGGGTCCACTTCTGGGACAGCATGCTCGTCTACGATGAGACGGACCGCACCCTCTTCACCTCCGACCTCTTCATGCAGCCGGGCGATCACGAGCCCATGACGGGCGAGGACCGGGCGGCTGAGATCATCGAGTTCTGTCGCTTCTCCGGCCTGCTCCCTTCCCAGAAACACCTTGAGGCGGCGCTCGCCCGGATCGAGCCGCTCGCCGTCGACACCCTCGCGTGCCACCATGGCTCGGTCCTGAACGGAGACCCACGTCGGTATTACCGGGCCCTCCGCGAGAACGCGGTGGGCGATGTGGTGGAGGCGCCCTTTTACGAGATGAAGATGCCACCGAATGCCGCGTACTGACCCGCCGGAGGGCCGGGAACAAACGCCGCCGCTGACGGCGGAGAGGAGATGCCATGGCTCGCATCCTGACGGTCTCCGAGGGAGAGGCTCAGGGCGTGCAGCGCCAGATGATCGAGAAGGCCAAGAGCCTGTATGGCGGCGTGGTCCCCGGCGTCCTCCAGATCAGACTGGCTGATCCCGAGCTCGCCGGGCCCGCCTTCTAGATCTACCAGCACCTGAACTTCCGCAAGAACTCGGTGTTGACCAGGCTGCAACGCGAGATGCTGGCGACGGTGGTGAACGGCCTCATCTGAGCGCGGGGCGACTTCCGGCGATCGGGCCTCCGGCCCTCTTCTCGTCGATGGGCGTGGAGGTGAGCACGGCCGAGGACCGGTCGCCGCTCGTGCTCGCCGCCGCGCGCGAGGTCGGCTATCAGCCGAACGATCGCGCGAGCCTTGAGGGCGCCCTCTACAAGATCGCGTCCCTACGTGAAGGTCGTCGCCACCATGCACGGGCCGGCGCTCATCGGGCACTACGACAATGCGGCCGTGGTCGAATTCAAGGGCTGTCTCAAGACCCGCGCCCCCGTGGGGTCGAGACGCTCTCCAGGCAGGAACGCTACAGGGTCCGCCAGGGGGACTCCCGGATCGCGTATGCGGGGGACGACGAACGACGAACCGTCGAGATCGTGAAGATCGGACACCGGCGGGAGGTCTACCGAAGCCTGTAGTCCCGGCCCTCAGTCCTCCCGGGGGGGGTGGAAACTTCTTGACACTGCCCTGGCCTGCGCTAGACTCCGATGCCGCTGAGGCACGATCCCTCAGTTTCCGCGACTTACGCCCCCCCGTGAGTCGGAAGGTTCCTCGCGTCGAGAGCCCATTTCCATATCTGCGGGAAGGAATTCCCATGGTCGACTTCAGCACCACGTTCGGGCTTGCCTACGTGGGACAGGACATCATCGGGGAATTTCAGAAAACCGTCAAAGCTGGAAAGGGCAGGAGGAGAACGAAGTCCTAGGGTCATCTCGTCACAACGGGGGAGCATTCGGTGCGCAGCCTTTTCCTGCAGATCGGTGGCTTCATCTGCGGTGCTTCTCTCCTCGCCGCCTCCAACGGGTGCTCGTTCACCTACGTCGACTCCAGAGGGGCCACCCATGTCCTCGGCCTGGTCAAGCTCACCATTGAGCCCCCGTGGAATCGTGAGGAACTCGGGGCGGAGTCCGTGCAGATCCGCAGCGTGGGCATCTCGGTGTATTCCACACCGCTCCATACTGGCGTCGTGATCGGCTATAACCATGAAACGCTGACGGCCGTGCACAACAATGCCGCAGTCTTCACGCGTGAGCCCAAAGGGGGCTCGCGCCCAGCGGGGGACCGGGGATGGGCATGGTGCGACGACTCCTCGTGCTGATGTGTCTCGTGGCGTTGAACGGCTGCGCTACCACCGACACCGTCCTGTTTGTCACAAAGACGTCCCTGGGCATCGACTTCGATAGCAAGCCGCCAAGCGCCAGCATCGGCTACGACCGGATCGAGGGATATCTGGGACCGCGATACGACAGCGGCGCCGTGCCCCCGGTGCTCGCGAGGATCCAGACCGACGGAAAGATCTTCAGCCCGAGGGTCCGCCAGATCTATGCGACGGGCGCTGCCGCCTCCCTGCTGTTTAATCAGCAGAAAGGGGACTGCCCGGACAAACTGAGCGGCGAGAAGCAGTTGATGTTTTTCGGGACCACGACGACGACCGGCCTGAAAGCCACGTTCGTCGGCACTCTCCCCGATAGCTTCCATTTCGGCCATAAACGCAAGGAGCTGTCCCTGATCCCGCTCGGCCAGACCACAAATCCCGCTGGGGAGAAGGTGGATGTTTACCCCTGCGTGCTGGCGACCCTGGACAACGCCGCTCGGGCGGGGGACGGCCCAACCGCTGGTCTGCAGATCGGGCAGCTCTTTGCGACGGGAACGGCGGCGGACTCCTACGCCCGGGATGAGGAGATGCGGACGTTCTTCAAGAGCGAACTGGCCGACGCGCTCTTGGCCTATCGTGCCACGACTGCGGCCCAGGAGGCCGAGGCGACGAGAATCCTCCGATGCTATCTCGGCGTCCCGATCGCGAGCCTGCCCGAGGTCTGGGCGCACGCCCACGTCCAGAGGCTCTTCAGGGAGGCTACCCTCGAGGACATGATGAAATTACACGGCGCGGCGACCGCTCCGGGCGTCACGCTGGCCGTCCGAGAGGAGAACCTCCGGAAGGCCAACCGCCAGTACGCTTCTGAGATCGCCATCCTCGAAGGCGCCGCCCCAGCGCGCACCGCGAAGCTCATAGCGCATCGCTTCCGGGTCTGCGAGATCGCTCGACGTTAGGGAGGGATTCATCCCCCACGGTGAGGTGCGACATGCCTCAAAAGGAAATCCCCTGCAGCGATTGCGAGAAGGAGAAAGAGCGGATCGAAGAGGCGGGAGACCAGATTGTGATCTCCTGTGATCCCATCCCCGGCAAGCCCCGCTGGTGCCTCATCGTCTGGCGTCGCAAGTGAGCGATCTGGGACCTGACGGCCTCAGAACAGGCGCGGCCGCGGCAGGCGAAGCTCCGGCAGGACGATGCTGATCTGCGTGCCGGGGAAGGCCCGGCGGAACCGGGTGGCCGGGGCTTCATGATCCCAGGCCGGGACCACCGCCACCCTGCGCCCCCGCCCCCCGGTCGCCCCCCGCGCTCCCGAACCGCGCCGCCAGGCGCGGGGCCAGGGAGGCCCGGATGCCCACCCCCAGGTCCATGACCGCGATCTTCACGACGTTGGCCCCCAGCCGCCGCTGGTAGAAGTACTTCTGGATCCCCACGTACCCGGACGCCTCGCTGTGCTCGACGATGTTCTGACAGACCTCGGAGAGCGAGACGATGAAGCCGTGGATCGCCCGCTCGTCGTAGCGCAGGTGCGTGGCCAGGATCGTGTGGGCGCGCTGCTTCACGCGGCCGATGATCGCGTGGATGTCCTGGGAGTCCTGGATGCGGGTGATCTCCAGGAGGACGTCCGAGCCCTCGCTGCGGCCGAACGGGGCGCCAGGGAGCGGCGGGGCGGGCGTGTCCTGGAAGATGGCCTCGCTGTGACGGAAGAAGCCCATGCGCGCCAGGTAGCGCAGGACATCCCCGGAGCGCGGCAGCCTGAGCCCAGGCTTCTGGCCGCGGCCCGCGAGGACGTGGCCGACCTCCAGCAGCCCCACCATGCCGTAGGGGTCCACGAACTCGACCCCTTCGAGGTCCACGACGAGCCCGTCCCCTCCCGCCGCGCCGTCCAACTGCTCCAGCAGGCGGTCCAGGCTCCGCTCGTCCAGCGAGGCCGGCGCCGTGAGCCTACCTGGCATGGATGCCGTAGTACTGGATGGTGGCGCCCGTGTAGCGGACGAGCCGGGCGCAGATGGTGTCGAGGATCGCGGAGAGCCCTTCAACGGGGAAGCTCCCCGGGGCGTAGACGACCTGCAGGACCCGACGGGACGCCAGCGTGACCATGGCGCGCGCGGAGTCCGCCACCGGGCTCCCGAACGGGCCGGCCTCGTCGGCCAGCGTCAGACGCCCGGCCAGACTCACCGCGTCCTTCCCGATCCCGGGGTAGCTCTCGTGCTCGCCGCCGAGGCGCAGCACGAGCGGCGGCCGGACACGGTCGAGGTCGTAGATGCCCATGGGGAGGAGCTGCTCGAGGGAGCCGAGGTTGTTCAGGTCGACGGCCGTGTTGCTCCCGGCCACGGTCTCCCCCCGGAGCACCCGCCGGAGCAGCGCCTCCGAGGAGGGGCGGACCTTGGTCGGATCCATGCGGGCCCGCCGGAACATCTCGCGGACCGCGCGCTGGCCAGGAATCCGACCCGGCTCCACCCCCGCGTAGCGCTCCCGCAGGGTGGCTTCGAGCCCTGTGAACTCCGCCTCCAGCTCCTCGTGGGCCGCGGCGACCGTGAGCCCGTCGGCCTGGATCACCCCCAGGCAGACGCTCCCCTGCAGCTCCGGGGCGATGCTGACCTCCACCGCGTCCCTTTCAGCGGAGCCCGGCCAGCGCGACCAGGAGCGGGGCCACGGCCAGCCCGGGCAGGAAGTTGGCCACCCGGATCTGCCGGAGCTCCAGAAGCAGCAGGCCGATCCCCAGGATCATCAGGCCGCCGGCCGCGGTCATCTCCGTCACCATCGCGGGCGTGATCAGCCGGGTCAGCAGCGAGGCACCCAGGCTGAGGCTGCCCTGGAACAGGAGCACGGTCAGGGCCGCGCACGCCACCCCCCAGCCGAGCGTCGCGGCCAGGGCCAGCGAGGCGAACCCATCCAGGACGGCCTTGGCGGCCAGGATCTGGTAGCGGCCCGTCAGCCCGTCCTCGATGGAGCCCATGACCGTCATCGGCCCCACGCAGAAGATCAGGCTCGCGGTGACGAACCCCTCGGTGAATCGGCTCCCCTGCCCGACACCCACCTGCTTGCGAAGGGCCTCGCCGAGCCGGTCCAGTCCCTGATGGATGCGCAGCATCTCACCCAGCAGTCCGCCCAGGAGGATGCTCCCCAGCAGGATCAGGATGTTCTGGGTCTGCAGGGCCATCTTGGCGCCGATGAGGAGCGTGCCCAGCCCAAGGCCATCCATGACGATCCGCTGCGCCCGCTCGGGCAACCGGGCGCCGAGCGCCACACCCCCCGTGCTCCCCGCCAGGACCGTGGCGACGTTGAGCAACGTTCCCGTGATCATGCGCGGACTTCGACGATCGTCACGCCATCGCCCCCCTCCCCTGGCTGCCCCGGACGGAAGGCCGCGGCATAGGGGGAGTCCGTGAGGTAGCCGCGCACGGCACTCTTGAGCGCCCCGGTCCCATGGCCGTGGATCACGCAGACGTACAGGCGACGGGCGAGCAGGGCATGGTCCAGGAACGCCGTCAACGTGCTCAGCGCCTCGTCGACCGTCTGCCCGCGCAGGTCGCACGTGTCCTCCGCTGTGGGGAGGACGAGCTGCGGGGCGCGCGCCTCGCTCGCTGGCTCGGCACGGTCCCTGCCGGTCTCGGGGTCACCTCGGGGGGAGTCTCCTCTGGAGGGCTCTCTGGCAGGGCGCGCGACCCCACTCGTCCCCCGCTGCGGGGAGGCACGCCCCTCCTGGCGACGGGCCTCGCCCGGGGCCCGTCTGCGCGGGCGCCCCTGGGCCTGCGCCCCCGGCTCGCTGCCCCCGTGCGCGGGGCGCCGGGCCTCGGGCTCCCGCACGTCCGCCGCGTCCACAGCCATCCGCACAGCGCCGAGCTGGACCGTGACCTTCCCCTGCGGGTTGGGCCCGGCCACCAGACGTCCGCGACGGCCGAGCGGCGTCACGAGGAGCTCGGCGCCCGGCTGCACCTGGGTCCAGTCCACTGGCTTGCCTTCCAGGGCCGGCGCGACCTCCGCCGAGACCCGGCGCACGGCCAGATCGAGCGCCTGCAGGCGGACCGCGGCCTCCTGCAGCGGTGCCCGCGCGCCGGGGGCCGGCTCTGCCGCCGTGATGTGGGCTTCACGGGCCTGGCGCAGCAGGCGGGCCACGAGGGTCCGCGTCTCGGCCAGCCTGGGCTGGAACGTCGCGCGGACCTCGTCGATCAGCTCTTTCTCCCGGGCCCGCAGGCGCCGGAGCCGTTCCTCGGCCTCGTGGTGGAGCGTGCGGGCCTCGTCCCGGAGCCGGCGCACTTCCGCGGCGGTCTGCTGGAGGGCGGCCCGGCGGCGCTCCAGGTCCGCGATGACCGTGTTGAGGGCCAGGGCCGAGGGCCCGAGGAAGCTTCGGGCGCGGGCGACCACCTGCGGGTCCAGCCCGAGACGCGCGGCCACCTCCACGCCGTAGCTCAGGCCGGGGAGCCCCGAGGCCAGGCGGTAGGTCGGCCGCAGCCCCTTCTGGTCGAACTCCATCCCGGCATTGCCGATCGCCTTCTCCTCCAGCGCCAGCGTGGTCAGCTCCCGGTAGTGCGTGGTGGCCACCACCGTGGCGCCCTTCTCCACCAGCCGGAGCAGGAGCGCCTTGGCCAGGGCCGCCCCTTCCGTCGGGTCGGTGGCGGCCACGATTTCGTCCAGGAGCACCAGGGTCATCGGGCCGGCCGCGCCCAGGATGCCGATCAGGTCCACCATCTGGGCCGAGAAGGACGACAGATGAGCCTCCAGGCTCTGCTCGTCCCCGATCTCCGCGAAGACCCGGGGGAAGAGCGCCATCTCGGACCCGGCAGCCGCGGGGAGATGCAGGCCGGCGCGGACCATGAGGGCGCAGAGCCCCAGGGTCTTCAGGCAGACGGTCTTCCCCCCGGTGTTCGGCCCGGTGATGATCAGGCCCCGCAGCCCGTCGGCCAGCACGAGGTCGTTCGGGACCACGAGGCCCGGCTCCAGGGCGAGCAGCGGGTGACGGGCGTCAAAGAGCCGGATCGCGCCGGTCTCGTTGAGCCGGGGCTCGTGCGCCTGCAGCGCCTGGCTCAGGCGGCCACGGGCCAGCGCGACATCCAGCGCCGTGGCGACCTCGACGGCTCCGGTCAGGGCCCCGCCCTCTGCGGCGATCCGCGCGGAGAGCTCGGTGAGGATGCGGAGGATCTCCTGCTCCACCCCCAGCCGGGCCAGCTTGAGGTCGTTGTTCAGCCCGACCAGCTCCTCCGGCTCGAAGTAGAGGGTGGCCCCGCTGGCCGAGGTGTCATGCACGATCCCGCGGACCTGCCCCCGGACCTCCGCGCGCAGCGGGAGGACGTAGCGGTCGGCCCGCTGCGTGTAATATGGCTCCTGGAGCAGCTCCGCATAGGGACCGTGATGGAGCATCTGGGTCAGGTCGCGGTGGAGCCGATTCTGGAGACGGACGACCGCGCGCCGGAGCTCGCCCAGCTCCGAGCTGGCCTCGTCGGTCACGTGGCCGTCGGCATCAAAGGCCCGCGCGAGCGGCCGCTCGAGGGCACCCAGGTCTGGGAGGAGGGCCGCGCGCCCGGCCAGCGCCGGGGCCTCGGTCCCGTGTGTCCGGAAGAAGGCGCGCAGGGCCCGGATGGTCCCGAGGCTCTCCCGGATGGCCAGGAACTCCCGGGGTTCGAGCACCGCCCCTTTGCTGGCGCGGGCGATGGCGGCGCGCACGTCCTGGAGGCCCGCGGTGGGCAGCACGAGGTCGCGGTCGAGCAGGGCGCGGGCCTCGGAGGTCTCCTGCAGGGCCTCTCGGGCCTGAGAGACCTCAGCGGCGAGGGGCAAGGTCAGGCAGCGCTCGCGGCCGAGGGATGTGGCAGCCCGCGCGGCCAGGTGGGCGAGCAGGCGGTCCCACTCCAGCGCCCGCTGCCCCTTCTCCTCCAGCGTCATGGAGAAACTGTACACCGCCGGCGCTCCGGCACGCAAGAAACCGCGGCGAGCCGCGCCCGCCGGTGCTCATGACCTAGCCTGGCGGAGGCACCCTGCCCCGCGCTCGCCATCGCCTCCCTGGCCCTCATGGGGGGAACGCTGCCGCGGCGTCCAGATCACGCCGAAGCTCCTGCGGGGCCTTGAGGCCCTGCGCATCACGGAAAACAGTTGACACACCCCCTGACCTGTGAGAGATTCGCGCTCCGCCGGAGCTCATACGTTCTCGACCCCGCGACTTATGTCCCCCGTGAGTCTGTCCCTGCGGGGTCCACTGCGACGCCGCATCACCTGGGGTCAGCCGTGGCAACGATCAAGACCACCCGAGCCCCGCGACGTCTTCGCGGCCGACGTGCGGGCACAGATCGTGGCGTGCGCGCAAAGGCTGCTCGATCTCATGAAACAAGGTTGATGATGAGGGTCATCCCGCAATCGTGGGGGCCACTGATCGTGGGCGCAGGAGCCAACAGAGGAGGCTATCGACATGGCCAACCGGGAGCTGAGACAAACGGCACCCGCACCGAGATGTGGCGTGAGGAACGTCTACACCGGATGCGTGCTCGCGCAGGTCATCGGCGCCACGAGGAATGACGCCCGGGATGGCGCACGAGCGGAAGCGGCAAACACCGCCCAGCCGCTGCTGGATCAAGATAGAGCTCGGGAGTGTCCTGCCAACTGTCGTCCAGGGACGGTGGAGGGCGACCGTCGGCCCAGTGTTACAGAGATCCTTACGACCGAGGTCGACCAGGGCAATCAATTTGTCTCGTATTACACGGCTTCCTGGAGAGTCGTGATCATCTGCCCGGCGCCCGCTGAGAAGAAGGGCGGAAAGAAGAAGAAAACGCGAGCAAGGAAGGTCAGGTCACACTCGCGCCGGAATCGGTAAGGGCGCAGTCATACGACCTGTCACGATGGGTCCGGGAGCGGCTCGGCCCGAAGGGCCTGGCCGGCCATCTGGGCGCTGGACCACGAAAGGAGTCTCCATATGCCGGTACTGATCTTCACCCGGAACGGCAAGGTCATCGGCCGCGTCAAGGCTCCCCCGGGCGCGAACGACGTCCGCGTCTATTGGAACATCGGGATCGGCTGGTGGACGCGGAACGGCCGGTTCATGCGGGGCGGGGGGTTCCTCGTCCCTCCAGGGACGAACGACTTTCACCTCTCCCTGACGGGAAGATTCGTCCCCCAGCCTGGCATTAAACCACCCCCGGGCGCCAATGATTTCGAGGCGAGGTGGAGCGGCAGTCGGATCGTCGAGGCCTGGTGGACGAAGAACGGGAAGCGGATCAAACCCATCCCGGTCGAGCCCGGACAGAAGCAGCTCTCCTGGCGGCTTCCCAAGGTCTTCGCGCCGACCTTCCGCAAGGGTCCTGCGCTGAAGAGACGCCGGCGCGGATAGCTCTACGCCTTCCGACCGGCTCGCCCGCCCGGGACCGGGTATGGTAGGGTGAGAGCCGATGCGGGCGGTCATCCAGCGGGTGAGCGAGGCGAAGGTCACGGTCGACGGCCGGGAGGTGGGGGCCATCGGGCCGGGGTTCCTGGTCCTCCTCGGCATCGCCCGGGACGACACGCCCGCCGACGCGGAGCTCCTGGCCGAGAAGGTCGCGGGGCTCCGGGTCTTCGAGGACGAGGCCGGCAAGCTCAACCGGAGCCTCGCGGAGGTGAGTGGGGCCGTGCTCGTCGTCTCGCAGTTCACCCTGTTGGGAGACTGCCGCAAGGGACGCCGGCCGTCCTTTGACCACGCGGCGCCGCCGCAGCAGGCCCTGCCGCTCTACGAGCAGGTCGTCGCGGCGATGCGGGCCCGGGGGCTCAAGGTGGAGACCGGCGCCTTCCAGGCCCGGATGGCCGTGGCCCTGGTGAACGACGGGCCCGTCACCCTGCTCCTGGACAGCCGCAAGGCCTTCTGACCCTGATGGACGTCGCCCGCCTCCGAGGGGCGCTCGACCGGCTCGCGGCCCGCTACAACGCCTCCCGCCTGCAGCACGACCCCCTCAGCATCGTCCGCGAGTACCAGGGCTCCCCGCGCGACCAGGAGGTCGTCGGCCTGCTCGCCGCGGTCCTGGCCTTCGGCCGCGCGGAGCTGATCATCCGGGCGGTGCGCGACCTGCTGGGACGGATGGATCGGGCCCCCTACGAGTTCGTCCTGACCTTCGACCCGGCGGGGGACGCCCCGCGGTTCGTGGGCTGGCAGTACCGGCTCTGGAAGGCCCGCGACCTCGCCTGTCTCCTCCATCTGCTCCGGCAGCTCCTGGAGGAGCACGGCTCGGTGGGGAGCTTCTTCCAGAAGGCCTATGCCGAGACGGGCAGCGTGGCCGGGATGCTGGAGCGCTTCACCGCCTACATGCTGAGCCGGGACTGCTCGCCCTTCTACCGCAGCGGCCGGCTCCCCGCCCGGGCACCGGTCCGCAGCTTCTTCCCCCGGCCCTCAGACGGCAGCGCGTGCAAGCGCCTGAACCTCTACCTGCGCTGGATGGCGCGCGGCGGGGACACCCTGGATACGGCGCTCTGGCCCACCATCCCCGCGGCGGCCCTCGTCATGCCCCTGGACACCCACGTGGCCCGGATCAGCCGCTACCTGGGGCTCACGCGACGCCGTTCACCGGGATGGCGGATGGCGGACGCGATCACCGCGGCCCTGCGCCAGGTCGCGCCCGAGGACCCGGTCCGCTACGACTTCGCGCTGAGCCATCTCGGGATCTCGGGCGACTGCCCCCGCCGCCTCGACCTCGCCAAGTGCCGCCCCTGCCCGCTCAACTCCGTCTGCCGCCGCTACCGCCTGGCCAGCGCCCGCACCCGCCGCGCTGCCCGCTGACCCTTACTCCTTGAAGATCTTCACCGTGATGGAACCGCTGTTGTCGCTCCAGCTCCCCTGGGCATCGATCAGGTAGAGCTCGACCTGCCGGCCCTGGCCCCCGTAGCGCACCCGGTAAACGTGCTGGGGATTGTACGGGATGGGCTGACCGGCGATCTCGGTCATCCCTTTCCCGTCGATACGCAGCTGGTCCCAAGCCTGACCCTGTCTGCCGCATCGCCATTCGGCGTAACACCACACGGCATCCACTCCATCCTTCACATGCGACCAATCGCTGAACTCCACGCTGGCCTCGATGGTATACCACTGCCCCCGTTCCAGCACGTTCCGGCTCAGGATCTTCACAGGCTTGTCGTTGGGAACGATGAGCGTCTCCACGAGCCCGGCGGCGACGACAGACTGGAGCTGGACGACCGCGCGAGGCTTTTGCCCATTGCCTAACGTCACCTCCACCAGGAAGTAGTTGCCTGGCTTGAACCATCCGGAGTCGTTCCCGTAGACGTCAAAGGTAGCCGGGCCAGAGAAGTATCCGAGCGTGGGGAGGTGACTGTAGTTCAGTTGTCGGCCCTGGTGAAAGACGCCCAGCACCCAATAGCGCGACTCTCGACTGTGCCAGACTTGCCCTCCCTGTGGGGTGCCCCTGGCATCCGCGCTGTAGACGGCAATGGACTGGACCTCCTGCGGGGAAGCCAGGTCGAGCACGAGCCTGAAGTGCCCGTCTTTTACGCCGTCCGGCCGGCCACTTCCCCACGTCCCCACGTAATCCGCGTCCTGGCCGACCCAGGCGAACTGGATCGACGGCCCCGCAGCCGGCGGCCCTGCCACTGGCGGCCCGCCGCGCCGCCACTCGCTCCCGCCGAACCCCCCGGTCCCCTCCACCCGGACGAGCCGGTCGCCCTCCACCCGGATCACCAGCAGCCCCGAGTTCCGGATGGCCCCCTTGGGGACGTCCCCCCAGTCCAGGATGATCCGGCCCCCGCTGAGCTTGCCGGTGGCCACGTTCGTCCACGTCCGCCCCCCGTCGCCTGACTCCCCCAGCCAGAAGATGCGATCCCCCACCTGCCGGAGGTAGTACGTCCCCCCATCGTTGCCGGTCCACAGCCCGGTGAGGTCCTGCGCGAAGACCGGCCCTGTGAGGAGCATGATGCCTGCCACAATCATCCCGAGCTTCCGCATCGCTGCCTCCCAGTCTGGGCCGGAATTTCCCGCGGGACGGGCCATCCGGCCTCCGAGGTTCACAGGCGCCCGATTCTACTCCGCCGGCTTCTGCGGTCAAGAGGCGGGTGGCAAGAGCGGCTAGAGTGGGCGTGGTCGGGTTCCCATGGGGTTCCCCGGTTGACAGCCGCCGGGGGCTCCCCTACGATTCTTTTTCGCCGGCCACAGCCGTAGCCCTGTCGCCCGCTGGCGGCTGCTCCAGTGAGGCAGGCAAGGCCGGGGGAGGCGTCAGCCATGCCCCTCATGAGTGCCCAGGCGTACCGGGAGAGCCTGCGGGACGGGCGGGCCGTCTACGTGGCCGGGGAGCGGGTGGAGGACATCACCCGGCACCCCATCCTCCAGATCACGGTGGACCACTCGGCGCAGGTCTACAGCCTGGCCGAGGACCCGGCGCTCCGCGACGTGATGACCGTCGAGGCGGACGGCGGGCGGATCAGCCGCTACTTCGTGATCCCCCGGGGAAGCGATGACCTCCTGGCCCGCCAGGCCCTCATCGAGGAGCACACCCGCCGGGAGCTGAGCGTCCTCAACATCGTCAAGGCCATCGGCACCGACGCCCTGTTCGCCCTGCACGCGGTGGCCCACCGCATGGACCAGGAGCTGGGCGCCACCTACGGCCAGCGGGTCCAGGCCTTCTACCGGCACTGCCGGGACCGCGACCTCACCATGGCCGTGGCCCAGACCGACGTGAAGGGCGATCGGTCCCGGCTCCCCCACGAGCAGGACGACCCGGACCTCTACGTCCGCATCGTGGAGCGACGTCAGGACGGCATCGTGGTGCGCGGCGCCAAGGCCCATACCACCGCCGGGCCGGTGGTCCACGAGCTGATTGTCATCCCCACCCGGGCGCTGGGGCCGGAGGACCGCGACTACGCCGTGGCCTTCGCCGTGCCGGTCGCCACCCCTGGGGTGAAGCTCATCTGCCGCACCACGGGCTCGACCCAGCAGAGCGCCTTCGACTACCCGATCAGCCGGCGGCACATCGAGACCGAGTCGCTCACCGTGTTCGACGACGTCTTCGTGCCCTGGGACCGGGTCTTCCTGGATGGGGAGTGGCAGTTCGCCGGGCCGCTGGCGCTGACCTTCGCCAACTTCCACCGCTTCACCGCCATCTCCTACAAGCCGCCGACCGGCGACCTGTTCATCGGGGCGGCCCAGCTCATCGCCGAGTGGAACGGGGTGGAGCGCGCCGCGCACATCCGCGAGAAGATCGCCCGCCTGATCGGGTACACCGAGATGATCCGGGCCTGCACCCGGGCCGCGGCCCTGGACCCGGAGCTGCTCCCCCCGGGGATCGCGCTCCCCTCGCCGACGATGACCAACATCGGGAAGCACCACTTCGCCAGCCAGTTCCACGAGGCGGTGCGGCTCCTGCAGGACATCGCCGGGGGGCTGGTCATCACGGCGCCCTCCGAGGCGGACCTCCGGAATCCGGAGACCGGCCCCTACGTGGAGAAGTTCCTCAGGACGCGCAAGGATGTGGACGCGGCCGCCCGGCTGAAGCTCTTCCACCTGATCCGCGACCTCACGGCGAGCGAGTTCGGGGGGTACAACCTCGTCGTCTCGCTGCACGGCGAGGGGTCGCTCGAGGCGCAGCTCATCACGACCTACCGGCAGTACGACCTCGAGCGCTGCAAGCGCCTGGTCCGCCAGGCCCTGGGGCTTGACTGAACCCGCTCATGAGCCCGCCGATCAGGACTCCCCCCCGAACAGCCCAGGGTGAGTTCTACGAACCCCAGGTCGAGCAGATGCCGCGGGAGGCACTGGAGGCCCTGCAGCTCGAGCGCCTCCGCGCCCAGCTCAGACGCTGCGACCGCCGCGCGCCCTTCTACCGGGAGAAGTGGCAGCGGGCCGGCGTCCGGCCGGACGACCTGCGCACGCTGGCGGACCTGCGCCACTTCCCGGTCGTGACCAAGCAGGAGCTGCGCGAGGAGCAGCAGGCCCACCCCCCGTTCGGCCGCTACACCGTCGCCCCCGCGCGCGTCTGGCGCGAGGTCCACCCCTCGACCGGCACCACCGGGCACCCGGTCCACACCATCTGGTCTGCCCGGGACGTGGCCACGATCACCCGGTTCACGGCCCGGACGATGTGGTCCTTCGGCGTCCGCCCCGGGGACATCGTGCAGAACGCGTTCGCCTACGGGCTGTGGATCGCCGGCCTGGCCGTACACTACGCCGCCGCCGAGATCGGCTGCCTCGTCATCCCCATCGGCGCCGGGCTGACCAACCGCCAGCTCGACTACCTGGTGAGCCCCGGGGCGACCGTGCTGCTGGCCACCCCCTCTTATGCTCTCCACATCGCCGAGGCGCTCCGGGAGCGCGGGACGGATCCGGAAAAGATCGCGCTCCGGCGCGGCTGCTTCGGGGGCGAGGCCGGGACCGAGGCGCCGGCCACGCGGGCGAAGATCGAGAAGGGGTTGGGGATCGACGCCTACGACTACTACGGGCTCTCCGAGATCGCGCCGACCTTCGCCTCCGAGTGCACCGCCAAGGCCGGCCTGCACTGGTCCGAGGACGACCATCTCATCGAGGTGCTGGACCCGGAGACCCAGGCGCCCCTGCCGCCGGGCCAGCTCGGGGTGCTCGTCATCACCCACCTGACCCGGGAGGCATGCCCGATGGTCCGGTACTGGACCGGCGACTACGCCCGCCTGGACCTGGCGCCGTGCGCCTGCGGCCGGACCCACGCCCGGTCGCCCGGCGGGATCGTGGGGCGGGCCGACGACATGGTCATCTACCGGGGGGCCAAGTTCTACCCGGTGCAGGTGGAGAAGGTCGTGCGGAGCTTCCCGGAGCTGGGCGACGAGTTCCGGATCGAGCTGACCGCCCACCCGGAGACGGGCGCCGACGTCTGCACGGTGGTCGCGGAGCTGGCGAGCGAGACGGTGGCCCCCGACGCGATGCGGGAGACGCTGCGCCGGGCGCTGCGGGAGGAGCTGCTGGTCGCTCCGGAGGTGCGCCTGGTGACGTTCGGCACCCTGGAGCGCACGACCTTCAAGGCCAAGCGCATCGACGACCGGCGGCGACCGGCCGCAACCTAGCTCAAAACAGTTTTCGAAGGGGCTAAAAGGCTTGCAGCGTTCGGTGGAGGTCACGGCGATCGATCACGCGGAGGACCGTGACCGTCTTCTGCACTATCCTATAGAGAACGCGGTAGTCGCCAGCCCGCAGGCGGAAGAGCGGAGGACGATACCCCTTCAGCTTCTTCGTCCCAGGCCGTGGCGGTAGGGGATCTCTCGCCAGGGAGGCAACATCCTGGCTGATCTGGAGGCGCACCTTCAGCGGCAGCGCCTCGAGGTCCGCCACCGCCAGATCCGTCAGGACAACCGCGAAGTCAGGCAACGCGTGCCCGAAGCCTGGCGATGTACCTCTCCAGGGGCGTCACGCGGCCGGCCCGACGGTCTCGTTCCCCCTCCGCGACCATCCGCTTGATGCGCGGGCTATTCTCCAGGATGTAGTCCTCGAGCTCTTCCTCGGTGATGGCGCGCAGGACGGCCGTGGGCTTGCCGCGCACGGCCACCACGACCGTCTCTCCTTTTGCGGCCAAGCGCAAAAAAGCCGATGGGTTTGCCTTCAACTCCCGCACGCTGACGAATCGCACCTCCTCGCCCCCCATATGAGACCACGATCGTGGTCACATGGTACAGCGATGAGGGAGCCATGTCAAGCCGACGAGGACATCGGCCGGGGCCTTCTCCGGCAGATCCTACGCGACCTGGAGATCACGCCTGCCGAGTTCGCCAGGCTCCGGAAAAAGAGGTAAACGGCAAGGATCGTTGGAGGGTCCCGCAAGAGCGGCGGGCTACCTTCCTAGGCGGGGCGGGGTCTGCTATACTCCGCCGCGGAGAGCGAACCGGAGGGACGATCGCGTAGCCCGGCCTGGAAGCGTTGCCGCTCGATCTCGGGGGGCGGCGAGGGGGGAGCGACCATGAGGCGACGGGACTTTCTCAAGGCAGGGTTGGTCGGGACGGCGAGCCTGCTCGGGGCCGGGGCCCTGGGCCCGGGTGAGGGCGGCGCGGCCCCGGCGGCCAAACGGCTCACGAAGCCGATCCGCATCGGCGGCCAGGCGGTCATGTCCGGCCCCCTGGGCGGCTACGGGCAGTTCATGCGGATGGGGGCCCAGCTCGCGGTCGAGGAGATCAACCGCGCGGGGGGGATCCTCGGCGCCAAGATCGAGATCGAGTTCCGGGACGAGGAGCTGAAGCCCGATGTCGCCGTGCGGAACGCCCGCTACTTCGTGGACGTCTGGAAGGCCGACTTCCTGATCGGCATCGACTCCAGCTCGGTGGCGCTGGCCGTGGGGGCCATCATGCCGCAGCTCGACCGCGTGCTCGTCGTCACCCACGCGGCCACCGAGAAGCTCAACGAGCAGCTCGTCTTCAAGCAGGGGATCCGCCAGGTCTTCCGGATCAGCGTCCCCGTCTACCAGGACGGGATCCTGTCGGCCATGATCGCCCGGGATTTTCCGGTCCGCACCTGGGCCACGATCTCGCCGGACTACGAGTACGGGCATACCTCCTGGAAGATGTTCCGGGAGACCCTGAAGCGCTTCCGCCCGGACGTCGAGTTCGTCGCCGAGTCCTTCGCCAAGTTCGGGACCGTGGACTTCGGCCCACACATCTCCAAGGTGATGGCGGTCAGGCCCGAGGCGATCTTCTCCACGGAGTGGGGCGGGGAGGCCGTGGCCCTGGTCAAGCAGGCCAAGCTCTTCGGCGTCTTCCAGAACACGAAGGCCTGGATGTGCGGGATGGGCGCAGCCATGGACGTGCTGGAGGGGCTGGGGAAGGACTACCCGGAGGGGGCCTGGGTCTCCTGCCGCTACTGGTTCCAGTACCCGAACACGGCCGAGAACCGGCGGTTCGTCAGCCGGTTCCGCGAGCGCTGGCAGAAGTACCCGCACTACGTCTCCGAGACGTCATACTCTGCCGTGTACGCGCTGAAAGGCGCGGTGGAAAAGAGCGGCAGCATCGAGACCGCGGCCGTGGCCAAGGCCCTCGAAGGGATGACCCTCACCACACCGGCCGGCAAACGGCACATCCGCGCGGAGGACCATCAGGCGGTGTACGAGGTCCCCTGGGGCCGGATCACGCACGACCGGAACTACCCGTTCCCGATCCTCACGGACCTCCGGGTAGTCCCGGCAGATCAGTACTACCGCCATCCGCCCTTCGCATGAGGGGACGCCTGCCGGACGCGATCCGCCGGGCCGGGGCCGCTCGCCGCAGGGCGCCCTCGGCCCGGCCCACCACCCACCGTCGCACGCTCTCCCGACAGGACCGGGCAGCCGGTCCGGGCCGCCGCCCGCCCGCCCCTCCCGGTCCCCGACGATGATCGAGGCGCTCCTGTTCCAGGGCCTCGTCGGCCTCAGCGAGGCGATGTACCTCTGGATGGTCGCTGCGGGGCTGAGCCTGATCTTCGGCGTCCTCCGCGTCCTGAACTTCGCCCACGGCTCCTTCTACATGCTGGGGGCCTACCTCACCCTCACGGCGCTCCGCGCCTTCGGGGGGAACTTCTGGCTCGCCCTGGCCGCGCTCCCGGGGATATGCGTGATCGCCTGGGGCATGGAGCGCTTCTTCCTGCGCCACGTGTACCATCTGGAGGTGGCCTACCAGCTCCTGCTGACCTTCGCCTTCGTCCTGATCTTCGATGACCTGACCCGCCTGGTCTGGGGCCCGGTGTACCAGGCGCCGCCGACCCCCCGGGGCCTGGACCGGGCCGTCTCCGTGCTCGGGCGCCCGTTCCCCTTGTACAACCTCTTCATCCTGGGCGTCGGCGTGGCGCTGGGCGTGGGGCTGTGGCTCCTCCTGGAGCGGACGCGCTGGGGCCGGCTCATCCGCGCCGCGGCCATGGACCGGGAGATGGCCAGCGCCCTGGGGATCCGGGTGCCGCGCCTCTACACCGCGGTCTTCGTCCTGGGCGCGCTCCTGGCCGGGCTCGGCGGGGCGCTGAGCCTGCCGATCCACGCGGTCTCGCCCGGCATGGGCGAGCTCATCATCATCGAGGCCTTCATCGTCGTGGTGGTCGGCGGGCTCGGGAGCCTGACCGGCGCGTTCTTGAGCGCGCTGCTCATCGGGCTGCTCCACGCCTACGGGATCGTGTTCCTCCCCGTGTTCGAGATGGCGCTGGCCTTCATCCTCATGGCCGTGGTCCTGATCCTCCGGCCCTGGGGCCTCTTCGGCGTCCGGGAAGGGTGATGCGGCTGGACTCGCCCCGGACCTGGTCGCGCGGCCTGCTGGGCCTGCTCCTGGCCGGGCTGCTCCTGCTTCCCCTGGTCACCCCGCGCTTCTACCCGTACCTGGCCATGCAGGTCCTGATCCTGAGCCTCATGGCCCTGGGGTTCAACCTGCTCTTCGGTTACACGGGCCTGCTCTCCTTCGGCCACGCGGCCTTCTACGCGGCCGGGGCCTACGGGACAGGGCTCCTGCTGAAGCACACCGGCGTCTCGCTCCTCCCGGCGGTCCTGGGTGGGGCCGTGGCCGCCACGCTCCTGGCCGTGGTGATCGGCTGCTTCTGCGTCCGCCACCTGGCCATCTACTTCGCCATGCTCACCCTGGCCTTCGGCATGATGATCCACTCCGTGGTGTGGAAGTGGCGCGACGTCACCGGCGGCGACGACGGGCTGATCGGCATCCCGCGTGCGGCCCTGGCCCTGCCGGGGCTCGGGAGCGTCCCCATGGCGGACCAGACGGCGTACTACTACTTCGTCCTGGCGGTGAGCCTGGCCGCCATCGTCGCGCTCCGCCGGGTGGTCCGCTCGCCCTTCGGCATGGTGCTCCAGGCGATCCGGGAGAACGAGGAGCGAGCGGCCTTCGCCGGATTCACGGTCTGGCGCTACCGCCTGGGCGCCTTCGTGCTGTCGGGGGCGTATGCGGGGCTGGCCGGGGCCATGCTCGCCCCGCTCGAGAACACGGTGGCCCCGGGTGTCGCCCACTGGACCAAGTCCGCGGAGCCCGTGCTGGCCACGCTGCTCGGCGGGCCGTACGTCTTCTCCGGGCCCATCGTGGGGAGCGTCCTGTTCCTCCTGCTCAAGGAGGCCGTGGTCCGGGTCACGCAGTACTGGCTCCTCGTGTTCGGGGTGGTGCTCCTGGCGCTGGTGCTCGGGTTCCGGGGCGGGTTCGTCGGGGCGCTGGTCGCGTGGGGGCGCCGGCTCGGCCGGGGGCTGGGGCCGGGATGAACGCGCGAGCGTGCCGGGAGCCGGGTCCCGGATGAGGATCATCACGGCGGTCATCGGCCCCAACGGCGCCGGGAAGACCACCCTGGTCAACCTCCTGACGGGCCGGCTCCAGCCGGACGCGGGGCGCATCCTCTTTGCGGGCGAGGAGATCACCGGCTGGCCGGTGCCCCGTCGCGTGCACCGGGGAATCGGCCGGTCGTTTCAGATCACCAACATCTTCCCGCGCCTGAGCGTGGCCGAGAACGTCTCGCTCGCCGTGCTCTCCCGCCTGGGGCTGGGTCGCCGGATGTGGCGCCCGTTCGTAGGCCTCGCAGAAGTCCGGCAGGAGGCGGAGGCGCTGCTCCGGGAGGTCGGGCTCCAGGCCCGCGCGGACGCGCCGGCCGGCACCCTCTCCCACGGCGACCAGCGCCTCCTGGAGATCGGGATCAGCCTCGCCACCCGCCCGCGGCTCCTCTTCCTCGACGAGCCCACCGCCGGGCTGAACCCGGGCGAGCGCGTGGCGATCCTGGAGAAGATCCGGGCCCTCGCCCAGGACCAGCGCGTGACCTTCGTCGTGGTGGAGCACGACATGGACCTGGTCTTCGCCCTGGCGGGGCGCATCGTGGTGCTCCACCGCGGCCGCGTGCTGGCCGAAGGGCCGCCCGGCGCCATCCGGGCGAACCCGCAGGTGCGGGAGGTCTATCTGGGAGAAGGGGAGATCGCCGCCGCAGCGGCTCCTTCGCGGCCCTCGCTCCCCGTCCCTTCGCCTGCCGCGCCCACTCCCTCCGGGCCCCTCGCCGCCATCTCACCGAGAGCGCCAGCGCCTGCCGGGCCCGTGCTGGAGCTGCAGGGCGTGGACGTTTACTACGGCCAGAGCCATGTCCTGCACGGCCTCTCGCTCCGCGTGGCCAGGGGCGAGGTCGTGGGCCTCCTCGGGCGAAACGGCGCGGGGAAAACCACGACCCTCCGCGCGGTCATGGGCCTGACGCCGCCTCGGCGAGGCGTGATCCGGTGCCGGGGTACGGCCATCGCCGGGTGGCCGCCCTACGAGGTCGCGCGGCTCGGGATCGGGTTCGTCCCCGACGACCGGCGGATCTTCCCGCACCTCACTACCCGGGAGAACCTGGAGCTGGCCCTGGTCGGGCTCGAGGGGCGGCAGGGCTGGACAGTGGAGCGGGTCTACGAGCTGTTCCCCGTGCTGCGGGCGGTCGACCGGAGCCCGGGCGGCGCGCTCTCGGGCGGCGAGCAGAAGATGCTGGCCATCGGCCGCGCCCTGATGGCCGGCCCGGAGCTGCTCTTGCTGGACGAGCCCTCGGAGGGGCTGGCGCCCATGGTGATCCAGAGCCTGGTGCAGGTCCTGCGGAGCATCCGGGAGCTGGGGGTGACGATCCTGGTGGCGGACCAGAACGCGAAGTTCGCCCGCGCGGTGATCGACCGGTGCTACATCATCGACCGCGGGGTGATCCGGTACGAGGGAACGATGGCCGCGCTCTGGGAGGACCGGGAGACCCTCACCCGCTATCTGGCCGTCTGAGGGAGCTGAGATCCGGCCACCTGACGGAGGCGGCCCTCTCGCGTCCCGTGGCGGCCTTCACGCCGCGAAGCCCAGCTCCCGCCGGACGATCCTGGTCCCCTCGACCATAGCCTTCAGCTTGGCCAGCGCGACCCAGCGGGGCGTGGGGTTGAACCCGCAGTCGGGGTTGATCCAGAGCTTCTCCGCGGGGACGTAGTTGAGCGCGGTGCGGATCCGCTCGGCGACGTCCTCCGGGGTCTCGATGTAGAACGACTTCTGGTCGATGAGCCCGGCCCCGAGCTCACGGTCGGCCCCGACCTCCTTCCACAGCTCGATCTCCGCCAGCTCCCGGCTCGCGAACTCCAGGACGAACTGGTCAGCCCGGGCCTCCAGCACCCCGGGAAAGAGCCGGCGGTAGGTCCGCTTGACCAGGGGGCGGCCCCGGTGGTTCCCGAAGCAGATGTGCATGGCGAGCTTCGCCTGGACCCCCTCCACCGTGGCGTTGAAGATCTTCGCCATCTCCCGGCCGTCCCGGGCGATCTCGTTGAAGGCCGGCTCGTCGACCTGGATGAACTCCGCCCCGGCGGCTGCCAGCGCCCGGAGCTCCCGGTTGATGATGCCGACGAAGTCCCACGCCAGCTCCTGCTGGTCCCGGTACCCGCCCCGGATCTCCAGGCGCGCGGCGAAGGTCGTGGGCCCGGTGCACGTGACCTTGACGGGCTTCGACGCGTGGGCCTTGAGGTACCTGAACTCCTCGACGATCCCCAGCCCCTGCGGCGCGCTGATCTTCTCCGTGGCCTCGTAGACGAGCAGCGTGTCGTAGCCGGGGTCTCCCAGCCTCCGCTCGGGCGGCAGGGTCCCGATGCCGTGGATCCTGGTCAGATAGGTGCGGTAGAAGGCGCCGAAGCGGCGCATCTCGCCGTCCGTGATCACGTCCACCCCGGCCCGCTCCTGGTCGAGGATCGCGATGTCCGTGGCTGTGTCGAGCGCCTCCTCGATGTCCCGGGGTCCGAGCCGGCCCGACTCCGCCTCCTGCCGGATCAGGTACCACCACCCCATCTTCGCGTGGCTCCCCACCACGGATGTGGGGAGCAGGGGGAGAGATGTCTTCATCACGCAACCTCCTCGATCGGCGGCTCAGGATCCTCACGCCGGAGTCAGACCCGGCCATCCTCTACTAAGGCAAACCGTCCCGGAGATCAAGAAGAATAGGCTGGTTGGCGCTTGACACCGGAAGCTCCCACCCGGAGAATCTGGCAAGATCTGACGCATGGAGGAGGCTGGGGGAGATGGACAAATGATTGGGGATCTCCTGCATCCTGATTCCAGCCCGGCGGGCTCCCGCAGAGGTCAATACGCTCGCGCCCGATTCCTCGTGTGCCTGGCGTGTCTTCTCCCGACCCTTCTCGTCGCCGCGCCGCCCACGGTCCACGCCCGATCCTCCCGCCCGGTCGGGGGCTTCTCTCCGGCCGAACCGCCTCGCGGGACACCGGGCAAGGACTCAAGCCAAGTGCGGCCCCCGGAGAGCAGCCCGGATGTTGACGAACAGCGGAAGAGACTCGCAGCCCACATCGCAGACCTCCTGAGGCTGGAAAAGGAAGGCAGGCCGACCGGAGAGCTTGAGAAGCAGGTGAACGCCCTGATAGAACGGCTACTGCCGAAGGATCCCACCGACGTGTACGGGCGGCGTTTTGATGAGCTTCTTCTCGCGGTCGTTCGGGAACATCACCCCGAGCTCATCCGCGAGGTGGAGCAGAAAATCCGGGCGAAGAACCTCGCTGCAACAAGATGGGCTCTGCAGAGCATCCGCCAGGCGCTCGATCATTTCAATCTCGACACGGCCCTGTACCCGACGACGGAGCAGGGGCTCGCGGTGCTCTCCGAGGACCGTGGCAGGGGCCCTTACATCACCAGATCCTTTCCCATAAAGGACCCCTGGGGGCATCCCTTCGTGTATCGATTCCCCAGCCTGGCAGGGCGGAAACCCTATGACCTCTTCTCTGTTGGGCCGGATGGAAAGGAAGGCACGGCAGACGACATCGAGTGAGCCCTGGACGCGGGGAGTGGTAGCAAGGAGTGGTAGCAGCGAGGTAGCAAGTTTTTGCTACCAGAGTGCTACCAGGAAATCAGTTGGCGGGCTCGAACCCTGCTGCGGGGAGCAAACGGGCGACGAGCGGCCGAGGCTGGCAGTTCAGCCACCGTGCGCGCGGGAACCCTGGCAGCCTCAGCGCTCATGGAGTCTCCATCCGGCGCCCTGCCCGTTGACTCGCCCGGCCCGGGCTGCAGGCCTAGGGCGCCAGGGAACATTCACGGGCTGAGCTTCCACAGGGCGCACAGGTTAGAGCGGTGGGGGACCGAGCCGCTGATGGGGTCGATGGCCTCGTTGGAGATGATGAGGTTCACGTTGGAGCCCTTCTCGCTGAAGGGATCATAGCCCGGCAGGCCCAGTTCCTCACACCCCTCCCACCACCCGTGCTGCGTGGCGACCACCCTGGGGTGGACGCAGTCGGTGATCCTGGCCTTGAGCCGCACGCTCCCCCAAGGGGTCGCCAATGCCACCCACTCCCCATTTGTGATCCCGAGACTCCTGGCCGTCTGGGGGTGGATCTCGACCAAGGGGTGAGGACTCTGCCTCCTGAGCATCGGGATGTTCCGGTGCTGCGTGTGACAGTATTGCACGAGCTTGGACATGGTCAGCACGAAGGGGTAACGGCTGGCCAGGTCAGGCCTGCTGACCGGGCTGAAGGCCGGCTCCCGGTACACGGGGAGCGGCTCCTGGCCGTGGTCCTTGAAGGTCTGGCTGAAGATCTCGATGCGCCGCGTGGGGGTGCGAAAGCCCCGGGGGCGGCCCGTGGCCGGATCGGTCTCAGCGTATTTCCGGTAGCGGACCGGCATGGGGACGGAGATTCCGATCGGGTGGTCCCGCAGGTCCTTGACCGTGAGGCCGCTGGGGGCCAGCTGGTAATTGAATGCGGCCTCGATGTCCCCCCCAAAGCACTTGTCCCCGAGGCCCAGGCGCACGGCCAGGTCGAAGATGATCTCCATGTCCGGGCGGGACTCGTACAGGGGGGGAATGACCGCCTTCCGGAGCTGCACGAAGGTGCTCGTCTCGGGGCCCATCTCGAAGGTGGTCTTCACGGCCTCCGACTCCCAGCAGGAGGAGGCCGGCAGGACGATGTCCGCAAACGGCATGCAGGGGTTGGGGAAGATGTCCACGTAACGGAAGAACTCCAGGCGCCTGAGCGCCTCGACCCCGGTCTGGGTATCGCCGTTGGACAGCAGGATATTGCCCCCGAAGGCCACCAGGGCGCGGACCGGATACGGCTCGCCGGTGAGCACGGCCCGGTAGAGGTCATAGGCCTGGATGTGCCCAACCGTTCCCGAGGGTCCCAGGGGGCGCTCCGGATAGCCGAGCCGCCGTTTGGCCTGCTCCTCTGCCAGGAACTCTTTGCCGGCAATGGGATTCGCGGGGGTTGACGGGAACAGCGCATTCCCCCCCGGCGCATCAAAGTCCCCCGTCAGCGCGTAGAAGGTGCACACCGCCCGATTCGTCTGCATGGCGTTGGTGTGCTCTTCGAGGCCCACGTAGGTGTAGTAGCAGGCCGGCCGGTTTGTCGCCACGAGGCGGGCTGCCTGGCGAATCCGGTCGGCGTCCACCCAGCAGATCTTCTCCGCAGCCTCGGGACTGTAGTCTCCCACCAGCTCGGCAAGGCGCTGGAAGACGGGCCGGCATTCCACCGATGCTCCCCCCGCCAGGCGGATGGGGAAGGAGCCCAGGAGAGCCGGGACCGCCCCTTCCCTCCCATAGGAGAGGGTGGCGGGATGGTAGGGGACCGGTGTGCGAGAGATCTCATCCCAGACGACAAAGTCGCGCCCGGCTCCGCGGGGCTCCACCTCGCTGGCCTTCAGGAGATCCCCCGTGTCCCCACGCACCAGGAGTGGCCCATTGGTCCAGGATCGGACGAACTCCCGGTCGTACAGGTCCTCCGTGAGGAGCACATGGATGAAGGCCAGCCCCAGCGCCCCGTCGGTACCGGGGCGGACCCCGAGCCAGAGGTCCGCCCTCTCGGCCAGATGGGTCCGGCGTGGGTCGATGACCACGAGCTTCGCCCCCCTCCTGCGGGCCTCCCCGATTCGCTTCGCGTGGGCGTGCCAGGAGACCTCCGGGTTATGCCCCCAGATGAGGATGCAGGCGGCATGCTCGAAATCCGGAGCCGGAATCCCGACCCCATAGGTGTACCGGGACCCGCTGTCCTTGTGCCAGTTGCAGATGTGGGTCGTGGATAGGCTGCTGGGGCTCCCGTAGGCATTGGCCAGGCGCGTGAGCCAGCCCACATAGTCATTGGCGGGGCTGCCCCCTTGGGCCGGTTTTCCAAAGGCCACAGCTTCCGCGCCATCCCGTTCCCGGATCTCCAGGAGCCTGCGCGCCACAGTGTCCAGAGCCTCGTCCCAGGAGATCCGCACCCAGCCCGGATCAGGGTCCCCCTTCGGCCGCGTGCGCTTCATCGGGTATTGGAGACGGTC
>JACPFL010000275.1 GCA_016183025.1 Deltaproteobacteria bacterium | reverse complement strand
TCTCCCGCAGGGTGTCCACATGAGCCGAGAATGGCACGGTCATGACGACAAGATCCGCCGCGGCCGCCGCCTCGCGGTTCACCATCCCGCCGATCGCCTCCCGGCCGAGGGCGCGGTTCAGCTCGGCCGCGACCCCCTGCGCCTTCTCCTGCTGGCGGGACCCGATGATCACCTCCAGGCCTGCCGCCGCCCAGCGAAGGGCCAGTCCAGGCCCCTCCCGTCCCGTCCCCCCGATGATCGCCAGCTTCACCCTGTGCGCTCCTCCTCCCTGTCCTCGCATTTCACCATCTCAGGTGACGCCGTCCCGTTCTCCACCCGATGGCTTTCCTGAGGCCGCTATGCTCCGTAAACGATGCTCGGGATGAGTCGTCGCTGCACCGGGTCCACGGCCAGGCCAAAGCCTTCCAGGGTATAGGCTCCCAGGACGTCAAGATCTCCCCCCTCGCCGAAGACGCAGAGGGTGTGAAGGGTCCGACCTTCAAGCGTGATGAGGATCTCCGTTGCGGCGCGTTCGACGCTCTTCCCTTCGATGGTCAGGATCCGCCGCCGCTCGGTGGGCTGAATTCCCAGTCCATGGAGAACCGTTGTCGAGATCCAGGTATAGGTCGACCCCGTGTCCACGAGAAGCTTGATCGGCTCTCTCCGGCCCGGATCCTCAGGGGGAGCGATGATCACCTCTATGAAGAACGTTCCCATCAGTCCATCCCCAAAATCCTGCTCCCGGCCCGGCGAGATCCCGAGTCTAGTTGTGAAAGACCTTCAGGAGCTGGTAGGTCGTGCTCCGCTCAGCGGGGGTCCGTCCGACCTCGCGGATCCGCTCCTGGAACTCCTCCGGCGAGAGGTACTGCCCCGCCGTGGCCCCGGCCAGGCGCGAGATGTTCTCCTCCATCAGGGTCCCGCCGTAGTCGTTGGCCCCCGCCAGCAGGCAGAGCTGGGAGACCTCCCGCCCGAGCTTCACCCAGGAGACCTGGACGTTGTTGATGAAGCCCCGAAGCATGATCCGCCCGAGGGCATGGATCTTCAGGTGCTCCTCCAGGGTCGGGCCCGGGCGCGAGAGCCCCTTGCGGAAGAGGTCCGTCTGGAAGTGGACGAACCCCAGCGGCACGAACTCCGTGAACCCGCCGTACTCCTGCTGGATCCCCCGGAGCAGGAGGAGCTGCCGGACCCAGTGCTCGGGCCGCTCCACGTGCCCGTACATGAGGGTGGAGGTCGTGGGGATCCCCAGCCGGTGGGCCGTCGTGATGACATCCACCCACTGCTCCACCGTGACCTTGCGTCGGGACAGGAGCGCCCGGACCTCGCTGTCGAGGATCTCGGCCGCGGTCCCGGGGAGGCTCCCCAGCCCGCTTTCCCGCAGCATCGCGAGGTAGTCGGCCACCGGCAGGCCGGTCTTCTCCACCCCGTAGGTCACCTCCATGGGGGAGAAGGCGTGGATGTGCATCTCGGGCGTGCGCGCCTTGATGGCGCGCAGGATCTCCCGGTACTGGTAGCCGTCCCACTCACGTGGCAGCCCCCCCTGCACGCACACCTCGGTGGCCCCGCATGCCCAGGCCTCGGCCGCCCGCTCCCCGATCTCCTCCAGGTCGAGGTTGTAGGCCTCGGGGTCGTTCGGCCCGGTGCTGAACGCGCAGAACTTGCACCCGATGATGCAGATGTTGGTGAAGTTGATGTTGCGGTTGACCACGTAGGTCACGGTGTCGCCCACGTCCTGCCGGCGGACCTCGTCGGCCACCCGGATCAGGGCCTGAAGTTCCGCCCCCGACGTGGTGGCCAGATGGAGCCCCTCCTCGAACTCCAGCGTCTTGCCGGCCAGGGCCCGGTCCAGGATCCCGGCCGTCTCCGACGCGATCCCTCGCAGGGCCACGTCCACAGGCTCCCGGTGCAGGTCGTACACCCGCCGCGTGTCCACCCGCTCATGTTGCATCAATCCAGCCTCCCCTCAGGCACCAGCCCCTGGTCGTCCGCCAAGGCCGCGACCCGCGCGCGCAGCCCCTCGTCGAGGAACTCCTCGCGCCGGGTGATGAACTCCGGATAGATCGCCAGCCTGGCCCGGAGCACAAACCCTTCGGCCGCCGTGACCTCACGCAGCTCGCGCAGCTCCGGCCACGGCGCCTCGGGGTTGATGAAGTCCCGGGTGACCGGCGAGATCCCCCCCCAGTCGTTGATCCCCGCCCGCAGCAGCCACCGGTACTCGCCCGGTGTCAGGTTGGGCGGGGCCTGCAGGTTCACCTCGTCAGGCAGGATCAGGCGGGCCACGGCCACCGTGCGGAGCATCTCCAGGAGCGAGGGCTCCGGGTGGTCACGCATCGGGATCGTGGCCTTGTGCCGGAAGTTCTGGATGATCACCTCCTGGACGTGGCCGTAGCGCTCGTGCAGGGCCCGGATGGCGAGCAGTGAGTCCACCCGCTCCTCCCAGGTCTCGCCGATGCCGATCAGGATTCCGGTCGTGAACGGGATCCGGAGCCGGCCGGCCTCCTCCAGGGTCCGGAGCCGGACCGATGGCCGCTTGTCCGGGGCATCGCCATGCGGCCCGCCCGGCGCGCACAGCCGCTCGCTCACGTTCTCCAGCATGAGCCCCATGCTCACGTTCACCGGTCGCAGCGCCCCGAGGTCGCGGCGGCCCATGACCCCCGGATTCGCATGGGGGAGCAGGGGGCTCTCGCGCAGGACCAGCGCGCAGGCCTCCCGCAGGTAGCCCAGGGTCGTCCGGTGCCCGAGCGCCCGGAGCGTGTCCCGCATTTCCGGAAAGGCCGCCTCCGGGCGGTCGCCCAGGCTGAACAGCGCTTCCTTGCAGCCAGCCGCAGCCCCGGCCCGCGCCACCGCCAGGACCTGCTCCGGCAGCATTGTGTGCGCCCCGGCCTCGCCGGGGTCCTTCCGGAAGGTGCAGTACCCGCAGCGATCGCGACAGAGCGTGGTGAGCGGGATGAAGACCTTGGGGGAGTACGTGACCACCTGGCCCGTCCGGGCCCGCTTCACGGCCACGGCCTCGGCCATGAGCGCCTCGAGCGCCGCGCCCTCAGCCCCGATCAGGGCCCAGGCCTCCCGGCGCGAGAGTCCGCCGGCGCGCGACGAGGTGGCCACTGACAGCACAGAGGCGTCCCCCCGAACCCGATCGCCGGGGCAGCTAGCCGAGGGCCGCCAGGGCCGCGCGGGCGCAGTCCACATCCTGGTCAGCGGTCCCGCCGCTCACCCCGATCCCGCCGATCACCTGATCCCCCTCCTTGATGGGAAGCCCGCCTCCAGTCGCCACCAGCTTCCCCCCGGTCAGGGCCGCGAGGCTTGCGTGAAACGAGGGGCGCTGGTTGGCCAGCCCCTGGGCGAACTCCTCGCTGCTCCGGCGAAAGGCCACGCAGGTGTACGCCTTCCCCTCGGCGATCTCGATAGTCAGGAACGCGGCCCCATCCATCCGGACCTTGGCCACGCAGTGCCCCCCCACATCGACCACCGCCACGCTGACGTTGATCTTCAGGCTCTCCGCCTTCGCCATCGCGGCCTCGATCATCCTCTGCACAGCCTTGAGCGTGAGTGCCATCGGTGCCTCCTCTACGTCCTCTGCGCTGGCAACTGGGTCAACAGTATAGCGTCTGCCGGGCCCTTATGCGGCCTTCTCCTCCACGAGGGCCGGGCGCCGGGTCCACTGGTACACGAGCAGGCCGCCGAGCCCCAGGAGCCCAAGGAGGTCCGAGACCTTCTCGGGGGTGATCAGGAGCAGCGCGATCGCGAACAGGGCGACCCGCTGCCACCAGCGCAGGCCCCCCCGCCAGTAGCCGACGATCGCCCCGGCCAGGGCCCAGACCCCGAGCCCGGCGGACACGCTCACCCAGATGACCTCGGCCCAGGGCCCCTGGAGCAGCAGCGCCGTATTGTAGACGAAGGCGTACGGGATGATGAAGCCCGCCAGGGCGAGGACGAAGGCCCGCAGCCCGGTCTCCCAGAGGTTCGATCCCGCGATGGAGGCCGCCGCATACGCCGCCAGGGCCACCGGCGGGGTGATCATGGAGATGACGGCGAAGTAGAAGATGAACATGTGGGCCGCCAGCGGCGTCAGGCCCAGGCGCTGGAGCGCCGGGGCCAGCAGGATGGCGCCCATCAGGTAGGCGGCGCTCGTCGGCATCCCCATGCCCAGGATGAGGCAGGCGATCATCGTCAGGAACAGGGCCAGGAGCAGGCTCGAACCCGCCAGGCCGATGACCAGGCCCGTGAACTTCAGCGCCAGCCCGGTGTACACGATGACCCCGATGACCAGCCCGGCGGCAGCCGACGGGATGGCCACCCCCAGGGCATCCTGGCCGGCGGCGCGGAGGGCCTCCAGGGCCCGGCGCGGCCCGACCCGTGTCGCCGCGCGCAGCACGCTCACCGCCACGGTGAGGAGCACGCAGGCGAAGGCCCCCACCATCAGGGAGTAGCCCGCGTACAGGAAGTAGACCAGGACGAAGAGCGGGAGGAGCACGTGGAGGCGCGCGCGCAGCCCGGCGCGGACATCCGGCAGCTCCTCCCGGGGCACGGCCTTGATCCCGTGCTTGACCGCTGACAGGTCGGCCGTGAAGTACAGCGAGATGTAGTAGAGCACCGCCGGCACGGCGGCGGCCACAGCTACGTTCCAGTACGGGATCCCGAGGATCTCCGCCATGATGAAGGCCGCAGCCCCCATGACCGGCGGCATGATCTGCCCCCCGGTGGAGGCGGTCGCCTCATGCGCGGCAGCGAAGGCCGGAGAGAAGCCGGTCTTCTTCATGAGTGGGATCGTGAAGATCCCGTCCACCACCACGTTGGCCACCGCGCTCCCGGAGATCGTGCCGAACAGGGCGCTGCTGATCACCGAGGCCTTGGCCGATCCCCCCCGGGTCCGGCCGGTGATGAAGTAGGCCAGGTCCAGGAAGAGGCGCCCGCCCCCGGACTTCTCGAGGAACGCCCCGAACAGGATGAAGTAGAAGACGACCTCCGCCGAGACCCCCACCGGC
>JACPFL010000043.1 GCA_016183025.1 Deltaproteobacteria bacterium | reverse complement strand
TTCGCCGACCGCTTCTTCCGCGTGGGGACCACGGTGCCGACCGCCTGGGTCGAGCGCTTCTGCGCGGTCTTCCCCAAGGTCATGGAGCAGCTCGTCGCGGTCCCCCAGGCTGCCGCCCGCGCCCGCCTCTTCTGACCGCCCTCCTGCGACGCCCCTGCCGCTTGATGAACGGCGGGCCGCCAAGCGCCAGGCGGCTGTTCTCGTCCTCGCGGCACCGAGCCTCAGGTTGCAACGACGCAGCGAATGTGGTCAAATCCAGTATGTTCGAGACCCATGCGGAACAAAAAACGCTCAGGCCGACACCCCCGCCCGGGCGATAGGCTACGACATCGCGCAGCGTTTGGGGTGTTATACGGTTTTGTCCATTTGTCGTTCGGCAGCTGACGGCCACGCGTGAACACGCACGGAAACAGGCATGGTGGACTTCGAGTGGGACGCCGCAAAGGCGGCCGGGAATCTCAAGAAGCACCGGGTAAGCTTTCAGGAGGCGGCAACGGTACTGGAGGACCCGCTCTCGACCACGTTTCCCGACGAGGCGCACTCCACCGGAGAGCGGCGCTTTGTTTCGATCGGCGCATCCGCGCGGAGGAGGCTTCTCGTCGTCGCACACACCGAGCGAAACGACACCATCCGTATCATCAGCGCCCGACCAGCAACAAGGCGGGAGCGAGGATTCTATGAGCAAGGCAAAGCGAGGCAACGATAACGACCTCCTACCTGAATACGATTTCGCGTCGATGAGGGGCGGCGTACGCGGTAAGTATGTCGCACGACTTCGCAAGGGGAGCAACCTGGTCCTCCTGGAGCCGGAAGTCGCTGCGGCATTTCCCTCGCCCGACGCCGTCAACGAGGCCCTTCGCGGAGTTCTCAACACTGCACGGGCTGTTCGCGGCAAAGGCGGCCTGCCGAACAGCGCGCTCCAGCCGACGAGGCGCGCCCGACGCCGGGCGAAGAGGACGAGGCCGGTGCGCGCGGCTCGCGCCTGACCGCTACCGTTAGGTCTCCGATGCAACTGGTGGAGGCCTGGTGAGTGAGTTGTTGGCGGGAGCTTCGTTACTCAGTGGAACTGAGGCATGGAGATTCGGTTCTTTATCGACCCGGAGACGGGCCAGCCGCACATCTACCGGCATGACGTCAGCGAGGCCGAGGTTGAGGAAGTGCTCGCCCGACCATGGGAGGATAGACCAGGCCGCGAGGGATCGCGGGTCGCTCTCGGCCAAACGCGCGCCGGTCGATATCTACGGGTCATATACGTGCCGGATCCTGCCCCGAGGTCGGTGTTCGTGATCACCGCGTACGCGCTGGGGCCGAAAGCGAGGCGGGCTTTGCGCCGGCGCCGCAGGAGGAAGCCATGAGCGAGGCGAGGTTTCCGGCAGGATGGGATGAAGACCGCGTTCGACGGGTCCTCGAGCACTACGAGAAGCAGTCCGACGAGGAAGCGGTTGCCGAGGACGAGGCCGCTTACGAGTCGACAACCCACACGACGATGGCAGTGCCCGTGGATCTGGTCCCCAGTGTGCGGGAACTCATCGCGAAACGGCGAGCCGGGTAGAGGTCAGCGAGTTGGTGGAGAAGGCTGAGGCCGTCGCGGTCGGCGTGTCATGCACAGACGACATGCTGAACGTGGTGCTCTCCGACGGACGGACGATTTCCGTTCCTCTCGCCTGGTTTCCGCGGCTCCTGGAAGCCACGGCGAGGCAAAGAGCCGAGTGGGAGTTGATCGGGGGCGGCATCGGGATCCACTGGGAATCCATTGACGAAGACATCTCAGTTGCCAGCCTGCTACACCCCGAGAACTTCATGAGGCTGCCCAACAAGCGCATCCAGCCGGCGCGCGAGAAGCGGCGTGCTCAGGCGGGTCGCCGCGGCGCGCGCGGCTGAGGCCGCGCGTTGATATGACTCGTTTCGGCTCAGATTGCTCGGAGTGTGAGATATGGCCGTAATCGTGGGGACATTCCGCGTGCCGGTCGAGATCGGTGACCCTGAAGGACGACGCTGGGAGACGGTCGAGGCCGTTGTGGATACCGGAGCCTCATACACGGTTATCCCCCGGCCTGTCCTGGAGCGGCTCGGCGTTCAGGCGAGCTTTCGCTGGCCGTTCGTGCTCGCGGATGGGAGACAGGTGGAATACGAGATGGCCGAGACCCGCGTCCGGTTGGATGGGAACACCCACACCACGCTGATCGTCTTCAGGGAAGAGAGCGCGGTGCCGCTGCTGGGGGCCTACACCCTGGAAGGGTTCCGGCTCGCGCCCGATCCTGTGGGCCGCCGGCTGATCCCGGTCCCTGGCCTGCTAACGGTGGTCAGGCGTCCAGATTTGGTCTGACCTTCGCCCTCACCCGAGCCCGACCTTTCAGAAGTTCGCCGCCGCCCAGGAAGACCTCTCGGGGCGGATTGTCTGCCCCCCGCTACTCTCCTGGAGCCACGCCCGACGGACGTGAGGCAGGGGCCGTGACGGTGCGCGCGCCGGCCAGGTGGGCCGTGACCAGGGCCAGGGGTGGCAGCAGGAAGGCCCACCGGAGCCCCAGGAGGTCCGCCGCGAGCCCCATCGTGACCGGCCCCAGCGCGCCGCCCCCGAACCGGCCCAGGTTGTAGACCCCCACCGCGGTCCCGCGGATCTCCGGGAACCAGGCGACCATCAACGCCACCTGGGCCGGGTACGCCCAGCTGAAGCCCATCCCGATCCCGGCCAGCGCCGGGACGACCCCCGCCAGGCTGCCGACTCCCCGGGCCACCAGCGCGACCGCGCCCAGCAGGAGCGCGGCGCCCACGGCCACGCCCATCCCGCGCCGGATCGTGATGTGGATCCCCAGCCGGTCGATGGCGCGGCCCCCCATGGGTGAGCCCAGCATGGCGGTGACGTTGAGCAGCGTGAGCGTCAGCCCGATCCAGGTCACCGGCAGGTGGAGGCGCTCGTGGAGCAGGAGCGGGAGCATGGTGAGCAGGCCGTGGATGGTGTAGACCTGGCTCGCCCCCAGCAGCAGCCCCTTGCGCGTGCTGGAGGTGAGGACGATGGCGCGCACCTTCTGCCAGGTGAGCGGCTCGGTGGGCAGGGGGTAGACCGGCAGGAGCCGGCTGCCGGCCAGGATGCCGAGGCTCACGGCCATGAGCAGGGGGAAGACCGCGCGCCACCCCCACAGCGGGGCCATGAGGCCGCCGACCAGCGGTCCGGCGACGAACCCGGCGAAGGCGAAGCTCTGCATGATCCCCAGCGCCCGGCCCCGGCGCGCCGGGGGCACGAGGTCCGTGATCAGGGAAGGCGCCACGACCAGGGCGCTGGCCGCGCCCAGGGCCTGCGCCAGGCGGGCTGCGATGAACACGGGCATCGTCCCGGCCAGGAAGGCCAGGGCGCTCCCCGCGAAGTAGATCGACATGGCCAGGACCAGGACCCGGCGTGCGGCCCAGCGGTCGGCCAGGGGGCCGGAAAGGGTCTGCCCGGCGGCCAGGCCGAGCGCGTAGAGGGAGATGGCCAGGGCCACCACGGTGTTGGAGGCCCCGAACGTCTCGCGCACCGCGGCCATGCTGGGCGTGAAGATCGACTGAGTGAAGGGCGGGAGCATGTTCGCCGTGCTGGCCAGGAGCACGACGCGGCGCTCGGCGCGGGTGAGCGACATGGCGACCAGAGGTCCGGGAAGGGGGGCGCGCCTCAGTAGTAGCTCTCGGCCATCCCGGGGGGGAAGAGCTCGTCGACCGCGACCGGCCTCGGGGCCAGCCCCTGTTCCACCAGGTACCCGGCCACCGCCTCGAGGGCGTGACGGTTGGCCTCCACCCCGTAGGGCCACGGGTCTTCGCCGAGCACGGCCCGGGCCTCCTCGAGGTCGGCGATCAGCCAGGGGAGCATGACGCGCGCCGCGCCGGTGAACTGCAGCTCCTGCCAGCACAGGGCCTTGGCCCGGCAGCAGGCCTGGTAGAGGCTCTGGGCCACCCAGGGCTCGTCCCTGAGGAGGTCGTTGCGGATCACGAGGGTGTGCATGATCGGGAAGAGGCGGGTCTTCTCGTAATAGGCGCGCTCCGCGGCCCGGTAGTCCGGAAACAGGCGCTGGATGTCGGGGGAGCGGCCGAAGCAGGAGGGCACGCGCGCGCCGAGGAACCCGTCGAGCTCGCCCCGGAGGAGCAGGTCGTTGAGCGAAGCGCGCTCGTTGAGGACCTCTACCGAGATGTCGTTGCCCGGCAGGATGCTGAGCTCGTCGGAACGGCGCGGGGTCTCCAGCCCCCCCTCCACCCACCGGACCTTGGCCGGGTTCACCCCGTACTCGTGCTGCAGCATCCCCCGGATCCACACGGCGGCGGTCTGCCGGTACTCGGGGACTCCGATGCGCTTTCCCTCCAGCTCGCGGGGGTCCCGGATCCCGGCCCGCCTGTGCACGAAGATGAACCCGTGGCGGAACATCCGGGAGGGGAAGACGGGGATGGCGGTGAAGGGGGCCTCCCCGCGGGCCACCAGGATCAGGTAGAAGGTGAGGCCCATCTCGGCCGCGTCGAACTCCCGGTGCTTGTACATCCGGGCGAACACCTCGGGCGGCGAGGGGACCGGGATGAACTGGAGATCGACCCCGTCGGGACGCACCGCCCCCTCCCAGAGCGGCCGCATCCGGTCGTAGGGGCCGCACGCCAGGCGAATCCGCAAGTTTCCCATGAGAGCCCTCCGCGCATGTGGGCCGGTCGAGATCGTCCGCGCCCCGATCTCGGAAGGCCTTACTCGTATCACGTTCCCACGGACCCGGGCAAGCGCGCCTGTGGGGCCCGTGGACGGTCCGCGAGCGGGCCGCGGACGCAAAGACAACGGGTGCTCCATGCGCTTGACCATCCCAGGCGCTCGACATACAATGCTGCGCCGTCTGCCCTGGGCGGCCAGGATGGCTCTCCCCGCGGCCCTCATCGGGGCGCTCAGCGGGAGGAAGGACTGCGATGACCGATGCGATCGCCGTGATCGACGCCGACGCCCACGTCGAGGAGTGCGAGGAGACCTTCAGCGAGCCTTTCCTGGAGAAGCCCTGCTGGGGCAGGCGGCCGAGGGTGGTGGGCTCCAACGGCCGTGCCTTCTGGCTGATCGAGGACCAGCTCTTCCCCAAGCTGCAGGGGAAGGGGTGCCACATCCTGGGGACCCCGAATGCCCACGCGAACGTCCGCACCGAGATCAGCGCCCTGAAGCCCGAGACCATCGAGTCCATGGAGATGCGGGACGTCGAGCAGCGGCTCCGGGACATGAAGAAGGAGGGGATCGCGCTGCAGGTGATCTACCCGACCCTCTTCCTGGGCCCACGGCTCAGCGGGGACCTCAGCCTCCTGGCCGCCCTGTACCGCGCGTATAATAGCTGGATCGCCCGCCGGTGCGCCGAGCGGCCCGACCAGTTCAAATGGGTGGCGATCGTCCCCCTTCAGGACGTCGGCGAGGCAGTCCGGGAGGTCCAGCGGGCGCAGGGGCTCGGAGCCGTCGGGGTGATGATCCCGGGGACGGCGGACGACCGGCTGCTCAATGAGCCGGCCTTTCTCCCGTTCTTCGAGGCGTGCAGCCACCTGGACCTGCCGATCGCCATCCACGTGAGCTGGTCCTGCCCCAGCCTGAACAACCTCTACGCCGACCTCTTCAGCTCGGTCAATGTGCCGTTCGTCTTCCCGCTCCTGGCCGCGTTCGTCGCCATCGTGGGCGGCGGGATCCTGGACCGCTTCCCGTCGCTGCGCCTGGCCTTCCTCGAGGCCGGCTGCGAGTGGGTGCCATTCTGGGTGGACCGGATGGAGCACTTCTACGAATTCGCGGCCGAGCGGGTTCCCCGCGCCTTGCCCCCGGCGGGGCGAAAGCCCAGCGAGTACCTGCGGGGTGGCCAGATCTACGTGAGCTGC
>JACPFL010000279.1 GCA_016183025.1 Deltaproteobacteria bacterium | reverse complement strand
TGAGCGCGCTGAGCGGGGCGACAGCCCTCGCGGCGGGCGGCTTCCACAGCCTGGGACTGAAGGCCGACGGCACGGTCTGGGCCTGGGGCGGGAATGGCGAGGGTGAGCTGGGCGACGGGACCACGACCACCCGCAGCATTCCCGTGCAGGTAGCCGGCCTGAGCGGGATGGCGGCCGTTGCGGCGGGCTGGCAGCACAGCCTGGCGCTGAGATTGGACGGCACGGTGTGGGCGTGGGGGGACAACAGCCATGGCCAGCTCGGCATCGGTATGCTCTCCGTCCAGAGCCTCCCCCCCGTTCAGGTGAGAGATCCCCGGGATCGGACCGGGTTCCTCACTGGCGTGACAGCCATTGCGGCCGGCATCGTGCACAACGTGGCGCTTAAGGCCGACGGCACGGTCTGGGCCTGGGGCAATAGCGACCAGGGGCAGGTCGGCGACGGCACCTTCGGTCTCAATAACATTAAGCCCACCCCGATCCAGGTGAGAGGGCCGGGGGGGATACCTTTCCCCGCCCCGGTGACCGCCGTTGCAGCTTGGGGCTTTCACAGTCTGGTACTGCTGGCGAACGACACGGTCTGGGCCTGGGGCCAGAACATCGATGCCCAGCTCGGTGACAACACCACCGCCCGCAAGGCCACCCCCGTTCAGGTGCACGCGCTCGCCAATGTGATGGGAATTGCGGCCGGAGGCCGCCATAGCCTCGCCATGCGGTTTGACGGGACGGTCTGGGCCTGGGGCTCGAACCATTTTGGCCAAGTGGGCGACGGGACCCCAGTGAACATCTGGCTCACCCCCAGACCGGTGGGGGATCCCCGCGATCCGACCTGGTTCCAGACCGGCGCGACGGCCCTCGCGGCGGGTGTGGAGCACAATCTGGCCGTGAAGTCTGACGGGACGGTCTGGGCCTGGGGCCGGAACACAGCGGGCGAGCTGGGCAATGGCAGCACAACCCACGCCCGCGCCCCTGTCCAGGTCCAGGACACCGGGCCGCAGGGCCTGTTCCTGATGGGGACAACGGCCATAGCGGCGGGAGCTCACAGTCTGGCGGTCTTGCCTTAGCGGCGCATGAACAAGATCGCTCGAAGCGGTTCGGCATGCCGGCTTTTCTTCAAGGGGGCCGGTCCCCGGGGATCGGTTCCATGGGGGTTGCCATGAGGAGATGCACGACCCATCGAGTGCGAGCGGAGCTGTCCGTGCTCTTCATTCCCCTCCTGTTCCTGTCCGGGAGTCCTTCTGCAGGGGCGCAGATCCTCGCGGTCCTGCCGGTTCCGGGCGGGGCGCTCCTGTCGTCCGCAAGCTCTACAGGGAGACCAGCTCAGGCCCCGCGATTGGCGGAGCATGAATCCGGCAGGCCGGGAATGGGGACTCCGGGCCCGGAGGAAATGCGCCCGCCGATGGCAGGGGTCGTGATCAACGGGCGTCCCCCGCATCCGGAGCAGCTCCGGCAACTCCAGCAGCTCTACGGGGCCGCGCCGCCGCCCGGCGCCTACTGGTACGACCGGGTGAGCGGGCTCTACGGGCCCTGGGGGCGCGAGTCCCTGGGCTTCATCCTCCCGGGGCACGACTTCGGCCCCCTCCCGGCCAATGCCTCCAACGGCACCACCGGAGTGTTCATCAATGGCCGCAACCTGCCCCTGGTCGAAGTCCTCTTTTTGCAGCAACTCTTCGGCGTCGTCTACCCCGGCCGCTGGTGGCTGGACGGGCGGACCGGGAATATCGGGATGGAGGGGAACCCATTCCCGATCGCCAATCTGGTCCTTGCCCTGCAGCAGGCGCAGCAGCGCGGCGGGGGCGGAGGCTATCGCTGGCGCAACAACACCGGCAGCGGTGGGGTGGAAGGCGGGTGTGTCTGGATCAACGTCCCAGGCGCGGGGAGCGCGATGAGCGGCGGGTGCTAGGGACCCCTGATCCGCGATGGCAGGAGTTAGCGGAATAGACGTGCCCATACGAGTGGGGGAGGTACTTTCTCATGGTTCGGTACCGAAGGGTTTCGTTTTACCGGCTGGCAATGGTCGTTGCGATCGTCAGCGGGTTGTCCCTGTGTGTAACCGACCTTCCCAACGCTGGCCTCAATCAGTGGACCACCAGCGGCCCTGAAGGGGGAATCATCTCCGCCCTGGCGATCCACCCCACGACCCCGACGACCATCTATGCCGGGATCCTAAACGGCGGCGTCTTCAAGAGCACCAACGGGGGCGCGACCTGGGCGGCTGTGAATACGGGCCTCACCAACAGCAATGTGCGGACCCTGGCGATCGACCCCTCAGCCCCGGCGACCGTGTATGCCGGCACCGGGGGCGGCGTCTTCAAGAGCACCAACGGGGGCGCCAGCTGGATGGTTACGAGCGCCGGCATCCAGGCAACCCCCGCTGTCGTCGTGATCGATCCTTCAGGCGCGGTCTATGCAGGTACTGGCGGGGCCGGCGTCTACAAGAGCACGAATGGCGGCCAGAGTTGGACGGCCATGAACATCGGCTTGACCAACCTCAATGTCCGAGCCCTGGCGGTCGATCCCAGGACTCCGGCGATCGTCTACGCCGGCACTGCCGGCGGGGTCTCCAAGAGCACGAATGGCGGCCAAAGTTGGACACCGATGAACGTCGGCTTAACCAACCTGTATGTCCAAGCCTTGGCGGTCGACAAGACGATCCCGACGACCATCTATGCCGGGACCCTGGACGGCGGTGTCTTCAAGAGCACCAACGGGGGCCTGACCTGGGCGGCTACGAACCAAGGCTTAAAAATCTTCACGAACGTCTTGGCCCTGGCAATCGATCCTCGAACCCCGGCAAACGTCTACGCGGGTACCTGGGGGGGTGGCGTGTTCAAGAGCAGGAACAGTGCCGTCAGTTGGGCCGCCACGAACACCGGCCTGATCGCCCAGGACGTTTTGGCCCTCGCCATGCACCCTGGGGTGCCCGGTGTTATCTACGCCGGTACGGACGGTGGCGGCGTCTTCAAGAGCACCAACGGGGGCGCGACCTGGACAGCCGTGAACCAAGGCCTGGCTGCGTTCCGCGTCAAGGCCCTGGCCATCGACCCCACAAACTGGGCGACTCTCTACGCGGGCATCCTCCTCGGCGGCGTCTTCAAAAGCACGAATGGCGGCCAAAGCTGGACCGCCATGAATGTCGGCCTGACCGGTTCTTTGTTCTATGCCCTGGCGATCGATCCCAGAGCCCCGGCGACCGTCTATGTGGGCGTCTACGGAGGTGGCGTATGGAAGACCACGAACGGTGGCGTCAGTTGGGTGTCCATGAGCGCGGGCTTGCCCAACCGCACGATCCAGGCCCTGGCGATCAACCCCACAAGCCCGGCAAATATTTACGCGGGCACCTGGAATGCCGGCGTCTTGAAGAGCACGGATGGGGGAGTCACCTGGAGGGTGATGAGCACGGGCATCACTGATCCCGATGTCCAAGCCCTGGCGATCGATCCCACGGCCCCGGCGACGGTGTACGCCGGCACGAGTGGCGGTGTCTTTGCGAGTACGGATGGCGGCGTTACCTGGAGAGGTGTGAACGTCGGTCTCACTTACCTTGGCGTCAGGGCTCTGGCAGTCGATCCTCCTGGGGCCGTCTACGCCGGCACGGGGGGCGGGGTCTTCAAGAGCACGGATGGCGGGCGAACTTGGAGCGCCGTGCCCTCCAGCTTGTTCAGCGGCGTCTGGAGCTTGGCGATTGACCTCGCTCCCCGCCCCGCCCCTCCCGCTGGATCACCACGGGTACAGCCCCCGTCTCCGTCTCGGGCAGCAACGCCTACCCTGCCCGGACCTTCGGTCTTGCTCGGGCCGTCTGCCCCCCGGGCCACTGCCATCCATGCCGGCACCTGGGGCAGGGGGGTATTTGATTTTCAGTATCCCCCTCCCCCTGTCCTCCCTAGCCCGGAGCAAAAATCTGGAGGTTCTCGGCTCGGGCCCGAGTTTGGGAGCCTCTCTGGCCTGAAACGGATAACGTTCCTCCCCAGAGACGATGTCGCCTGTCACGCATGCGCAGATCAGTTGGCTCCTTGGCAACGTCTGGGAGCTCACCCGCCGGGAACGGGGGATCGTCCTGCTCGCCGGGCTCGTTCCCGACCTGGACGGGATCGGCCTCCTCTTCGGCGTGGAGTACTATGGGAGGTATCACCACCTGTTGACCCACAACCTCGCCACCGGGATCCTGCTCGGGACCCTCTCGTTTGCCTTCTCCAGGCGGAAATGGCTGACCGCCCTCCTGGTCTTTCTCGCCTTCCACCTCCATCTCCTCGGCGACTACGTCGGGTCAGGCCCCTCCTGGCCGATCAGCTACCTCTGGCCTCTGAGCGACGTGGAGTGGCTCTTTCCCGACCAGTGGGACCTGGCCTCCTGGCAGAACTTCCTCATCACTCTCGTTGCCTTGATCCTTTGTCTCCATGTGGCAAAAAGGCTGGGGCGGACCCCCGTGGAGTTCTTCTCCCTCAAGGGAGATGCGGCCGTTGTGGAGGCGATCCGGAGGCGATGGCCGCGCTACTAGCCCTGGGGCAGGCCTGGCTTCGGGACCGAATCCTAACCACCGGCGATCAGACTCTTCCTTGACACCCTTTCTCACGGGACGATAGGGTAGAGCGAATCTATCGGAGCGCGTTCTGCTCATGTTTGACACCCTGATCCAGAAGCTCGATGCGGTGTTCAAGCGCCTGCGCGGCCGGGGGCACCTGACCGAGGCCGACCTGCAGGAGGCGCTGCGGGAGGTGCGGCTCAGCCTGCTCGAGGCCGATGTCCACTTCAAGGTGGTCAAGGAGTTCCTGGACCGGGTCCGCGCCCGGGCCACCGGGCAGGAGGTCCTGGAGAGCCTGACTCCGGGTCAGCAGGTGATCAAGATCGTCCACGAGGAGCTGACCCGGCTCATGGGCGAGGCCCACGTGGGCCTGGACCTCGGCGGACGTCCGCCCCACCTGATCATGCTGGTCGGGCTGCAGGGCTCCGGGAAGACGACCACGGCCGGCAAGCTCGCGGCGTTCCTGCGGAGTCGCAGCCGGAACCCTCTGCTCGTCCCGGCGGACGTGCAGCGCCCCGCGGCCATCGAGCAACTGAAGCGCCTGGGAGGCCAGCTCAACCTGCCCGTGTCTCCCGCGACGCCGGACCAGACGCCCCTGCAGATCTGCCAGCAGGCCCGCCGGCAGGCCGAGCGCGAGGGACAGGACGTCCTGCTCCTGGATACCGCCGGGCGGCTGCACATCGACGAGCCCCTGATGGCCGAGCTGGCCGAGCTGGCCGGGGCCCTGAAGCCCCAGGAGATCCTGCTCGTCGCCGACGCCATGGGCGGCCAGGATGCGGTGAACGTCGCGCGGCGGTTCAGCGAGACGCTCTCCTTGACCGGGATCATCCTGACCAAGCTGGATGGTGACGCGCGCGGGGGAGCCGCGCTCTCCATGCGCGCGGTCACGGGCCGCCCGATCAAGTTCGTGGGCGTGGGCGAGAAGCTCGATGCCCTGGAGCCGTTCCACCCCGAGCGGATGGCTGCCCGGATCCTGGGGATGGGCGACATGCTGACCCTGATCGAGAAGGCACAAACGACGTTTGACAAGAAGGCGGCTGAGGAGCTCGAGCAGAAGCTGCGCAAGCACACCTTCACGCTGGAGGACTTTCGAGACCAGCTCCGGCAGGTGCGCCAGATGGGGTCGCTGGAGCAGCTCGTGAGCATGATCCCGGGGGTCAACAAGCTGATCGGGGGGCGGGAGCTGGAGGCCGGGGAGGAGGAGCTGAGGCACGTGGATGCGATCATCAACTCCATGACCCACGAGGAGCGCCAGAACCCCGCCGTCCTCAACGCGAGCCGGCGGCGACGGATCGCCCGGGGGAGCGGCACGAGCGTGGAGGACGTGAACCGGCTAGTCAAGCAGTACCAGCAGTTGCGGCGGATGATGGCGGAGCTGGGCAAGGGGCGGTTCCGCCGGATGCGGGGGGTTGGCCCCTTCTGAGGCGCCAGCCGCGCCGGCCGGGCGACTGGCCGCCGGGCCCGAGACAATGGTATACTCTGGCTGACTTTCGACCACTTCGTGAAGAGGAGGCAGAGCCGACGACCATGGCGGTGAGACTGCGTTTGACACGGATCGGCACGAACAAGAAGGCCAGGTACCGGGTGGTGGCGGCGGAGGGCCGCTGGCCTCGAGATGGGCGCTTCCTGGAGATCCTGGGGACCTACGACCCGCAGGCGAACCCGGCGCGCGTGAGCTTCCAGGAGGAGCGGGTGCTGGAGTGGCTCCGGCAGGGGGCCACCCCCACCGAGACCGTGGAGTCGCTGTTGAAGAAGGCCGGCATCTGGAAGAAGTTCGCCGAGGCACGCCGCGCCCCGGCGCAGGAGGGCTGAATGCCGCACCCGAAGGGTGGAGGTGAGAGCGGTGAAAGAACTGATCGAAGCCATCGCCAAGGCCCTCGTGGACAACCCGGATGCGGTGCGCGTGATTGAGGTCGTGGGGGAGCAGACCTCGGTCATCGAGCTGAAGGTGGCCAAGGAGGACCTCGGCAAGGTGATCGGCAAGGAGGGGCGCACGGCCCGGGCCATGCGCACGATCCTCAGCGCCGCCTCGACCAAGCTCCGGAAGCGGTCGGTGCTGGAGATCGTGGAGTAGGGGAAGGCGTTGGCGGCGCTGGTCCCTCTGGGGAAGATCTTGAAGGCCCAGGGCCTCCGGGGAGAGGTCAAGTTGAAGCCGTACTCCGACTCCCTGGGCGTCCTGCGCGCCCAGAGCGCGGTCTGGCTCCGCTTCCCCTCGGGCCGCCTGGTGACGCAGGAACTGGCCGCCTGCCGGCCGCACCAGGCCTGGGCCGTGCTGCGGTTCAAGGGCGTGGAGACGCGCGACGAGGCCGAGCGGTTCCGCGAGGCGGAGGTGTGCGTGGACGAAGCGCTCCTGCCCGCGCCGGATCTGGCCGAAGAAGAGTACTACTGGTTTCAGATCATCGGGCTCTCAGTGGTGACAGAGGGGGGCGTGCGGCTCGGCACGGTGCGGGAGATCCTCCGCACCGGGGGGCACGACGTGTACGTGGTGGAAGGGGCCCGCGAGTACCTGATCCCGGCCACCGAGGAGGTGGTCCGGAAGATTGACCTGGAGCGCCAGGAGATGGTGATCTCCCCGCTGGAGGGGCTGCTCGACCTGTAGCCCTGGTCTCCGGGGGGACCTGGCGCAGCCGGCCTGGCGATGATCCGCTTCGACATCCTCACGCTGTTCCCCGGGATGTTCCGCTCCCCGTTCGAAGAGAGCCTGCTGAGGCGGGCGCGGGAGCGGGGGCTGATCGAGGTCCGGATTCTGGACGTGCGGGACTTCACGGCGGACCGACACAAGGTGGCCGACGACTACCCCTTCGGGGGCGGCAAGGGGATGGTGCTGAAGCCGGAGCCCCTGGCGCGGGCCATCGCCGCGGCCCGGGCCGAGGATCCGGCGGTGCGGGTCATCCTGCTCTCCCCGCAGGGGGCGCACTTCGACCAGGCGGCGGCGGAGCGGCTGGCGGGCTGCGGGCATCTCCTGCTGGTCTGCGGGCACTACGAAGGGGTGGATGAACGGATCCGGATGCACTATGTGGACGAGGAGCTCTCCATCGGGGACTACGTGCTCACGGGCGGGGAGCTGCCCGCGATGGTGGTGGTGGACGCGGTGAGCCGGCTGGTCCCGGGCGTGCTGGGGTGCGAGGCCTCCCGGGAGGACAGCTTCACCGGGGGGGTGCTGGCCCCGCCCCAGTACACCCGGCCCCGGATGTTCGAGGGCCAGGCGGTCCCGGCGGTGCTGCTGTCGGGGAACCACGAGGCCATCACCCGGTACCGCCGGCGTGAGGCGCTCCGGGTGACCTGGGAGCGGCGGCCGGACCTGCTGGGACGGGCGTGCCTGAGCGTGGAGGATCAAGCCCTGCTGGAGGAGATCAGGCTCGCCGGCAACGGGCAGGGCCCGGGCCGTGGCCCGGCGGCGGATAGAGGAGCGGAGTCATGGACTTGATCGATCTGGTCGAGCGCGAGCAGATGAAGACAGACCTCCCGCAGTTTGCCCCCGGCGACACGGTGAAGATCCATGTGCGGATCAAAGAAGGGGACAAGGAGCGGATCCAGATCTTCCAGGGCGTGGTCATCCGGAAGAAGAAAGGGCAGCTCCGCTCCAGCTTCACCGTGCGCAAGGTCTCCTACGGCGTGGGGGTCGAGCGGACCTTCCCGCTGCACTCCCCCGTGGTGGGCAAGATCGAGGTGGTCCAGCCGGGCCGGGTGCGGCGCGCCAAGCTCTACTACCTGCGCGGCCTCAAGGGGAAGGCGGCCCGCATCCAGCGTCGTACGGTGATGGAGAAGCCCGAGACCCCCGAGGAGTCCCAGGGGTAGGGGACCGATGGCGCGTGGCGCCTCGCGGTTCCCGCAGGTCCAGCGCCATCTCGAAGCCGAGCTGGCCCGCAAGGGCGTCACCCGCGTCGCCGGGATCGACGAGGCCGGGCGCGGGCCCCTGGCCGGGCCGGTGGTGGCCGCGGCCGTCATCCTCCCACCCCCCTGGAGCCTGCCAGGGCTGGATGACTCCAAGCGCCTGCCGGCCCGGGCCCGCGAGCGCCTCTACGAGCTGATCCACCGCGCAGCCGTGGCCATCGGCGTCGGGGTGGCCGAGCCCGGCGAGATCGACCGCCTGAACATCCACCGCGCGACCCTGCAGGCCATGGCCCGCGCCGTGGCCCAGCTCCACGCTGCCCCGCAGTACCTGATGGTGGACGGGCGGCATGCCCCTCCGCTCCCGCTCCCCTGTCAGACCGTGGTGGACGGCGACGCCTGTGTGGCCTCCATCGCCGCGGCCTCGATCATCGCCAAGGTCACCCGAGACCGCTTGATGGCGGCCTACCACCACGACTACCCCCAGTTCAACTTCCTGCGGAACAAGGGCTACGCGACCCGGGAGCACCGCGAGGCCATCCGCCGGTTCGGCCTCTGCCCGATCCACCGGCGAAGCTTTGCGCCCCAGCGGACCCTGTGGGATCGGTAAGGGCCCGTCCCTTCGGCATCCATCCTGCACACCGAAGCAGCATGCACGCCCTCGCTGCGCAGCTGGTCTGACTGTCAGCCCGCCCGGGGCGATAACCGGTCACGCGTGGGAGTGGGCAGGGGCGAGGAGTCGCCTGAGTCGCATGAGAGGCCGGATGGGCCCGGAGCAGGGCGAGCGGGGTGCGGCGCCGGGCGGGACAGGCCGCCCTGCGCGGGCCGACATCGCGGCGCGAGGGGAGGAGGCGGCAGCCGCCTACTTCGAGGCGAACGGGACCCCGGTGCTGGCCCGGAACTATCGCTCGCGCTATGGGGAGATCGACCTGATCGTGGCTGATCGGGGGACCCTGGTCTTCGTGGAGGTCAAGGCCCGGACCTCCACGGCGGTCGCCCTGCCGCAGGAGGCCGTGACAGGCCGGAAGCAGCGGCGGATCTGCCGGACGGCCCTGGCCTACCTTCAGCGGCACGGCCGGGCCGGGCAGGCGGCCCGCTTCGATGTCGTGGCGGTCACCTGGCGCGGGGGAACAGTCCGGATCGAGCACCTCCCCGATGCCTTCCCGCTGCGGGTGGACGGGTGATCGGCCGGGAGGGGCCGTCGATCAGCCGAAGAAGACCTGGGCGATCGCGTAGAGGTCCCGGTCCACCTTCTTGAGCCCGGTGGCCGCCTCCTCCAAGGGGACCGAGATGACCTCCCGGCCCCGGAGCGCGGCCATGCGGCCGAACTCGCCCCGCTGCACCATGTCTGCCGCGTAGATGCCGAACCGGGTGGCCAGGATGCGGTCGTAGGCCGTGGGCGAGCCCCCGCGCTGGATATGGCCGAGCACCGTGACGCGGGTCTCGAACTGGGTCCGGGTCTCGATCTCCCGGGCCAGGCGGTGCGCGATCCCGCCGGGCTCGTCCTCCTCGGAGAAGCGGACGCCCTCGGCCACCACCACGATGCTGAAGGTCTTGCCGCGCCAGTGGCGGCGCTTGATCAGCCGGCAGACCTCCTCGATGTCCCAGGGGACCTCGGGGATCAGGATCACGTCGGCGCCCCCCGCCAGCCCGGCGTAGGTGGCGATCCAGCCGACGTCCCGCCCCATGACTTCCACGACCATCACGCGGTTGTGCGCCTCGGCCGTGGAGTGCAGCCGGTCAATGGCCTCGGTGGCGATGGCCACCGCGGTGTCGAAGCCAAAGGTCGCATCCGTGCCGGGCAGGTCGTTGTCGATCGTCTTCGGGACCCCGACGAGCGGCATCCCCAGGGTGGCGAAGCGGTGGGCCTTCCGCATCGTCCCCTCGCCCCCCACCGCGATGACCGCGTCGAGCCCGAGGGCCGAGAAATGCTCCAGGACGCGCTCCGCGCCGTGGTCGAGCTTGAAGGGGTTGCAGCGGCTCGTCGCCAGGATGGTCCCGCCCACGTGGAGGATCCCCGACACGGCATCCAGGGTCAGGGGACGCACCTCCGGAGTGACCAGCCCCAGCCACCCCTTCTTGATCCCCAGGACCTCGAACCCGTGCTGCAGGGAGCGCCGGACCACCGCGCGGATGACCGCGTTCAACCCCGGGCAGTCCCCACCCCCGGTGAGCAATCCCACCCGCATGGTCAGATGACCTCCTCAGTCCTCTTATCGGCGGGACCGGCCCCCGGCTGAAGCCCTGAGGGGCGGGCTCTGGCCTGGGGGCTGGTGCAGCGGCAGATGGGGAGTACGCCGGGAAACGGGGAGCCCTCGCCGGGAGTGACGCGCCCGGACGGGCTCCAGACGGGCGCCCGCTTGACAGGCGCAATGGGAGGGCCATAGCTTTGTCAGGAGACGTTCGGGCGTCTGGAGGGAGATCAGATGACGTGGCAGATCCCCCGGCGATGGCGATGGTGTCTGGCTGCGATCCCCCTGCTCGCCGGCTGCGAGACCATACCCCTGCAGCGCCCCATCGAAACTCCTCTGCTGACCCCGATCACCGTGGAGCGAGGCGCCTCGCATCCCGTGGGCTTCCAGCGAGTGGCGATCAGGATCGCTCCGGGGACTCCTGTAGGGGCGTTTCATGAAGGGCTGCTGCGCGTCCCGCAGTACCCGCTGACCTGGCAGGGTCAGGTCACCGCGGTAAGCGAGCAGCTGAACGCCATCGCCACGGAGGAACTGAAGGGCGCCGGCTACGAGGTCGTCGGCGGGCCTTCGGGGCTCTTCGAGGTGGCAGAACGCGAGAAGGTGAGATTTCTGATCGGGGGCGTGATCGCGAATTTGGCCTTCAACACCTACGGGATCCTGGCCGGCAACAAGTCGGATGCCAGCGTCGTGGTGCAGTGGGAGATCATGGATGCCGGCCCTCGACAGGTGGTGCTCACCCGGACCAGCTCGGGCGCTGGGAGCACAGGCGGGCAATCGGCAGCCGCGTTGCTCGTCGCCTTCAGGAACGCCTTCCGCACCTTCCTCGCCGACAGGTCGGTGGCGGAGCTTTTGACGAAGCGGGTCCCTGCTCGACCTGCCGAACCCCAGGACCCCCATATCTACTGATGAAACATCAGGCCTCAGGGGGCTCCCTTCGCGCAGCGGAATCCCAGATACTGGGTCCGGCCCTCCGGAGCGAAGCGACTCCGGACGGTCGTCCGCAAGAAGAACGGATGGCCGAGCCAGGACCCCCCGCGCAGGACTTTCTGCTGCCCCTGCTCCGGCCCCTGGGGATTCCGCTGGGGGGAACGCGGGTAATAGGTCGCGTCATGCCAGTCGGCCACCCACTCCCAGACATTCCCCGCCAGATCGTGCACGCCATACGGGCTCACGCCGTCAGGGTAGGACCCGACCGGCGCCGGCTTTCCGAGTTTCCCCTCCGCGTTGACCCTGGCGGGCTCCCATGCGTTCCCCCAGGGGAACTGCCGCTCGTCGGTCCCCCGCGCGGCCTTCTCCCACTCCGCTTCGGGGGGGAGCCGCTTCCCGGCCCACCGGCAGTACGCCTGGGCGTCGTGCCAGCTCACGCCCACCACCGGCTGGGTCGGCGCGTTGAACCGGCTATCGCTCCAGAACGCCGGCGCCTCCCGACCCGTGGCCTCCCGGAAGCGCCCGTACTGCGCGTTCGTCACCTCATAGCGATCCAGGTAGAAGGCGGAGAGGGTGACGCGATGGCGGGGCACCTCGGCCGTGGCGAACCCCTCGCAGTTGACCCGCGGGGAAATGTGGGCCGTCCACTTCCGGCACTCCTGGACGACCTCCTCCTGGCGGGCGCTCCCCATCCAGAACTCCCCGGCCGGGATCAGGACCATCTCGGCCCGATCGTCGCCCGTGATGACCTTCGGCGGCTCCAGCGCCTCCAGGTCGATCTCCACGGGCGCCTTCTGGTCGGCCACCACCTGCACCTCGCGCTCCCATGGCCTGAACCCCTCCCGGCGCGGCCGGACACGCACGCGGTACGTCCCCGCCCGGAGCTGCTCCACCGCCAGATCCGTTCCGGGGCCGGCCTCTCCGATGCGCTGCTCGTTCAGCCAGACCTCGACGTTCTCCCGGGACGACCGGAACTGCAGGCCGCCCAGTCGCGGCACCACGGTGACCCGGGGCCCGGGCGGCGGAGGCGATTCCACACGGACGGGCGGCGGGACCGGCGGCGTCCCGACCGTCGGGAGCACGAACACGAACTGCCCCTCCCCGTCCAGGTTCCCCCACTGCATGTCCTGCTTGTACTCCGACGCCTGCGCCACGCGCGGGTGCATCCACGCCGCCAGCTCCGACACCGTGACCAGCCCGTCCCCGTTGCCGTCGGCGTGCCCGGCCAGGCCGTCCAGGAGCTTCCGGGTGAAGACCCCGTGCCCCTGCTCCTCGATGACGGGCTGGTCCTTCCTCCCCGCGGTCAGGACCTGGATCGCCCGGCTCTGCCCCACGAGCTCGAGATACCGCCGGTCCACTACGGGCGGCGCCTGGGCCCGCACGAGACTGTAGCCCCCGTAGCAGGCGTCCACCGCCACCAGGATGTGCTTGGCCGGGATCCGCTGGCCGATCTGCTTGAGCTGCTGCATGCTCAGGGCGGTCACCGGAAGATCATCCAGGTCTGCATCGTGGGGCAACAGGTAGCCCTCCTCGCCCCCATGCGGGAGCGTGGTGGTCACCCCGTGCGTGGCGAAGAAGATCACCAGCCGGTCGTTGGGGCTCGCCGCCCGCCGGACGACGCTCCCGAGAACCCGCTCGATCTCCGCCCGGGTGGCCCGCTCGTTCAACAAGAGGCTGGTGTTCTGCCCCGGGAAGCCTAGCTGGATCAGGGCACGGGCCACGGCGCGGGCGTCGTTGGCGGCATAGTTGAGGCGGGAGACCCTGGGGTTCCGGAACTTGTCGACGCCCACGACGACGGCCCAGCTCTTGCTGTAGAGGGTCAGGCCCTGATAGGTCGGGTTCGGAACGACCGCGAGGGCCCGCTCCTGACCCTGGGTGGCCGGCACGAAGAAGGCCAACATCCCCAGCCCCAGCACCGCGAGCCTGGCCTGAAGCCCCCGCCTCCTCATGCGCTCCTCCAGCCCTTCAGCCCCCGCTCCGCATGGCGTTTGCCCGCCTCTCACGCTAAGCCAGGGGGGGTAGCGTGTCAAGCAGGCTTGCCCGGGCCAAGAAGCACTTGACTTTCTGGATACTTGGGCCGACTATGCCGTCAATTACTGCTTCCGCGGGCTCCAAAGAATGGGGCGCTCAGCTCGACACGCGATTGCTGTCGGGGAGAAATCGCTGAGAGACCGCAGCGGGCCTTGGTCAGATACGCAGGGTCTCGGGGCCGGATTGCCGTAAAGGAGCGGAGGAGGGATGAGCGTGGGAGCGGCAGCGAAGCGGGCCTTGGTTGTGGCGGTGATGGTAGGCGCGACAGCGGTCAGCACCGACGCCCCCCGAA
>JACPFL010000271.1 GCA_016183025.1 Deltaproteobacteria bacterium | reverse complement strand
CAAGCAACACGGGCTCGCTCCTGATGCGGACGTCAAGCTCGCCTACCTCAAGGAACTGCCGGCCCTGGTGGCCGCCCTCAAAGAGGGGATCATCGACGCGGCCGTGATCACGCCGCCGAATACCCTGAGGGCCCGGACCCTGGGGCAGAAAGAGCTCCTGAACCTCACGGACCTGAAGATCCCCTTCGTGCAGCACGCGGTGGCCACCACCCGGTCCTACATCCGCGCCAATCCCGAGGCAGTACGGCGCTTCGTCCGCAGCGCGGTGGAGGCCCTTGATTACGCTCGGACCAACCGGCAAGAGGCCCTCGCGGTCATGTCCAAATATACCAGGATCACGGACGCCGCCCTGCTCAGGGAAGCCCTCGACTCCTACGACAAGGCCTGGGAGAAGGTGCCGCTCCCCTCCCAGGCGGCCATCGAAGCGGTCCTGGCCACCTCGCTGAACCCCAGGGCCAAGGGGGCCAGATGGGACCAGTTCGTCGAGGACCGCTTCGTGAAGGAGCTGCTGGCCTCGGGGGTCATCAAGTAAGGCGCGCCTGCGTCCCTTTCCTTTTGACGCCAGCCAGAGCACATGTTAAGCGTTTGATGACGATGAGCCGGCGATTGCTGGAAGGACAGGTGGCGCTGGTCACGGGGGCCGCGAAGGGGCTCGGGCGGGCCATCGCGCTGGCCTATGCTGCCGAGGGCGCCACGGTCGGGGTCAACTACCGCAGCAGCGCCGCCATGGCCGACGAGGTCGTGGCCGCGGTCGAGGCCCTGGGAGGGCAGGCCCTGGCGCTCAAGGCCGACATCTGCGACCCCGAGGCCGTGGCAGCCATGGTGGACACGCTGCAGGCCGAACACGGCCCGGTGGACATCCTGGTCAACGGCGCCAGCCCGCGCCGGGACCGCATCTCCTTCGAGGCCCTCACCTCCGAGGAGTGGGACCGGATGATCGCCGTCAACCTCCGGGGGGCTTTCCTCTGCGCCCGGGCCGTGCTTTCCGGCATGCTGGCCCGCCGCCGCGGGAAGATCATCAACGTCTCGGGCACCTACGGCGTCGCCCCGGACGCCGGCCTGGCCCACGTCGCCGCAGCCAAGGCCGGGATCATCGGCTTCACCCGCGCCCTGGCCAGGGAGGTGGGCCCGTCGAACATCCAGGTCAATGCCCTGTGCCCGGGGCTCGTGAGCTGGGAGAGCCTGGGGGAGATGGACCCGGCCATGCTCTGCCGGCTCATCGACGCCACGGTGTTGCGGCGGCCCGGCACGGTCCAGGAGATCACTGCGGCCGCGGTCTTCCTCGCCTCACCGGAGTCGGACTTCTTCACAGGACAGACCCTCGCCCCCTGCGGCGGGGAGGTCATGCTATAGGACCCACGCGCGGGCCCCACGGGCCGCGCCCTCAGTGGGAGGACCTCAGGCGATGTCGAAGACGATGAAGGACTTCATCACCACCCTCCAGAAGGAGCACCCCGAGGAGCTGATGGTGGTCTCCAAGGGGCCGCTGAAGCCCTACGAGCAGGAGCCCTTCGCCCTGCTCTTCCACATGGAGCAACTCGGCAAGTACCCGATGGGGCTGTTCGAGCACGTGGTCACGTACAACGGGAAGCGCTGGCCGGGGCTCTTCCAGATCCAGGCCGACGGCACCTACTCGAAGATGGCCATCGCCTGCGACATCCCGCCGGAGCGCTGGAACGCCCGGGACATGGTGGACACGCTCATGGAACGGACCACCCGCTCCGAGAAGCCGGTCTTCGTCCCCGAGCGGCAGGCCTACTGCAAGGACACCGTCATCCGGGGGGACGAGTGCAACCTTTTCGACCTTCCCATCTACCGGAAGGACGAGAAGGACGCCCGCCCGGGGTGGCTCTGTGGCGTCGGCATCGGCAAGGACCTCAAGCGGGGGCGCTACAACCTCTCCTGGCACCGGTTCCTCGTGCATGGGCCTCAGCACTCCGCGGTCCGGATCCAGTACCGCCACCTCTGGCAGTACATGCAGGAGTACAAGACGGCCGGCTACAAGGAGATGCCCACGGTCTGGCTCTTCGGGGCGCACCCGGCCCTGATGCTGGCCGGCGGGTTCGGCCCGTCCTCCTACGACATGGACGAGTACGACTACGCCGCCGGGCTCCTGAACGAGCCGCTTCGCGTCACGCCCTCCACGACCTGGGGGGAGGAATTCCTGATCCCCGCTGACGCCGATGTGGTGGTGGAGGGGTACACGCACTGCTACGAGAGCACGTACAACGGCCCCTGGGTGGACTTCATGCGGTACTACTCCCCACAGACCCTGGAGCCCGTCTTCCGGCCCACGGCCTTCAACTTCGCCCACAATCCGGTCTTCGACGCGCACATCGCCCGGCACGACCTCTACTCGGGGCTGAGCACGGCGCTGGGGCTGACCAAGACGCTGCGGGCCTGGTTCCCCAACGTCCGGTTCGCGTACATGCCGGCCCCCTTCTGTTGCGTGATCCAGTTCAAGCCGCTCCACCCGGGGCAGTCCCAGCGCCTGGCCCACCTGGCCCTGGTGGCGCTCTCTGACATCATCAAGAACGTGATCATCGTGGACGAGGACATCAACCCGCTGGACCTGACGGACGTCCTGTTCGCCATCGGCACCCGCGTGGATGCCAACACGGCGCAGGTCCAGAAGATGCTGGACCTGTCGGCCAACCGTCACGACCCGGCCCCGGTGGAGTTCTGCCGCGTGGGCGGGCTCATCATCGACGCGACGAAGCCCACGGACAAGCCCTTCCCGGAGATCGGGACCCCCGACCAGGCGGTCCTGGAGCGGATCCGCCTGTCGGAGTACGTCTCCCTGGAGGACCAGCAGCGCATCTTGTCCGGTCTGGGGACGAACATCGGCCGGATGGCCGCCAAGACCATCTAGCGCGCGGAGGACGCCATGGCGCCCGAGTTCTACATCGTCTGCCCCAAGTGCGGGCACGAGTACAACGTCCACAAGGCCCTGTACGACAAGGGGCCGGAGTTCGAGATGTACTGCCCGCTCTGCATGCACCGCTATCCGCGCCGCGAGGGAACGGTCACCTCGGCGAACTTCCCCCAGTAACCCTTGCGCGGGCTTTCCGAGCCGGCCGGCCTCGGCCCACGGCAGCCGGACTGGCCCGGGAGCCGCGACGGAGCCACGATGCCGTACCCTGACCTCAATGCCTTCCTGGCGGACCTCGAACGCTCCGGGGACCTCGTCCGCGTCACCCGGCCGGTCTCGCCCCACCTCGAGCTCGCGGCGATCGTCTACGAGCTGTGCAACCGGCAGGGCCCGGCCGTCCTGTTCGAGCGCGTGGAGGGCGCCGCGTTGCCGGTGCTCTGCAACCTCTACGGGACCCGGGACCGGGTGGCCCGGGCCCTCGGCGCCCACCAGCATGACCTGCTCCGTCACTACCTGCAGGCCCTGGAGCACCCGCTTCCCACCAAGCTGGTCTCCGACGCCCCCTGCCAGGAGGTGGTCCGGTCCGGAGGCGACCTGGACCTGACGGCCCTCCTCCCCCAGATCTTCTGGCACCCCGAGGACGGCGGCCCCT
>JACPFL010000277.1 GCA_016183025.1 Deltaproteobacteria bacterium | reverse complement strand
TGGGTCGACCTCCACGCGACCGCTCCTGCCGGGAGCCTACTCCCCTCCGCTTCCCTTTTCATGCTCGGCGATGGCCCGGAGGGACCTCATAGTCTTTTCATGCTCGGCGATGGCCCGGAGGGACCTCATAGTCTTGACAGCGGAAGCCTGTGGGGGAAGAATCCCTGACACCTGCGGCCCCCGCATCCCGCAGCCTCGGGTAGATCGCCAGGTAGTCCTGGGCCATGCGGTCCGCGGTGAAGCAGCGTCGAAGACCTACCACATGCGGATCGACTGGGACGTGCCGATCCTGATGGACGACGGCCTCCTGCTGCGGGCCGACGTCTTCCGTCCCATCCCGGAAGGCAAGTACCCCGTGATCCTGGCCTACGGGCCGTATGCCAAGGGCCTGCCGTTCCAGGTGGGGTACCCGGACCAGTGGAACGCGATGGTCCGGGACTTCCCCGAGATCTGCCAGGGGTCGACCTGCAGGTACCAGAACTGGGAGGTCGTCGACCCCGAGAAGTGGGTGCCCCATGGCTACGTGTGCGTCCGGGTTGACTCGCGCGGCGCCGGCGGCTCGCCGGGCTACCTCGACATCTTCTCCCCGCGCGAGAGCAGGGACATGTACGAGTGCATCGAGTGGGCGGCCGCCCAGCCGTGGAGCACCGGCAAGGTCGGCCTGAGCGGGATCTCCTACTACGCGATCAACCAGTGGCTCGCCGCCGGCCTCCAGCCGCCGCATCTGACTGCCATCTGCCCCTGGGAGGGGGCCGCCGATTACTACCGGGACTGGCACCGCCACGGCGGCATTCTCTGCAGCTTCACCCAGCCCTGGTTCAAGGCCCAGGTCGAGAGCGTCCAGTACGGGGTCGGCGTGCGGGGCCCGGTCAACCCGAACACCGGCGAGCTCGTCGCGGGCCCGGAGACGCTGCCCGAGCACGAGCTGGCGCAGAACCGGGGTGACCCGACAAAGCAGGCGCTCGCGCACGAGCTCGACGACCAGTTCTGCCGCGCGCGCTCGGCCGAGTGGTCGAAGGTCACCGTCCCGTTCCTCTCCTGCGGCAACTGGGGCGGCCAGGGCCTCCATCTCCGGGGCAACGCCGAAGCGTTCGTCCGGGCGGCCTCGACACAGAAGTGGCTGGAGATCCACGGCCGCGAGCACTGGACCCACTTCTACACCGACTACGGCCTCGGCCTCCAGAAGCGCTTCTTCGACCACTTCCTCAAGGGCGCCGACAACGGCTGGGACAGAGAGCCGCGGGTGCTGCTCAACATCCGCCACCTCGGCAAGTTCGTCCTCCGCAAAGAGCGCGAATGGCCGCTCGCCCGGACCCGCTGGACCAGGCTCTACCTCAACCCGGCCGAGCAGAGCCTGAGCTGGCAGCCGGTCGCCACGGAGGGCAAGGTCGGGTACCGGGCGATGCAAGAGGGCGTCACATTCAGGACCCCGCCCTTTGCCAAGGAGACGGAGATCACCGGCCCGGTCGCGGCCAGGCTCTTCATCTCCTCGTCCACCTCCGACGCCGACCTCTTCTTGGTCGTCCAGCTCTTCGATGCGGGCGGCAAAGAGGTCACCTTTGCCGGCGCGGTCGAGCCGCGCGCGCCGATCGCCCAGGGCTGGCTCCGGGCCTCCCACCGCAAGCTCGACCCCAAGCTCAGCACCGAGTGCCGCCCGTACCATGCGCACGACGAGATCCAGCCGCTCACGCCTGGCGAGGTGTACGAGGTCGCCGTCGAGATCTGGCCGACCTGCATCGTGATCCCGCCTGGCTACTCCCTGACCCTGACCGTCCAGGGGAGGGACTTCGAACGCGAGGCCCCGACCGGCACGCTGGGGTACTGGGGCGCGTTCCGCGGGTCGGGACCGTTCGTCCACACGCATCCGTGGGACAGGCGGCCGGAGCTCTACGGCGGCCAGGTCACGCTCTATGGAGGCGGGGCGCGCGGCTCCTATCTGCTCCTGCCCGTGATCCCGAGCTAGGGATCGTTCCTGGCGCGCCCGACAGGACTCGAACACCGAGCGCTGGAGGGCTTGACGCCCGGCCCGTCCCGTAGAAGGATAGGCGGCCGGGCGACCACCAGCCGGAGAAGCCGACCCACCTGTCCAGAGGAGTCGACCATGCAGGGCCGGGCAGCCATCGCCAACATCCTGAAGCTGGAAGGAGTCGAGCACCTCCTCTGCTTTCCGAACAACGCCATCATCGACGCCGCGGCCGAAGCCGGCATCCGCCCCATCTGCGCCCGCACCGAGCGCGTGGCGGTGAACATCGCCGACGGGCTCAGCCGCGTGTCGAGCGGCCGGCGCATCGGGGTCTGCGCCGTGCAGTACGGCCCCGGCTCGGAGAACATGTTCGCGGGCGTCGCGCAGGCCTACTCGGATGCCAGCCCCATCCTGCTCCTCCCGGCCGGCGTCGACCGGCGTCGCGAGGGCATCCCGCCGAACTTCCAGGCCATCCACAACTACCGCGGGGTCACGAAGTGGGTCGAGGTCGTCAACCTCGCCCACCGCATCCCCCAGATGCTGCGCCGGGCGTTCACGCTCCTGCGCTGCGGCAAGCCGGGCCCCGTGATGCTGGAGATCCCCACCGACGTCATGACGGAGGAGATCCCGGACGACGCGGTCAGGTATGTCCCGGTGAAGCCGTCGAGGCCCGTCGGTGACCCGCAGGATGTGCGGGAGGCGGTCCGGATGCTGCTGGCCGCCCGAGCGCCCGTCATCGTGGCCGGCCAGGGGATCCTCTACGCCGAGGCGTGGGAGGAGCTCAGGGGGTTCGCCGAGCCGACCCGGACCCCCGTGCTGACCACCCTCAACGGCAAGAGCGCCTTCCCGGAAGACCATCCCCTGGCCCTGGGGGCCGGCGGGCTCTCGGGGACCCGGATGATCGATCACTTCCTCCGCAAGGCCGACCTCGTCTTCGGCCTGGGCACCAGCTTCACGCGGTCGGCGTTCATCGTCCCCATTCCCCCCGGCAAGACGATAGTCCAGGTCACCATCGACGAGCAGGACGTCAACAAGGACTACCCCATCGCCCACGCGGTCATCGGCGACGCGAAGGCCGTCCTGCGCCAGCTCCTCGAAGAAGTGATCCGGCAGGCCGGCCCCCACGGGCGCCAGGGGGTGGCCGGCGTCGCGGAGGAAGTCAGGGCCGTGAAGGAGGCGTTCCTCCGGGAGTGGATGCCCCGCCTGACCTCGGACGACACGCCCATCAGCCCGTACCGGGTCATCTGGGACCTGATGCGCACGGTGGACCGCCGACGGACGATCCTCACCCACGACGCCGGCAACCCCCGGGACCAGATCCTGCCGTTTTACGAGTCCCTCGTCCCGCACGGCTACATCGGGTGGGGGAAGTCCACCCAGCTGGGCACCGGGCTCGGCCTGGCCATGGGCGCGAAGCTCGCCGCGCCCGACAAGCTCGCGGTCCACGTGGCCGGGGACGCGGGCTTCGGGATGACCGGCATGGACTTCGAGACGGCGGTGCGCTCCAGGATCCCCATCCTGGCCGTCGTGCTGAACAACGGCGTGATGGGGGGCTACGAGAAGTACCTGCCCGTGTCCACCGCCCGATACCGCCTCCGGTACCTCTCCGGCGACTACTCTCGGGTGGCCGAGGCGCTGGGCGGGTACACGGAGCGCGTCGAGAAGCCCCACGAGATCATCCCCGCACTGCGGCGGGCCATCGAGGAGGTCGAGGGAGGACGCGCGGCGCTCCTGGAGATCATGACGCGGGAGGAGCCGACCTATCCGACCTACTGGTAGCCAGGAGGCTGGCCGAACGATTGACCTCCGACGGCCCGGCTGGCGGGACGGTGAGATCCAGCCGCCCCGATAGCCATTGACAAGGGCAGGGGGTGGTGGTACCAACGGATCTCTCAAGGGTTTCCGCGGTCACATCCATTCCGACTCGGGGGGAGGACAGATGGAGTTCTGGGTGACCCAGAGCTTCAACGGGATCTCCTATGGCGCCCTCCTCTTCCTCCTCGGCGGAGGACTGTCCCTCATCTTCGGGATGATGCGGATCGTCAACATGACCCACGGCTCCTACTACCTGCTCGGGGGCTACATGGGGCTCACGGTCATCTGGCGGACGGGGAGCTTCCTCCTCGCCATCCTCGCGGGCGCCCTGACCATCGCCATCGTGGGCGTGGGAGAGTGGAACGCGTTCCTGAAGAGGCTCAGCGGCCAGGAACTGGGCCAGGTGCTCACCACCATGGGGTTCGCGCTGATCTTCCAGGACCTGGGGCTCGTGATCTGGGGTGGGGACCCTTACACGATCCCGACGCCGGCTGGCCTGTCGGGGGCCTATCAGGTCGGGGAGCTCTTCTTCCCGGTCTATCGCATCTTCATCATCGCCGTGGCGCTGGGGGTGGCCGGAGTCCTGTGGCTGATCCTGGAGCAGACGCGGATCGGGGCGATGACCCGGGCCACGGTGGATGATGCGGAGATGGCTCGCGGGGTCGGCATCAATGTCCC
>JACPFL010000266.1:8366-13770 GCA_016183025.1 Deltaproteobacteria bacterium | reverse complement strand
CGATGCGGGTGACCCCCACCCGCTTGCCTTTCAGGTCGGCCGGCCTGGCGATGGACGGCGGCGCGATGAGCATCTGGACGATGACGGGCAGACTTGTGGCGAAGATGTTGATGTCGGCCCCGCCCAGCCTAGCCAGGACCACGGCACCCCCGCCCCCCATCATGATCTGGCTGTCTCCGGAGATCAGGCTCGGGACCGCGATCGTGCTGGTGGCGATGTAGATGAGGTCAGTCCTGAGCCCTTCCCGCTCGAAGAGGCCGGCCTCCTGGGCGATCCAGATCGGGGCGAAGGAGCCGGAGATGGCGCTATAGACCACCCGGAGCCGCTCCGCGGCCCGGAGATCCGGAGCCGGCCAGAGCCAGACGGTGAGCGCAACGCCGAACCCTACGAGCAGGGAGCAGGCCTGACGTCTCATCTTGATACCTCCTTACGGTCCTGTTTGCGAGATTCTCAGCCTCACGCCCCTGTTGTCAAGGGAGGAACTGGAGGCCGCTGAAGAGGCTCACGGTTCTGCCTTGCCATCTGCCACATCCCCGTAGCAAAATGAGCGCGAGGATAAAACCATGGGACAGTTTAGGGTCGCCATCACCTTGTATCCCCGTGACGGAGGGACACCGCAGACCCTCGAGGCCCTCGTGGATACCGGGGCCGAGTACTCCGTGATTCCCCGGTCTATCCTTGAAACTCTTGGGTGTCAGCCCCACCGGACCCAGCGAGTGATCCTGGCCGATGGGCGGACCGAGGAATGGCTGGTGGCCCAGATTGACGTGGAGTGCGAGGGGCGACGAACCACAACGCCGGTCCTGATGGGCCCGCCGACGAGCCCTCTCTTGCTCGGTGCAACCACCCTCGAAGAGCTTGGACTTGGCATTGACCCGTTGAACCGCCGCCTCGTTCCCGTGGACCTCTACCCCGCACTCTGCGGCTCCACCACCGAGTAATCAGGCTAGGCGCGAAGCCAGGCCCTCAGCCCGCCAGCTCGATCTCGACGCCGTTGTGGATGACCCTGGCCGAGACCGGCGTGGGGTTCCTGATGGTGTTGATCGTGTGGCAGCCCTTCTCGATCATCTGCACCAGCTCCTTGATCTTCTCCGGCGGGGCGGGACTCTTGATCTCGAAGACGTAGTCGACCGCCTGCGCCCCCGGTGACACCTCGGCCAGGAGCAGCTTCCCCCGGGTGTCGTAGCGCATGCGGATGTCCATCTCGGCTTCCTCGATCGGGACATCCAGCTCCGACGCGTACCGCGTCAGTTGGCTGAACATTCAGAAGCCCACGGCTGCGACGAAGTACTGCAGGGGCGACGGCCCCTTCCCCCCGCCCTTGCGGGCCTTGGGCTCGTCGCACAGGATCGTGTACTCCCCCACCCGGGCCTCCTTGAGCTGGTCCTCCACCAGGCGGATCTTCGCCCGCTGCACCAGGGTGTAGCCCTCGGGGCCCCTGCGGGCCGCCTCCTGCTGCTCCTTCATGGCTTCCCGGAACTTGGCCAGGTCGATCCTTCCCTGCTGCCCCTGAGCGCTCATGGTGCCCCTGCGATGACGCGGCGGGCTGCAGGGCAGCCGCCGCCATCATGGCAATTCCCCCCGTCGCGACAACGAGGGTACAGTGGTGGACGCGCGTGCCGGCTCTAGAGAACCATTTTCCAGGACCGTGCTCGTCTGTCAATCGAGAATCCGGGGCGTGTGCCTGTTGGGTGTCCCCTTGCGTCTCCCGCCGACTTGTGGCAGGTTCACGGAAAACAAGGAGGAGGCGAGGGAGATGGGGAAGGCGCTCGTGATCGACGGTGACGGGCACATCGTGGAGACCCCCTCGGAGGTGATGCGGTTCCTCCCGGAGGAGCACAAGGGACGGGACAATTTCTGGATCCCCGCGGACTCCTGGAACCGGACGCTGAACGGGACCCTGGGGAAGATGGAGGCCGACTTCCCCACGCGGTTCAAAGACATGGACGCCGAGGGGATCGACATCGCCGTCCTCTACGCGACCCGGGGGCTCGGCGTCGACCGCATCCGGGACCCGGAATACGCCGCGGTGTACTGCCGGGCCTATGACGACTTCCTGGCGGACGTCTGCCGCCAGTCCCCGCGGTTCAGGGGAGTGGCGCTCCTGTGCGCGGGCAACCTGCCGGCGGCCGTGGCCGAGCTGAACCGGGCCGTCACGAAGCTCGGCTTCGTGGGCGGCATGCTCCCGGCCCATGCGGCCGGCAAGGATCCAGGGAGCCCGGAGTTCTACCCGCTCTACGAGGAGGCCCAGCGCTTGGGCGTGCCCATCGCCATTCACGCGAGCTTCAACGAGAGCGCGCGGACCCGCTTCAGCAGCTTCATCTGCCACCACACCTTCGATATGGCCACCGAGATGATGGCCGCCATGACGGGGGTGATCCTGGGGGGGATTCCCGAGCTCTTCCCGCGGCTCCGGATCGGCTTCCTCGAAGCCGGGGTCGGTTGGATGCCCTTCTGGATGGACCGCATGGATTCCGAGTACGAGAAGCGCTCGGTCGAAGCCCCACGCCTGAAGGCGCGGCCGAGCGAGTACATGCGGGGGGGGAACCTCTTCTATTCCGGCGAGGGGGAGGAGCCATCCCTGAGCTACGCGGTGGGACGGATCGGCGAGGGCTCCTTCCTGTACGCCTCGGACTACCCGCACTGGGACATGGAGACGGACACGGTCGAGAAGCTCCGGGCCCGGACGGACCTCTCCGGCTCGGCGAAGCGGAAGATCCTGGGCGAGAACGCCATCCGCTTCTACGGCCTCAAGGTGTAGGCGCGCTGGCGGCCGGATGCCGCCGTCGCCCTGCATGCGTCCTGCTTCGGCGATCGGCCATGTGACAGGGGGACTGGGCCTCATCGGCCTGGGCGCCTGGCTCATCGCCCTGGGGAGGATTCAGCAGGTCCCGCCTGACGCCCTGTTCCTCATCGTGTTCGGCGCGGGCACGGTCGGGGCCGGCGCCCTGCTGGCCGCGCTGGGCGCGATCGCCCTCGTGCGGGGCCTCAGATCCAGCCCCGCAGGCGATACCAGGCCAGGCCCAGGTACTCGTGCACGACCGCGCTGAACACGGGGAAGGCCGCCGAGCCCTGCCACCAGCGACGCACGTCCACGGGCGACTCGACCGCGGCCGGGTGGACCACGATCCCCTGCCTGCGGAGCGCGGCTGAGGCTCGCCGCATGTGCGTCGCGTGCGTCACGAGGAGCGCGCTCCGGTAGCCCCGAGCGCGCATGAGCCGGGCGACCTCGACGGCGTTCTCCGCGGTCCGCGTGGACACCTTCTCGACCAGGGTCCGGTCCGCCGGAACCCCTGCCATCGTGGTCACCCCCTGCATGGCCTCGGCCTCCGTGAGCCCGGGCAGGGACGATCCGGGATTCCCCGCGCTCAAGATGAGGCGGGGAGCATAGCCCTCCCGGTACAGTCGCGCCCCACGGAGGGCCCGCTGCATCGAGTGGGTCGTGGCCTCCCCGCTGGGCAGCACCCCCGCCCCGAACACCACGATCGCGTCGGCGCGCTCGGGGCGGGAGGGGATCAGGAGCGGCAGGGACATCCAGTAGACGAGGGGGGAGTGGAAGAGCATCAGGAAGAAACAGCCCAGCAGCCCGACCAGGGCCTGCAGGCCCCTCACGACCCGGTCCCTCCCCGGCCCGATCACCGTTCGGGCGAAGAGCCCCAGGGCGATCAGGCCGAGGAGAGGGCCGAGCGCCCGGGCGGCCGCCGGCCGGAAATCGAGATGGAACAGCACGGCGACGAGCAGCCCGAAGCCCGCCAGGAGAGTGATCATCGCACCTGCGTGACGCCTGCGATCCCGTCCCGCCACTCTGAGGTCCCTCCCTGTGCTGGGCGCTTTCTGCCCTGCGACCGGGGTGCGGTCAGCATTCCAGCCACGCGCCCTTTGCCGGCCCGCTCCTTGACCCTCGCTCTGGCCCCTCAGTACTATGGTATCGATGCGTGCCCTGTGCCTGCCACCCGCCGAGTCCCGGCATCGCCGCCCCTGGGCCTGGCTGCCGCCCGGGCTGCTCGGCAACTGCACGCCCGCCGAGCAGGTCACCCTGGGCTATCTCATCGCCATCGCGCTGCTCGTCGCGGCGTTCCGCACGCGCGTGCCGGCGTGGGGGGTCTTCGTCGCGCTGCACGCCCTGGGGATCACCGGACTGCTCGCGCTGATCCAGGGGGCCCATGTCACAAAGCACCCGGGGGTCCGGGCGGCCCGTGACTGGCACCCCGTGCTCTTCATCCCTCCCCTCTTCCACGAGCTGTCCTACCTGATCCACGCCGTCCACCCGACGGACTTCGACGGGGTCCTGATCGCCCTGGACCGCTGGCTCTTCGGCGTGGACCCGGTGCTCTGGCTCCAGCAGTTCGCGTCCCCCTGGCTCACCGAGTGGCTGCAGCTCGCGTACACTTCCTTCTACTTCTTTCCGGTGATCCTGGGGATCCCCCTTTACCGGGCCGGGCGCCTGCGGGAATTCAGGCACGCGCAGCTCGGGATCGTGCTCACCTTCTACCTCTCCTACCTCGGCTACTTCCTCGTGCCCGCCCTGGGCCCGCGCTTCGCCCAGCAGAGCCTCCGGGAGATCCCGCTCGATGGGCTCTATCTGGCCACGCCGATCCGGCAGCTCCTGGATCGCTTCGAAATGGCCCCGTTTACGCGGGACGCCTTCCCCAGCGGGCACGTAGCCATCGCGCTGATGGTCCAGTACTACGCCTGGCGGTATGTCCCGGGTCTCGCCCGGTGGCTCCTCCCGGTGACAGCGAGCCTGCTCGTGAGCACGGTCTACCTGCGGTATCACTACGTGGTGGACGTGCTGGCCGGGGTGGTGCTGGCGGGGCTCTGCCTGGCGCTCGCGCGACGGCTCGACCGCGAGCCGGCCTGAGGCGAGCCCGGAGCCGGGCGCGGCGCGGGGCTAGGGGATGACGCCCATGGAGCGCCCCACCTTCTCGAACACCTCGAGCACCCGGTCGAGCTGCTCGCTCGTGTGGGTCGCCATGTAGCTCGTGCGCAGGAGGGACATCCCCGGCGGAACCGCCGGGCTGATGGCCGCGTTCGTGTACACGCCGTTCTCGAGCAGGGCCCGCCAGAGCCGGAAGGTCTTCAGGTCGTCCCCGATGATGATCGGGATGATGGGGGTCTGGCTCGTGCCCGTGTCGAAGCCCAGGCGGGCGAGCCCCTCCTTCATCTTCCGGACGTTGGCCCAGAGCCACTCCCGGCGCTCCGGCTCCTGCTCGATGATGTCCAGGGCCGCCAGGACGGTGGCCACGGCGGCCGGGGGCATCGCCGCGCTGAAGATCATGGAGCGGCCGTGGTGCTTCACGTATTCGATCACGTCCGTGTCGCTGGCGATGAACCCCCCCAGGGACGCGAAGGACTTGCTGAACGTCCCCATGACGATGTCCACCTGGTCCTCGACGCCGGAGTG
>JACPFL010000266.1:0-8349 GCA_016183025.1 Deltaproteobacteria bacterium | reverse complement strand
GCCGGAGTGCTCGGCGGGCCCCCGGCCGTGGGCGCCCAGGACCCCGATCGGGTGGGCGTCATCGACCATGAGGCGGGCGCCGTGCTGGCGGGAGACGCGGGCGATGGCCGCGAGCTCGCAGACGTCCCCCAGCATGCTGAAGACCCCGTCCACCACCACGAGCTTGCCCGCGCGGCGGCCGGCCGAGGCGAGCACGCGGTCCAGGTCGTCCGGATCGTTGTGCTTGAACTTGACGTTCTTCCCGAAGGAGAGACGGCAGCCGTCCACGATGCTCGCGTGGTCGTCCCGATCGATGATCACCCAATCGCCCTTGCGCACCAGCGCCGAGATGGCCCCGAGGTTGGTCTGGAACCCGGTGGAGAAGACCAGGGCCGCCTGCCGTCTCTGGAACCGCGCCAGGCGGTACTCCAGCTCCTCGTGGATCTCCAGCGTGCCGTTCAGGAAGCGCGAGCCCGTGCACCCGGTGCCGTAGCGCTCCACGGCCCGCACGGCCGCCTCCTTCACCCGCGGGTCGTTGGTCAGGCCCAGGTAGTTGTTGGAGCCGATCATGATGGCCCGCTGCCCCTCGATGGTGACCTCGGTGTCCTGCGCCGACTGGATGGCCTTGAAGTACGGGTAGTAGCCGAGGGCCTTCACCTGCTGGGGGACCTTGTAGTCGCGGCACTTCTTGAAGAGGTCCATGGGGACGTCAGCGGGTCCGGCGTGCTGGGTGGACGTTTTCGGTTTGCAAAATGACTCCCGATCCGTTAGAGAACGGATGCCGCATGGATGCGTGCGCTGACCGCGCAAAATTTGTTAGGGTTTGTACCAGAACGCCATACCCAGGTCAAGACAAATGGCAGCGGCGGAGGCATCGCCAAGGGACGTCCTGGTCACTGGGGCCTCGGGGTTCGTGGGGAGCCACGTGGCCGAGGCGCTCGTCCGCCGTGGCCACCGCGTCACCTGCCTCGTGCGGCCGACGAGCGACACGAGCTGGCTCCGCGCCCTTCCCGTCCGCTTCGCGCAGGGCGACGTGGGCGACCCCGCCGCGCTGCGCGAGGCCGTGCGCGGCATGCGCCAGGTCTACCACGTCGCCGGCCTGGTGAAGGCGCGGGACCGCGCGGCCTACCTCCGCGCCAACCATCTCGGCACCCGCCACCTGCTGGAGGCGCTGGCGGACGTGAACCCGGGCCTCGACCGTTTCGTGCACATGAGCAGCCTCGCCGCAGCCGGCCCGAGCCGGGACGGCCGGCCGCTCACCGAGAAGGACGAGCCGCGCCCCGTCTCCTGGTACGGCGAGAGCAAGCTCATGGCCGAGCAGGAGGTCCTGCGCTTCGCCCAGGCCTACCCGGTCACGATCCTCCGGCCCGCGGCCGTCTACGGCCCACGCGACCGGGAGACCGCGCTGCTCTTCCGCATGGTCCGGCGCGGCTGGCTGCTCGTGCCGGGCGGTGCCCCGAAACGCTTCAGCCTGGCCCATGCCCGCGATGTCGCCGAGGCCTTCGCCCTGGCCGGCGAGCGGCCGCTCCCCTCCGGGGAGATCTTCTTCATCGCGCGGCCCGAGGCGTACACCTGGGAGGAGGTCGGTCGTGCCGTCGCCGGAGCCCTCGGCACCCGGCCCCGTCAGCTCGTCCTCCCGGCCTGGCTCGCCGGGCTGGCCGGGCTGGCGGGCGACCTGACGACACGCCTCACGGGCCGGCCGGCCACCCTGAACAGCCAGAAGGTCCGCGAGATGCTCCAGGCGGCGTGGCTGTGCGATTCCACCAAGGCCCGCGAGCGGCTGGGCTTCACCCCTGCCGTCGACCTGGAAGAGGGCATCCGGGAGACAGCCCGGTGGTACCGGGAGCACCGGTGGCTCTGAGGCCGCCGCGGTGAACGCGCCCGCTCCGACCCGGCGGCTGGGCCAGGGGATCCTCATCGCCATCGAGGGGATCGACGGGTCAGGGAAGAGCACCCAGGCCGACCTGCTGACCCGCGCGCTCGTGCGCGAGGGGTACCCGGTGGTCAAGCTGAAGGAGCCGACCTCGGGGCGCTGGGGACAGCGGATCCGGGAGATCGTGCAGGGCGGACGTGGCGACCTCCGCCCGCAGGCCGAGCTGGAGCTGTTCGTGCAGGACCGGTACGAGGATGTGCAGGAACGGATCCTGCCCGCCCTGGAGCAGGACCATATCGTGGTGATGGACCGCTACTACTTCTCCACCATGGCCTACCAGGGCGCGCTCGGGCTGGACCCGCGGGCGATCCAGCGCGTGAACGAGGAGTTCGCGCCGCGCCCGGACCTGGTGTTCATCCTCCACCTGCCCCCCAGCGTCGCGGTGCAGCGGATCACCCGGTCACGGGGCACGGGCAACGACGCCTTCGAGCAGGAACGCTACCTGGCCGCCGTGGAGGCGATCTACACGGACCTCCGCGAGCCCTCCATCCATCACCTCGATGCCCTGCAGCCGGCGGAAGAAGTCCACCGCGAGATCTGGCGCGTGGTCGAGGCCTCCCTGCAGCCCTTCCTCCGGGAGCCCTGACCCCGAGGGCCCGGCCCCGGGGCCCCTACTCCTCCTTGAACGCCTCCTGCAACTTCTTCTCCAGGGTGCCCTCGAACTCCGCGCCCACGCCGTACACGGCCTTGGCCACGCTGGTCCGCGCGTGGAGAAGCGGCTTGCCCGGGACCGCGCCCCCGATCTGGATGGTCCCGATCTCCTTGCCGTCCTTCCCCCAGAGCGTGACCTCCGCCCGGGGCTGGTCGAACCCGTAGGGCTTCGGCGAGGGGTCCTCCTCCTTCACGATCTCCTTGTAGACCAGGTCCTGGACGTCCCACAGCACCGGGCGCACGGCGCGGGGGTCGAGCTCACGCCCCTTCGGGCCTTCGAGGACGCGCCACTTGTCGCCCTTCTTCTCCCAGAGGAAGAGCCCGAGCTTCGCCTTCACCCGCATCTTCTGCACGTCGTCGAGCTTGAAGGCGAGCACGTGCTTGTCCCGCAGCTCCGTGACCGTCTTGCTGAGGGTTCCCTTGACGTCGTCCTTCAGGACCAGGACCGTCCCCTCAGGCTCGATCCTGGCGTACAGCCCCTTCCCCCCCGGCGCGGCCCTGCCGAGGAAGATGGCCCGGGGCTCCTTCTTCCCCTGCTCCCAGAACTGCACCCGCACCGCCGGCCGATCAACGCCGTAGTCCCCTTGCACTTTGCCGACGACGTCCACCGCCCGGAGCTCGTCCAGCTCCCGCAGGAACGAGCGGACCGACGGGCTGTCGGCCCGGGCCTGCACGGGCTTGCGGAAGAACCAATCCTCGTCCCACTCGGTCTTACGGGTGCGCTCCAGGAAGATCTGCGCCGAGGCGTAGGTGACCTCCAGCTTCTCCACGCTGTCGCGGTTCACGGTCCAGAACGAGGTATCCCGGAAATCGCGGGCCGACTGCGGGAGGTTCTTCAGGACGTCCTCCTCGATGAGGAAGACCTGGGGCGAGGCCGCGTGTTTGGCGTAGAGGGCCTTCTTGGCCGGCTCGGCCTTGCCGACCAGCAGTCGGTAGGGCTGCTTCTTGGGGTCATCGGCCACGGCCAGCTGCGCGACCGGCCGGTCCAGCCCGTAGCGGGCGAGCCGCGTGGCCTGCTCCTCCACGAACTCCTTGATCTTGGCGTCCCGGAACCGCTCCACGAGCTGACGGACCTTGTCCACGTCGGCCTTGTAGGGGAAGGGCCTCACGAGCTTCCACTCCTCGCCCCCGCCCCGCTCCAGCCTCACCGCCTCCTGACCGTGCTGGTACTCGACGACCTTGGCCTCGCGCGTCCCGATGGGCAGGACCGTCTTGTCACGGAGATCAAAGACCCCCTTGTCCAGGTCCTTGCCGAAGCTCTCGGGCAGGAGGAAGACCGGAGGCCGGTCCTCGCGCTTCGCGTACAGGAACGCCCCCGTGGGGTTCTTCCCGCCCAGGGCGAGCTGGATGGGCGCCCCTTTGGTCCTGAGGCCCACCGTCATCTCGGGCTTCTGCAGCGCGTAGGGCTCGAGGGAGGCTGGCTTGGGCTCGACCTCGCGCTCCTTCTGGGCGCCGGTCAGCGTCACCAGGAGCTGCCGCATCGCGTCCGCATCAGCGGGCGTCTCCAGGGGCTGCACCAGGCGCCAGGCGCCGTCCTTCTTCTGCAGGCGGATCTCCCGGGCCCCCTTGCGGAGGAGGATCTCCGCGATCTCCTCCTCCTTCACGTCGAAGACCTTCTTGGCCTTGTCCTCGGCCTCCTCCCGGGCCTTCCCGCCCTTGACCTCATAGAAGTAGTAGAAGGCGCCCAGGGCCAGGAAGACCACCAGGACGACCAGGGTGCGCACCAGGCTCATGCGCCTACTTCCTCAGCCGGCGACGGGCCACCACCCCCGCCCCGACCCCGACGACGAGCAGCGGCACCCCGACCACGGGCACCCAGAAGGCGATCTTCCCCTGGTTGGCCGTGAGCACGATCGGGCGGGTCTCGGGCCGGCGGGCGCGGACCGCGATCAGGTCCTCCTCCTCGGCCAGCCAGCTCACGGTGTTCAGGATCAGATCCCGGTTCCCCGAGAGGCCCAGGTAGGTGTTCGTGACGAAGTCCGAGTCTCCGAACACCACCAGGCGGGTCCCGGGCCGCTCCGCCTTCTTCACCTCCTCCGGGTTCGGCGGCAACCCGGGCGGCGTCTCCGGAGGGGCCACGTCCTTGATCTCGACCACCGCGGCGACAGGCACCGGCCCCTTCTTGTCCTGTCCCTCATCGTACTGCGCCTTGCCCTGGGCGAGCAGCCGCTTGTTGGTCTCGGCCCAGCTCTCCGCCCCCGTCCGGGCCAGGACCTTGGCCTGCACCTTCTTGTCCGCCGGCGGTTTCACGTCCACCGAGCGGGCCAGGGGGAAGAAGGAGGCGGCCCGGAGGTCCTTCGAGATCTTGTGGTCCTCGTACTGGGAGACCACCGGGGTGAAGTAGTCGCCGGCGAAGACCCGGCTCAGCCGGTCGATGATCACGTCGTCGCCCACCACGACGTAGGAGCCGGCCAGGAACTTGACCAGCCCGGGCACCTGGTCCGGGTCTATCATCGCCAGGAGCCGCCCCTTGCGCTGCCGGAGGTAGTCGTCCAGCACCTTGACCTCGGGGGGCAGCAGCTCCTTCTTGGGCCCGGCCAGGATCACGGCCGCGGCGTCGTCGGGGAGCTTGGCCTCCCGCAGCAGGACCAGCTCCTTGACCTCGAAGTTCGCGTCCTGGAGGGCGGCCTTGAGCTGGCCCAGCCCCTCCTTGGCCGTGCTGGCCGGGTCCCCCTCGCCGTGCCCCTTCACGAAGTAGATGGCCTTCTTCCCCTTGCGGGTGGCCTTGATGACGGCGTTGGTCAGCTCCTCCTCCGAGGTCCCGGTCACCTTCTCCCGCTTGTCCCCGCTCTCCACGACCGTGGTGCCGTAGGCCGTGACCTTGTACTCCTGGGCCTTCTTCGGATTGCGGTCAGGGTCCACGAACTCGAAGCTCAGCTTCGCGCCCTGGTGGGCGTACTCCTTCAGCAGGTCGTTGAGCGGCTGCCGCCCCGGCCCGCCCTCCTGATAGAAGGCGGTCACCTTGATGGGCTGCTGGAGCCCGCCCAGCAGCCGGCGGGTCTGCAGCGAGAGGGTGTAGCGCTTGTTCGCGGTGAGGTCGAACTGCTTGCTCTGGCGCACGCTGATCGCCTCCACGACGACGACGACCCCGAGCACCAGGAGCAGCACCAGGGCCGTGTTGGCCCCGTACCTCGTGGAGCGCCGGATGGTCACCTGCGGCCAGCGCAGCCGCGGCAGCCTGAGTCTCATACGCGTCCCCTCCACTTCCGGGACTCCAGCCCGATCTGGTTGGCGAAGAGGAAGAAGCCGATGAACAGCAGGTAGTAGAGGAGGTCATGCGTGGCGATGACCCCCTTGGAGAAGTTCCCGTAGTGCTCGATGATCGAGACGTGGGGGAGGATCTGGCGGAGGAGCGGGGGGGCCAGGCTCGTCGCCCAGCCGATGATCCAGAAGAGCAGGAGCATCCCGAAGGCGATCACCGCGGCCACGATCTGGTTCTCGGTCAGGGAGGAGGCCCAGGTCCCCAGGGCGAGGAAGGCCGCGCCCATGAGGATGAGCCCCAGGTAGCCCGCGATCAGGGGGCCAAGCTCCGGCTCCCCGAAGACCAGGAGCAGGATCGGGTAGACGGCCGTCGCGGCCACCATGAGGAGGTAGATGACCAGGGCCGCGAAGAACTTCCCCAGGATGATCTCCATGTCCCGCAGGGGGAAGGTGAGCAGCAGCTCCATGGTCCCCGACTTCCGCTCCTCGGCGAACAGGCGCATGGTGAGCAGGGGCGCCATGAAGACCAGGATGATCCCCATGTCGCCGAACAGGGGCCGGACGACCCCCTCGCTCACGTTCAGCCCCGAGGCGAACTGGGGCTGCTGGATCGCCTGGAAGCTGATGATGGAGAAGATGGCCAGGTTGCTGTAGAAGATGTAGCCGCTGATGACCAGGAAGATGGTCATCACGACGTAGGCGATGGGCGAGAAGAGGTAGGCCTTGAGCTCGCGCTTGAAGACCGCGTACATCCCCCTCATGCCGCCGCCTCCTCCTCGTGGGCCTCGTGGGTCACGAGCCGGATGAACACGTCCTCCAGGGTCAGCCCGGTCGCCCGCAGCTCCCGGAGCCCCCACTGGTTGCGGACCACCGCTGCCGCCAGCTCCTCCTGGACCTCCGCCCCGCGGTCGCACTCCACCACGAAGGAGCAGACCCCGTCGCCCCGGGCCTCCTGGCGCCGGACCTCCACCACACCGGCCACCCGGCGGAGCTCCCGCTCCACGGCCTCCGCCGGGCCGCGCACCTGGAGCACGAGCTGGGCCCCCTTCTGGAGCCCGGCCTGGAGGTTCCCGGGGGTGTCCACGGCCACGATCCGCCCCTCGTTGATGATGATGACCCGCTGGCAGGTCATGCTGACCTCGGGCAGGATGTGGGTGCTCAGGATGATCGTGCGCTGGGCCCCCAGGTCCTTGATGAGCTGGCGGATCTCGATGATCTGCCGCGGGTCCAGCCCGATGGTCGGCTCATCGAGGATCAGGACCTCGGGATCATTGAGCAGGGCCTGGCAGAGCCCCACCCGCTGCCGGTACCCCTTCGAGAGCCGGCTGATCAGGCGCCCCGCCATCTCTGTGGCCCCGCAGGCCTCGAGCACCTCCTCGATCTTCTGCTTCCGGAGCCGGCGCGGCACCCCCTTGACCTCCGCGACGAACTGGAGGTAGCCGGTCACGGTCATGTCCGGGTAGAGCGGGACATTCTCCGGGAGGTAGCCCACCCGGCGCCGTACCTCCAGGGGCTGCTCGAGCACGTCATACCCGGCCACCACCGCCCGGCCCTGGGTCGGCGGCATGAAGCAGGCCAGGATCCGCATCGTCGTCGTCTTGCCGGCCCCGTTGGGCCCGAGGAAGCCGACGATCTCCCCCTTCTCCACGCGGAAGGTGACGTCCTCGATCGCCCGCACCGGACCGTAGAACTTCGTGAGGCCTTCTACCTCGATCATGGTCCCCCCTCCAGCCGCTGGAGCCTGAGCACTCGGGGCTCATCGAAGACCGCCAGGGTAGGGAAATCTCAACTCGATGATTCAACCAGATTTTACGGTTTGTCCAAACCCAGTCAAGCCTTATCCCGCATCGTCCTCGCCCCTCCCGCCCCGTGGAGGCAGCCGGCAGCCGCCCGGCCACGCCCGGGGGGCCACGGCGGGGACGATGCCGGCCCCTCCCGCACGCCCAAGGTCGCGGAATCCAAGGTTCTGCCTTGCAAGGCCCAGCTCGATGCCGTATAGTAAGGGACCGATGCGGTCGTGTAACGAGGGCTTCCACTCGCCCCCTGACCTGCGGTTCCCATGCCACAGCGGGTGCTGACGCTGGCTCACCTTGCCGCCCTGGCCTGTGTGGCGGTGCTCGCCGCCGATATGGTGGGCGGGATGCTGGGGCGCCGGCTGATCGGGTCTCCGCCAATGCCGGCCGCCACGAGTGCGGGGCGGGCGGCCCTCGGCCCGGCCCGTGATCTCAAGGAGTTCGCGCCGATCGTGGAACGTAACCTCTTCCACTCCGCCGGCGCGGGACGGCTTGAGGAGATCCGGTCCGCCCTGGCGAGCCAGCCGGCGGACGCGCCCCCCCCGCCGCCCCGGGTTCCCCTGCAGCTCCTCGGGACCGTGGTGGGCGAAGGGGAGTACTCGTTCGCGATCGTCCATGACGAGTCCACCAACCAGCAGGCCATCCTCCGGCTCAACCAGCAGGTGGCCGGACAGCTCGTCGTTGCCCGGATCCTGCGCAACAAGGTGGTCCTCCGGGGCAACGGCCGCACCGAGACGCTGGAGGTCCTCTACGATAAGGCTCAGGGGGCGGGCGCCGGGCCCGGCCGGCGGC
>JACPFL010000272.1 GCA_016183025.1 Deltaproteobacteria bacterium | reverse complement strand
GGCCCTGATTATGGGGGAGAGCGCGACTCCGCTTCCCGCGGCCCTGCGCCCCGTACGGCCGGGGTGGCTCCAGGAGCCCCTTGTCGTGGGCATTCGCCCGCAGGATGTGCGGCTCCTCGAAGGAGGGGACGCGGGAGACATGGCCCCTTGCTGCCGGATCACAGCCCTCGTCGAAGCCACCGAGCCCTTCGGGAACGAGATCTACGTGCACCTCGCGCCGGAGGCGCCGCTCTGGGCCACCGAGGAGGAGCGCCCCACCTTCCGCGCGCTCCTGCGCTCCGGGCAGCGGGTGCAGGCCATCGAGCGCGTGCGCCTCGCTCTCCCGCTGGCGCGGCTGTACCTGTTCAGCCGCTGCACCGGGGAACACCTGGAGGCCTGAGCCCCCCGTGCGCCCCGTGACCCTCCTGCTCTGCTGCCTGCTCCTCGCCATCACCCTCGCCGGCGCCGGGGAACCCCCGGCCCCGGCCTCGGCTCCCGAGCCCCCGCTGATCGAGGGGGTGGACCTGGTCCTCAACATGGACTTCCCCGCCGCCTATCAGCACTTCGAGGCAGTCCTCCGGCGCTGGCCGGACCGGCCGGATGGCTACCTGGGCAAAGGGCTGGCCGTGCTGACCGAGCACCGGGGGCGCCGCCGCCTCCGGGCCAACCGCGACGCCATCGTCCAGCAGCTCCAGCAGGCCGCCGAACGGGCCGAACAGCGGTTCGACGCGCGTCGGGAGATCCGTGACCTCTTCCTGCAGGGGATGGCGCGCGGCTTCGAGAGCCAGGTGGAGCTGGCGGCGGGGAACCTGTGGTCAGCCTTCCTGGCGATTCGGGAAGCCCGCTCGCTCCTGCGGATAGCCCTGAGTCAGGACCCCGGGTTCGTGGACCCGTATCTCGGTCTGGGCTTCTACGACTACCTCGTCTCCGAGCTTCCCGGGCTGCAGCGCTTCGTCGTCTCCCTGCTCCTGGACAAGGGGGACAAGCGGCGCGGGCTGGAGGAGATCCGGCTGGCCGCGTCCCGCGGGCGCTACGTCCGCGAGTACGCCCGGGCCGCGCTCATGTCGATCTACGCGTACGGAGAGCGACAGTTCGGCCTGGCCCTCCCCCTCGCCCTGGCCCTCAAGGAGCGCTACCCCGGGAATCCCGACTTCTACTACGCGGTGGCGACGATCTACTCGGAGCTCGACCGGTGGGACGAGGCGCTGGCCATCGCCCAGGAGATCCGGGAACGGATGGAGCGGCCGACCAACGGGTTCCGCCAGGAGCGCAGGCCTTGACTCACCTCGGCCGTTCGCTGAATAGTGACATGGGGGACTTCCCCTGGATCCGCGGGTGGGCGCTGACCCGCACAGGGATGGCCCATGACCTCCTTGGCCAGCGGGAGGAGGCGCTCCGGGCGTACCGGGAGGCCACGCGGGTGCGGGAGGGGGCGGGGCGGCGGTATGCCGAGCGCTTCATCCGGCAACCCTACCGGGGGACGAAGGAGGAGCTCAAGCCCGAGCGCTGAGCTCCGACCGATGCGGGAGGGGGGATCGGTGAGCCGGCTGACGCGGCGGTTGGGAGCATGGCTCCTGGTGACCGGGGGGCTCTCCCTGCTCGGGGGGCACGCCTGGGCGGAGTGCCGCGGGCTCCACATGGCCCGGGCTCCACGCCCCCGGGTCCAACTGGCGGCGGCGAGCAACGCCCTGGTCACCATCCAGTGGTTCGGCCACAACTTCTTCCAGCTCACCTCGAGCCGGGGGACACGGGTCCTCACGGACCCGTACGGCCCCGGCTCCTTCCCCCTGCCCGACGTCCTCCCCCACGTGATCACGGTGGGGCGGGAGCACATCCATCACAACTTCGTGGCCATTGCCCGGAACGCCCCGATCGTGCTGCGCGGCCTGACCCTGGGCGGCGCGGACTGGAACCCCGTGAGCCGCGCCGTGCGCGACGTGATGATCTACAGCGTCCCGGTCTTCCAGGGCGGGTGGATCGAGGGACAGCGAAAGGGCTCCGCCTTCGTCTTCGAGATGGACGAGCTGTGTATCGCCCACCTGGGCGACCTGGCCCATCCCCTGACCAAGCAGCAGCTCGACGTGATCGGCCGGGTGGACGTCGCGCTCGTGCCCATCGACGGGACCTACACGATGGGGCCCGAGACGGCCCAGAAGGTCCTGGGGCAGCTCACCCCGCGGATCGCCATCCCGATGCACTACTGGGACAACGACGCCCTGCTGGGGCGCTTCCTCGCGGGCCTCCCGCGGGTGAGGCGCCTCCCCACCGACACCATCACCGTGAGCAAGGCCTCGCTCCCGGCGCCGACCGAGATCGTCGTCCTCACCCACCACCCCTGAACGCCGGGTCCGTCAGGCCTGTTGTTCCTGACGGAGCCGGGCCTCCAGGTCCGCGCGCAGGGCCGTCTTGTCCACCTTCCCGACGTTCGTGAGCGGGAGCGCCTCCAGCAGCTCCAGGCGCTCCGGGTGGAACAGGACCGACACGCCGCGCTCGCCGAGAAAGCGTCGCAGGGCCTCCAGGGTCGGTCGCGTCCCGGGGACCGGCTGCACGTAGGCGCAGATCCGCTCGCCCAGGCGGGGGTCCGGGAGCCCCACCACCGCTGCATGGGCCACGTCGGGGTGGACCATCAGCAGCTCCTCCACCTCGGCCGCGCTGATGTTCTCGCCTCCGCGGATGAGCACATCCTTCTTGCGCCCCGCGATGATGAGGCGGCCCGCCCCGTCCAGCCGGGCCAGGTCCCCGGTCCGGAAGAACCCCTCCTCGGTGAAGACCTCCCGGTTCTTGGCCACATCATTGTAGTAGCCGCAGAAGACCCCCGGCCCCCGAGCGGCCAGCTCCCCCTCCTCGCCCGCCGGGAGCGGCCGACCTTCGTCATCGAGGATCCGGAACTCGTCGTAGGGACAGATGGGATAGCCCACCGTCTGCTCGACCACTTCTGGGGGGTCCTCCGGACGGGTCATGGCGCAGGGGCCCTCAGCCATCCCGAAGACGTTGAAGAAGAGCACGCCGAAGCGCTCCCGCACCTTGCGCACGAGCTCGGCCGGGACCTTCGCCCCGGCTCCGGCGAGCGAGCCCAGTGTGCGACGGTCGTATCGCTCGATCTCGGGGACGGCCACGAGATCCACGAGCTGCGCGGGGACGAGGATGGTGGTCGTCACCCGCTCCTGGCTGATTGCCCCCAGGATGCCCTCGGCATCCGTCGAGGGGAGGATCACCAGGCGTCCTCCCGTCAAGAGCGTCGGGAAGAGCAGCACCTCCAGGGCCATGTTGTGCGTGAGCGGGGTGGCGACCAGGGCCGTGTCCTGCGGGCTCCGCTCCCAGGCCCGGGCCCGGAACTCCGCGTTGCAGAGGTAGTCGTTGTGGGTCCGGGGCACGAGCTTGGGCAGTCCAGTCGTGCCGCCCGTGGGCATCAGGTGGCAGACCTCGCGCGGGTCCGGGCGGAGCGCCTCCAAGAGCTCGTGCCCGCCTGCCCCTGTGGTCCCCTCTCTGAGGAGCGCCTCGAAGCTCACCGTGCCGGGGAGCGGGTCCGCCCCCACCGTGATCAGGTGCTTCGGGGCGACGCCGCTCCCCCGGACCTGATCGACCAGGGGGGCGTACTCGATCTTGCCGAACTGCGCGGGCAGGAGCCAGGCCGCGGCCT
>JACPFL010000268.1 GCA_016183025.1 Deltaproteobacteria bacterium | reverse complement strand
CACTGGCAGGAGCGCCGGGGAAGTCCGTCTCGCGGTCCCCGATCCGGGATCGATCGGATAAAGCCGTCGTCCTTCGCTGCACGGGGTTCGCCGACAGGCCGCTGGTACGCGAAGGTCTGATGAAGAGGCCCGGCTCCCAGCCGGGAAGACCTACCGGGCCGGCGGCAGGCGGCGGGCGATGGCCTGGGCCTCGGCGAAGACCTCCTCCTCGTCGAAACTCAGCACCTGCCCGTCTTCCACCACCGCCCGTCCGTCCACGAGGACCGTGCGGACCGACCGGGTCGGGTTGCAGTAGACGAGCTGACCCACCGCATCGTTCAGGGGGCGCAACGGGTGGTCATCCAGGCCGACGATCACCAGGTCAGCGCGCTTTCCGGGCTCCAGGCTCCCCGTCCGCGCCTCGTTCCGCGTTGCGATCGCCCCGCCGCGGACCGCCATCTCCAGGGCGGCGCCGGCCGACACCCACTGGCTGGAGCGAGTGGTGAGAAGCCGTGAGAGGATGGCGGCGAGCTTCACCACCTCGAACATCTCCTGGCTGTCGTTGCTGGCGGCGCCGTCGCTCCCCAGGGCCACGTTGACCCCGGCCCGCCGCATCTGGGCCACCTTCGCGATCCCGGAGCCGAGCTTGAGGTTGCTGACCGGGTTGTGCACGGCGCTGGCCCGGGCCCGTCCCAGCCGCCGGATGTCGTCCCGCTCCAGCCAGATGGCATGGGCGACGGAGAGGCGCGAGGAGAGCAGCCCCAGCTCGTCGAGGTGGGCCGTGAGGGTCGTCCCGTAGAGGGTCTTGCCCGCCATCCCCTGCCACCGGGTCTCCGCCAGGTGGGTATGGACCCCGACGTCGTACTTCTCGGCCAGCTCCCGGACGTCCTGCAGGAGGTCGTCGGAGCAGCGCTGCGGGCCCGAGGGGCCGAGGAAGATCTGGAGCCGTCCCGCGCGGCCGTGCCACTTGCGGATGGCCTCCTCGCAGAGGGCGAGCTGGGCGTCGGCAGGCTGCCCCAGGGGCTCCTCCATCTGGCGCGGGGCCCGGCCTGCGCGCCGGTCTGCGGCGGAGGGCTCGTAGAGCGCGCGGTCACGGACCGTGGGGGCCAGCACCGCCCGGATCCCCGCCTTCTCGTAGGCTTCCGCCACGGCGTCCACGTTGGCCCCCTGCAGGGGGAGGCGGCGGAAGTGGTCGAGCACGGTGGTGGTGCCGCTCCGCAGCATGGCCCCGCAGCCGAGCAGCGCCGCGATGCGGTTGGCCTCGGGGTCGAGGGCGTCCAGGGGGACGATGACCTTGGGGAGCCACTCCGCCAGGCTCCCCCGGTCCCCGCACCCCTTGCGCAGGTTCTCGCTCGAGTGCGTGTGGGCGTTGACCAGGCCCGGCATCACCAGCGCGTCGCGGGCATCGATGACGCGGGCGGGGGGTCGGCCCTCGAGGTTGACGCGGGAGCCCACAGCCCCGATCGCGCCGTCCTCGATGAGGATCTCCCCCCCTTCGAGCACGGTCCCCTGGTCGTCGAAGGTCAGGACCAGGCCGGCCTTGATGAGCAGATTCATGAGCTCCCCGATTGAGGTAGACAGCTACGATATGTTGGCCCGACCTCCAGAGCAAGAGGAAATCGGGATGGAACGAACGGCACGGGCCGCTGTTCCGGGGCTACTTCAGAAGGCTCTTGTCGTGGACCGTCGTGTGCTGGCCCGGGGGCGGGTTGGCGATCGCCTCCTCGAGCGAAAGCTCCTCCCTCCACTCCTCGGGCGGCCGCACCCTGCCGTCGCTGCCGACCTGATCCAGGCCCCAGTAGATCTCGACCACGTGATTGTCGGGATCGCGGAACTCGACCGCGACCTGGCATCCGGCGCGCCGCCGCCCGTCGAATTCGATCTTGACCCGATGTTTGCGCAGATGCTCGCGCGCCCGCAAGACCTCGTCCAGGGTCGCCACCTCGAAGGCCACGTGATGCACTTCCCGGCCGGCCGAGTCCGACTCGGCCCCGCCGACCAGCGCCAGGCAGTGATGGTCGGTGTTGACCCTCAGAAAGACCATCCCGCCCTTCATCATGCTCTCGGGATAGACATCGGAAACCCTGAACCCCAGGACCCTCGTATAGAAATCGACCGATCTCTTCAGGTCCCGGACCTTCAGGACAACGTGGCCGAGCTTCTTGATATCGAACGGCAGGCCCGCCGGGGGCGTGGTCTGGCTAAGCTCCTTGACCGCCGTGCTCTTCAGCCCTTCCAGATCGATGACGCCTCTCGGCATGTGCAGTGCTCCTTTTTTTCGCCTCGCGCTTACAGGGATCCCCTGGTTCCGACAGTGCTCAAGCAGCTCCCCGCCACGCTCTTAATGGCGATCACGCCGGGCGAGGGAAGCATGGAAGAACAGGGAGCCTGCGGCGGACTTCGCTGATGGGGATCTTCATCGGTGCACCTGGCTTCAATGTACAAATCATACAAAATGCACTCAACCTTGGCCAGATCGCCGAGCGTGGCATGTTGGCCTGGCCCCCCTGCGCGGAGACTGTTCCGAGCTGCCCGGCTCGGCACAGGGGCCCCGGGGGGTGAAACTGCATCCTGTCAGGCACGGTCAGTCAGTCAGGGGTGTCTTGTCAGGGGCGGGCCTCTGCGCTAACATGCCTCGTTGTCTCAAGGAGGAGGGGAGAGCATGGCGCGGTTCCGGGTGCT
>JACPFL010000267.1 GCA_016183025.1 Deltaproteobacteria bacterium | reverse complement strand
GGGCTATCGTCGGTCGTCACCGTCATCCGTCGTCGGTCGTCGGTCGTCGGTCGTCGGTCGTCACGAATTGCTCAGCACTCCCCGCGCCAGGAAGATGTCCCGGATCGCCTTGCTGTAGCGGGCGAACTCGGGCGTTTCCCGCACGTCCAGGCTCCGGGGTCGGGGCAGGTCGATCTCCAGGATGCGCTCGATGGTCCCGGGTCGGGGCGACATCACGACCACCCGGTCCGACAGGAAGACAGCCTCGGTGATGCTGTGCGTGACGAAGAGGACCGTCTTGTGGTTCTGCTGCCAGATCTTCTGGAGGTCGAGGTTCAACTGGTCGCGGGTCAGCGCGTCCAGGGCGCTGAACGGCTCGTCCATGAGCAGCAGGCTCGGGTTGTGGATCAGGGCCCGGCAGATGGAGACCCGCTGTTTCATCCCGCCCGACAGCTCCCGCGGGAGCTTGTCCCGGAACTCCTCGAGCTTCGTCATCTCAAGCAGCTCAAGGGCCCGCCCCCCATAGTCCGGGCGCCGCAGGCGGAGCATCTCGATGGGGAAGAGGACGTTGTCCAGCACCGTCCGCCACGGGAGGAGGACCGGCGACTGGAAGACGATCCCCACCTCCTTCCGGGGGCCCGTGACCCGGCCGCCGTCCACGAGGATCTGGCCGGCCGTGGGCTCCAGCAACCCGCCCACCATCATGAGGAGGGTGCTCTTGCCGCAGCCGCTCGGTCCGAGCAGGCTCACGAACTCCCCCTGGCCGACGGCGAAGCTCGCCTCCCGGATCGCCTCCAGCGCGTCCCGGCCCGCGCCGTAGACCTTCTTCACGCCTTCGATGTTCACATGAGGCCGGCTCACGCCACCTCCCCCCGATCCCCGGCCGGCGCTACCTGGCGTGCTTCGCCTTGAGGTGGTCGAGGACCTCCTGCAGCGGCATCACGTCGGCGTACTTCATGTCCATGATCCCCCCTGCGCCGCCAGGGCCCGGCGCAGGGCCTCCAGGTCCGCCGGGACCCGGAGTGGAGCCCCCACGGCCTTCAGCGCGCCCGCCACGTCCTTCAGCCCATTGCCCGTCGCCATGACCAGGATGCGCTCGTCCCGGCCGAGGGCCCCCTCGCGGCTCAACCGCACGAGCCCCCCATAGGCGGCAGCGCCGGCCGGCTCGGTGAACACTCCCGTGGCTGCCGCCAGCTCCCGCATCGCCGCCAGGATCTCCGCGTCGCTCACCGCCACGAAGCACCCGTCCGACTCCTCGACGGCCCGGCGGGCCTTGATCCAGTTCCGGGGGTGCGAGACCGCGATGCTGTCGGCCAGGGTGCGCTCCGGCTCCGGCGCGAGATCGCCCCGCCGCTCCCAGGCCCGCTTGATCGGCTGGCATCCCTCGGCCTGCACGCCCACCAGGCGCGGCCGTCGGTCGATCAACCCCAGCCGGTGCCACTCGCTGATCCCCTTCCAGATCCCCGCGATGGTACAGCCATCCCCCACAGAGACGAACACCCGGTCCGGCGGGTCCCACGCGAGCTGCTCGCAGAGCTCCAGCCCGGCCGTCTTCTTCCCCTCCACCAGGTAGGGGTTGACCGCGCACGACCGGTTGTACCACCCCCACTCCGCCACCGCCTGCTGGCAGAGGTCAAAGGCCTTCGCGTACCCCCCCTCGACCAGCACCACGGTGGCCCCGAAGATCAGGAGCTGGGCCACCTTCCCCTCGGGTGCCGTCTCGGGCACGAAGATGGTGGCCGGCATGCCCGCCGCCGCAGCGAAGCCGGCCAGCGAGGAGGCGGCATTCCCGGTAGAAGCGCAGGTGATGTTGGATTCCCCCTGCTCGAGGGCCCGCGCCACCCCCACCGAGCTGGCCCGGTCCTTGAACGAGGCCGTGGGGTTCCGTCCTTCGTCCTTGACGAGGAGCTGGCCCACGCCCAGGCGGCCGGCCAGACGGGGCGCCTCGTAAATCGGGGTCCATCCCACGGTCAGGGGTTGGAGATGGCGCCGGTCTGCCAGTGGCAGGAGCGGCAGGTACCGCCAGTGGGTCCGCTCGGGGTCGCCCCGGAGCCGGGCCTTGGTCAGCTTCTGCCCGATCGCCTCGTAGTCATAGAGAACATCCAGGATCCCCTCGATCCCGCAGGCCGGGCAGGTGTAGCGGACGGCGCGCTCCTCGTAGCGCTGCCCGCAGCGGACACAGGCCAGTCCGGTGACGTGACTCATGCCGCTCTCTGGAAGTGCGCCTTCACCGCCTCGATGGCGCAGTGGTTGCTCGAGATGACCGGGATCCCGAGGGCCTGCTGGACCAGCGGGATCGCTTCCACCGACCGGAGGTTCGTGCACGACAGGAACAGGCAGTCGGCCCGGACCCCCCGGAGCTGCGCCTGGGCAAAGGCCAGGATCTGCTCGGGGGTCACGCACCCGATGTCGTAGTTCTTCGTGATCCCCAGGCCCGCGAGGTGGACGACCTCGTAGCCGTCCTCCTCCAGGCTCCCGCGGATCGTCTGGTTCAGCTCGTCGATGTAGGGGGTGAGCACCGCCAGCCGCCGGGCGCGGAGCTGCTTGAGCTGGTGGGCCACCGAGGAGAGGACGCCGATGGTCCGGGCCCCGGTGGCCTTGGCGATGTCGTCACAGACCTTCCGGTCGAACGCGAGTCCCCCGAGGGAGCCCGCCGAGGTGCAGCCGAACACGACCAGGTCCGGGTAGACGGTGCGGACGAGCTCCGCCGCCGGGGGGACAAACTCGTTGATCATCCGCAGCTCCCCCTCCCTGGTCGTCTCCTCGAGGTACATCCGGGCCGTGTGCACCGTGATCTCCGGGGGCAGCGCCCGGTGGAAGTCCACCTCCATCACCGTGTTGGAGGATGGGACGATCAGGCCGACCCGGTGTCGCGCCGCTCCGTGTCCAGGATCGCTGGCCATGGCTTGCCGCCCCTCATCTCTTTCGTCAGGACCTTCAAGGCATCCTGCTTGACGATCTGCACATGCCGGCGGCTCACCCGCTCCGCCAGCGCTCCGTCCCGTGACGCGATCGCGTGGTAGATCTTCCAGTGGTACTCGGTGGAGACCGGGAAGCTCTCGGGCAGGATCAGCGTGCGCAGGCGCAGCACGAAGATCTGCCCGTAGACCTGCTCCGCCTGCTTCGCCAGGGTCGCGTTCCCGGCCGCCTCCAGGATCAGGCTGTGGAAGTCGAGGTCGCTCTGCTTGTAGCCGTCGAAGTCCCGGGCGGCCAGCATGGCCTCCTGCCGCTTCAGGCACGCCTCGAGGTCCGCCAGGCGCTCCGGCTCGATGTGCTGGGCCGCCAGGCGGGCCGCGAGCCCGTCGAGCACCTCCCGGACGGCGTAGAGCTCCTCGACCCGGTCCAGGGTGAAGTTCACGACGTAGACCCCGTACCGGGGCACGGTCTCCACGAACCCTTCAGCCTCCAGGCGCCGCAGCGACTCCCAGACCGGGGTCCGGCTCACCTTGAGGTCGCGGGAGAGCTGCTGGACGTTGATCTTGGAACCAGGGGAGTAGGTCTGGTTGAGGATGAGGGTGCGGACGGCCCGGTAGACCTTCTCGCCCAGGTTGGAGTGATCAATGGGGATCGCCGCCATTCCTGTGTACTCCCTCGACCGGCACCCCGGCCAGCACGCGGCTAGACAGAGAGGGCATACTAAACAGGGATGCGCGCTGTCAATGCATAGTTCATGAAACATGCACGACGCCCTCGGGGGTATGTCCACCTGGCTGCGGGTGGGGGACCCTTGTCCGGGCCACCCCGTCGCGGTATAAGGCGATTGAGTGTCGGTGTGGCACGTCGGCAGGGAGGTGCGCTGCCTCCTCTTCCCTTGTCAGGAGTCAGGAGGGCCCCGGCGACCATGGTGCTGACAGAACGAGCCCGAGAGCACGCCCGGGCCCTCGTGCGAGGGCTGAAGGCGGCCCGGATCGAGGTCGTGGCGTCGGTCCCGGACCAGTGGATCGGGCTGATCCTCGAGGAGGTCGCCAAGGAGGGCTCCTTCCGGTCAGTCCCGGTAGCCCGGGAAGAGGAAGGCATCGGGGTCTGCTTCGGGGCCGTGCTCGGGGGGAAGGGCGCAGCCATGCTGATGCAGAACGCCGGGCTGCTCTCCAGCGGGACCGGCCTGGTTACCCTGCACCTGCTGCACCAGGTGCCGCTGCTCCTCCTGGTGAGCTACCGGGGAACCCCGGGCGACCCGCTCTTCTACCACATCCCCAAGGGAGTCCGGACCGAGCCGGCCCTCCGAGCCCTGGGGATCCCGTACTTCCTCACCGATGCCGGCAAGGACCTGACGGCCCAGGTCTGCCGGACGTGGACATACGCTCGGGAGTCCGCCGGCCCGGCCGCGTTGCTGCTCACGGCCGATCTGTTCGCCGGGGAGGACGTCTACCCATGAGGACCTCGCGCGTCGCCTACATGCAGGTCCTCGCCGATCTCGTGGTCGATGAGCTCGTGGTCTGCGGGCTGGGCGCGTCGGCCCGATACTGGAAGGCGCTCAGGCCGCGGCCCGAGAACTTCTACCTGGCGGACTCCATGGGGCAGGCCATCCCGGTGGGCCTCGGCGTGGCGCTCGCCCAGCCCGCGCGGCGCGTCGTGGTCCTGGAGGGAGACGGGGCCGTGCTCATGAATGCCGGGTGCCTGAGCACGGTGGCCTCCACGGGAGCGACCAATCTGATCGTCGTGATCTTCAACAACGATGTCTACGAGGCCTCCGGCGGCCAGCCGCTTCCGGCCGCCCCGGTGGACTATGCCGGCCTGGCCCGGGCCTCGGGGCTTGCGCTGGCGACAAACCTGGAGGGGGCGGACGCGTTCCGGAGCGCGCTGCAGAAGGCCCTGAAGGAGCCCGGGCCCGCGTTCTTGTGCCTCCGCACCGCGTATCTCCCTGACGAGCCTATTCCTGCGTATGATATGCGCCCGCTAGAAACCCGGTTAATCTTCATGCAATCTCTCGGAGTGTCTATATAACCTACTGATTCACAAGTCTTGTCGGTCTCAAATCAAGATCCTCTGACCATCGTCGGATTGGCATGGATCTGGCTGTTGTTACGGACAGGGGGGGCAGGAAGGCTACGGCTTCCCCACGGAGATCCACGGGAGTTCAAGGGGTTATGCTGGGGGACCCGTGAGACCACACCGAACCATCGCCTCTGGCTCCTCAAATTTGTGGTTGGTCGAGTTACAAAATTTGTGGGTTTCCCGTCTGAAATCCAGATGCTGGACACTGTGGACTCTCACAGTCGCGTTGACGGTCGCCCACTTGGGCCTGATGCTGGCTCCTTCTCACCTCCGGGCGATGGGGGGGCAGCATGAGCCCGCAGTCAAAGGGATCATCCTGACCAGTAACCACGGGACGGTCGAGGTCCGCGCGAAGGGCGAGACGACCTGGAAGCGGGCCCAGGTCCACATGGCGCTCGTCCCCGGTGACGCCATCCAGACCCGAGCCCAGTCCCGCGCCGAGGTGAAGTTCCCGGGCGGCACGATCCGGGTGTTCGAGAACGCCGTGTTCGAGATCCCCGGGCAGATGCAAAACGGGGAGAGCGTCGTTGACCAGATCAAGCTCCAGATCGGGGATTCTCTCTTCCGGATCGACAAGCGACAACTGAAAGGCGGGAAGTTCGAGGTCGAGACCCCGCACATGGTGGTCGGGGTGCGCGGGACCGAGTTCGGGATCAGGACGGATGCGAGCGGCTCCCGCGTCGCGGTGTACCAGGGAGTCGTTTGGGCCACCGATGCCAGGCGGAGCCGCGAGACCCAGAGGGAGCTGCAGCGGACGGAGCGAACCAGCATCCGGGCGGGTGAGGCCCCGGCTCGTCCCGAGCGCTTCCAGCCCCGGGACGCCTGGCGCGACTGGGAGAAGGGCGAGAGCGGCCTGAAGGACCTGGCCTCGACCACCAAGCAGGACGGCTCCACGAAGGCCGCCAGCGCACCGGCCCCCACCAGCGCGCCGGCCGCCAGCACCTCGCCCACCTCTCAGGGCTCCGCCACCAGCCAGGGCTCCAGCACCAGTGAGGGCTCTACCACAAAAGCCGCCAGCACCCCTGCGCCCTCCAGCACGCCGGCTGCCAGCACCTCGTCCAGCTCCAAGGGCCGGGACGCCAGCCAGGGCGACTCCTCCGGCGACTCCAGGGGAAAGACCGAGACCGCGGCGAGGCCAGCGGACTCCTCCAAGGGGAGCGAGGCACCCAAGAAAGCTGAAACGCCGAAGCCTTCCGAGGCCGTGAAGCCAGCGGAGGTTCAGAAGCCTTCGGAGTCTACAAGAGCGGGGGCGCCCCGGCCAGACAGCGGGCGAGAGAGTGGGCAGGCCAGGTCGGGGTCGTCCGGGAGGTCGGAGTCGCTCGGCACGCTGGGCCGGAGCGACACCTCTGGGCGGCCGGAGCGCGCTGACCGCGCTAAGGGAACGGAGACGGCCGAGCGCGAGCGCATGGAGCGTGAGTACCGGGAGCGCGCCCAGCGCGAACGGGTAGAGCGGGGGGAGCGCCCTGAGCGCGCCGAGCGGACGGAGCGCACTGGACGGCCCGAGCGGGTCGAGCGCACCGAGCGCGTGGAACGGCTTGAGCGGGTTGAGCGGCCCGAGCGCGTTGAACGGGTTGAACGCACCGAACGCGTGGAGCGGCCGGAACGGGTCGAGCGGGTTGAACGCCCCGAGCGCGTTGAGCGGGTCGAACGCACGGAGCGGCCGGAACGGGTCGAGCGCACCGAGCGGGCGGAGCGCGTCGAACGCGTCGAGCGGCCCCAGACCGAGCGCGTGGAGCGGGTCGAGCGCGTCGAGAAGGTGGAGCGGGTCGAGAAGGTCGAGCGCGTCGAACGCCCTCAGACGGAACGTGTGGAGAAGGTCGAGCGCGTCGAACGGGTGGAACGGCCCCAGACCCAGCGCGTGGAGAAGGTCGAGCGCGTCGAGAAGGTGGAGCGGGCGGAGCGGGTCGAGCGACCCCAGCCCCAGCGCGTTGAAAAGGCGGAGCGCGCCGAAAAGGTGGAGCGGGTCGAGAAGGTCGAGCGCCCCCAGACCCAGCGCGCCGAAAAGGTGGAGCGCGTCGAAAAACAGGAGCGCGTCGAACGCCCCCAGACCCAGCGCGTCGAAAAACAGGAGCGCGTCGAGCGCACGCTCAAGGTTGAGCGGGGGAAGTAACCCCTTCCAGCCCCCTTCCCGTCGTCTTTCCAGCAGGTTAGTTTCGTAGAAGCCCGGCCCGGAATTCCGGGCCGGGCTTTCTGTTTCTGCACCTCGGTTGTCGACCTAGACACTACACCGTGATCCCCTGCCATCCATCGCCGCCTGGACACCGTCATCCACGGAATCCAAACGGAATCCACCGTTGCCTTGACAGCCTGAGGCGCCCGGACTAGGATGCGGCCAGTCTTTGCGGCGTTCCAGGGGGGAGGTATGGGCTCCCCGGCGGCTGATGGCGCTATTGGCGGATCCCGGCGCTGCCCATCGGCAGCGGCAGCCTCGGGATCCCGCAGCGGAGGGGCAGCGATGAGGCGGCAGATGGTGATCGCGCTGGCGCTGGGGCTCATCGGCTTGATGGTCACAGCCGGGCCGGCCCTGGCGCAGAAGACCGAGATCCGGATCGGGATGACCAACTCCTTCTCGGGGCCCCTGGCCCAGTCCGCGACCAAGGTCTGGCAGGGGGTCTTGGCCTGGCAGCTCTACCAGAACGCCCAGGGAGGGATCTTCGTCAAGGACCTGGGGAAGAAGCTCCCGGTCAAGGTCATCTACTACGACGACGAGACGAACCGGCAGAACCTCATCCGCTTCTACGAGCGCCTGGGCGCAACCGACAACGTGGACTTCTTCTTCGGCCCCTTCGGCTCCGGCCAGACCCACATCGTGGCCGCCATGTCGGACAAGTACAAGAAGCTCATGATCGCCACCACGGCGTCGGCGCCCATCATCTTCGCCCAGGGCAACAAGTACATCATCCAGGCTGTGATGAACACGAAGGAGTTCGGCCGGCCCTACCTCGACATGCTGGCGAAGGTGGACCCCCAGCACAAGCGCCTCGCCTTCGTCTGGGAGGACCACCTCTTCCCGAAGAGCGTCAAGGAGGAAATCGCCCCCCTGGCCAAAGAGTATGGCTTCCAGATCGTATTCGATGACAAGTTCCCCTTCGGCGCCAAGGACATCACCCCCCTGCTCACCCGGCTGAAGCAGGCGAACCCCGACCACGTCTACCTCCTGGCCAACATCCCGGGCGGGATCCTGGGCCTCCGCCAGATGTCGGAGCTCAAGGTGAACGTGCGCTCCGTGGGGCTGCTGGACAACGGCATGGTCTACTACCGTGACGCCCTCGGTGGGCCCATCCTGGACGGGGTTCTGGGGCCCGTGGAATGGGACATCAGCGTCCGCCACAACTTCAACTACGGCCCTAACAACGACGAGTTCATCCGGTTCCATGAGCGGGCCGCCAAGGAGATCAAGTTCGCCGACCCCAAGTATGACAACCACACGCCGGCCGGGTTCAACTCGGGCCTGCTCCTCGCCAAGGCGATCGAGACGGCCGGGACCCTGCAGGCCGAGAAGGTCCGCGAGGTCTACTGCACGATGACCGTGGTCACCCTGGTCGGGCCCCAGGCTTGGTACTGCGACAACGGCATGATGAAGGAGGCCGCCAGGGGAGGCTTCCCCACCATCGTCACCCAGTGGCGGCGGGACGGCTCCACCGTGACCGTCTGGCCGGTCCCCCCCGGGGACACGCGGCTGCTCCGGGTCCCGAAGGCCCAGTGGTAGGCAGGAGCGCGCGCGCAGGCCTGCCCGGTTGATCCTCGGCAAGGGGCGCCCTGAGAGGCTGCTGTCTCCCGGGCGCCCCTTTCGTGTCGGCGGCAGGCCGCCTGCTCCTCCAGGACCACTGTTCCCCAACCCTTACCTTGACAGCCCCACGAGCCCGGACTAGGATGCGGCCAGTTCTCGGGGGAGTCCACGAGGGCACCACTGTGGCTTCCCTGGCGGCTGATGGCGCTATTGGCGGATCCTGGCGCTGGCCTGACATCGCCGGCCTCGCGGATCCGCGGCGGAGGGGGCAGCGATGAGGCGGCAGATCGTAACCGCGCTGGCGCTGGGGCTCATCGGCGTGCTGGTGGCGGGCGCACCCGGCCTGGCCCAGAAGACCGAGATCCGGATCGGGATGACCAACTCCTTCTCGGGCGGCCTCGCCCAGTCCGCCACAAAGACCTGGCAGGGGGTGATGACCTGGCAGGTTTATCAGAACGCCCAGGGGGGCATCTTCGTCAAGGACCTGGACAAGAAGCTCCCGGTCAAGGTCGTCTACTACGACGACGAGACCGGCCGGGCGAACCTCCTCCGCTTCTACGAGCGCCTGGGCACGAGCGACAATGTGGACTTTTTCTTCTCTCCTTACGGCTCTGGGCAGACCTTCGTCGTGGCCGCCATGTCGGACAAGTACAAGAGGCTCATGATCGCTACCACGGCGTCGGCGCCCGTCATCTACGCCCAGGGGTACAAGTACATCATCCAGGGCTTGATGAACACGAGGGAGTTCGGGCGCCCCTACCTCGACATGATGGCGAAGGCGGACCCCCAGCACAAGCGACTCGCCTTCGTCTGGGAGGATCATCTTTTCCCGAAGAGCATCAAGGAGGAGATGGAG
>JACPFL010000270.1:452-6778 GCA_016183025.1 Deltaproteobacteria bacterium | reverse complement strand
GCACCGGCTCGACGAGAGGCACGGGCTGAAGCTGGAGGTCAAGCACTTCAGCCCGGACAAGGCCGAGGAGGCGCTCTTCTTCAAGCAGGTGGACGCCGGCCTCTTCCCGCCGCTCACGGCGGCGCGCGCCCAGGCCCGGGGCGCAAAGATCCGGATCTTCGGCCCGCTGCTCTGGAATCACATCTCGCTCCTGGTGCCGACGGACTCCGCCGTGCGCGGCGTGGAGGAGCTGCGAGGCAAGAAGATCGGCACCCTGCCCCGGATCTCCGGCATGTACACGACGTTCTCCACTGTCCTCCGGATGCGGGGGATGGACTTCGAGAAGGACTTCCGGCCCATCTTCGGGGCGCCCGTGGCCCTGCTCGGGTTCTTCGACCGCCGCGACGTGGACGCGCTCCTCCACTTCGAGCCATTCGTGTCGCGGCTGCTCGTGGAGGGGAAGGCACGGGAGGTCGTCAAGGTCAACGACCTCTGGAAGCAGCTCACCGGCCAGCCCATGCTCATGATCGGCCTGGCAGCCCACCAGGAGTGGATCCAGGCCAACCCCGCCCGGGCCCGGCGGCTCGCCGCAGCCCTGGCCGCTGGGATCGCCTACATCCGCGAGAGACCGGAGCAGGCGCTCCAGGAGGGGCGCAAGGGCCAGGGGATCCGGTCGGACGCCGAGCTGGCCCTCCTGAAGCAACGCTATCCGGTCGTCTTCCCGGAGCGCTGGGACGACGGGATCATCAGGAGCGCGCAGGTCGTGGTGGACAAGGCCGTCGAGTACGGCTTCCTGGAGCGGGCCCCGACGGAGCCGGTCTTCATCAAGCTCGACTGAGTCTCGCCGGGGGGCGGGATCCGGGCTAGCAGCCGGCGCACCCGATGATGATCAGGACCACCACCGTGATGACGGTGATTCCCCACAAGCCGAAGAGGGTGATGATGTTCACCACCCCGGTGATGATGGCCACGGCGGCCTTGGCCTGCGGGCTGTGGTGGATCTCCAGGATCTTGTCCGGCCTCCCGCAGAACCTCCTGAAGGACTCCTGGAACGAGAACTTCCTGCTGGCGATGTAGGGGAGCCCGCAACGGCCCGCCTTGTGCTCCTCCGCATAGCTCAGGACCTCGGCGATCTCCGTCTTCGGCAGGCCCAGGGCCGCGGCCTGCCGCTCGTTAACCCCGAGAAAGTCCCTCATGAGCTGCCATTCAAAATTCACGACGTGCGGGCTGTCCAGGCGGGTGTCCCTGAACATCTTGGGGGCGACCCTCTTGAAAACGGGGGTCAAGCCGGCATGGTCCAGGTGCAGGGCGATCGCGTCCAGGGACGCCCAGATATTCCGCTGGAGGAGGGTGTTCGGGGTCCGCTTTCTGTGCCGCAGGATCTCCAGCATCGTGTCCCGGACGAGCTCCGCCTTCTCCCGGAGGAACTTCTGGTCCAGGCGCCTGATCGCGGCGTCCATGCTCCGCTCCTCGACCCTGGTGAGCCTGGCCCCTGATGCCCGCAGCAGCCGGGCCTCGCGCGCGCAGCGCCTCACGGTCTTCCTCGGATCCCACGATGATTTCCGACGCATGATGTCACCTCCTTGCGAGGAGCGAGTGGGCCGGGCTACCGCCCGTGCCCCTTCCCCTCCAGCGCCGCGCCCATCGCCTCCTTCAGCTCCTTCGAGGTCGCCACGGCCGCCAGCACGCTCGCCCCGTACCGTCCGGCCTCCTCGAACCCCATGTCCCGGGTCTCGTGGAAAAACGCCTTGCAGGTCTGCAGCGCCAGCCGATTCCGCCCCGCGAGCTGGGCGGCCAGCTCCGCCCCCTCCTTGTCGAGCAGCCCCGTGGGGACCACGCGGCTCACCAGGCCGATCCGCTCGGCCTCGGCCGCGTCGAGCTGGCGTCCGGTCAGCACCAGCTCCAACGCTCTCTTGCGGGAGATCAGCCGTCCCAGGTAGGACAGGACCAGCGTCGGCGGGATCCCCCGGTGGATCTCCGGAAACCCCAGCCTCGCGCTTTCCGCCGCCAGGGTGATGTCACACCGGACGGCCAGGCCGCAGCCGAACCCGAGGGCCTCGCCCTGGACCAGGGCGACGGTGGGCACGGGGAAGCCGGCCAGCACCTCGTTGAGCGCGACGATCATCTGGTACGCCTGCCGCAGCTCGTAGCCGCCGAGCTGGAGCTGGCGCTGGGCGCTCTCCGGGTCTCGCCCGGCGCAGAAGTGCTCCCCGGCCCCCCGCAGGATCACCACGTGGGCAGTCCCCCTGGCGCGGAGCTCTCCGAGGGCCCCGATGAGCCGCTCGATCATCTCCTCGTCAAAGGCGTTCTTCTTCTCGGGGCGGTTGAAGAGCACCGTGGCTACCGCCCCTTCCTCGTGGACGACGATCTTGCCCGCCATGACCGTGCGACCCCCTTTCACGCCTGACCCCGGGCCCTCAGAGCCCCAGGAAACGCCGGGCGTTCTCCCCGCGAATCTTGACCTTGTCGGCCTCCGGGATCTCCAGCGCGGCCACCGATGCGAGCGGGTCAGGGTCCCCCAGATCGAAGGGGTAATCTGACCCGAGCACCAGCCGGTCGACGCCCACGAGCGCGATCACGCACTCCAGCGGCCGGGGATGCAGCACGATGGTATCGAAGTAGCACCGGCGCAGATACTCCAGCACCGGACGCTGCAGGGCCCGGCCCATCGCCGGGTCGATGCCGGCCTCGCGCTCCACGCGCCCCACCAGGTAGGGGAAGAACCCCCCCGCGTGCGCAAAGCACAGGCGCAGACGGGGGAGGGCATCCAGGAACCCGCTGAAAATCAGGTGGGCGAGCGTCAGGGTCGTCTCGATCAGGAACCCGGCCACGGAGAGCAGGGAGAAGCAGCTCAACCGCTCCTGCCCCGCCGGGTCCCAGGGGTGGACGAAGACCGGGAGCCCCCGGGCTTCGATCGCCTCGAAGATCGGGCGGAAGGCCGGGTCGCTCAGGAAGCGTCCACCGACGTTGGTCCCGACCTCAACCCCCCGCAGCCCCAGCGGCTCGAAGCGCTCCAGCTCTGCCAGCGCGAGGTCCACGCTCTGGAGCGGCACCGTGCCGAACCCGAGGAAGCGCGACGGGTCGGCCCGGACCATCTCGGCCACCGCCTCGTTGGCGAGCCGGGCGACTTCCGCGCCGACCTTGGGGTCCATATTGTAGTAGAAGAGCTGCGGGGCCGGCGAGACGACCTGGAGATCAATCCCCTTGGCCGGCACCTCCCGGCGCCGCACCTGCACGTCATAGAAACCCGGGGGCACGGGCCGGTCCACCCCGCCCAGCGTGAGCAGGAGCATCCCGTCCTCGCGCCGCCCGACGCTCGCCCCGAACTCGGGGGAGGCCGCGGCCCGCTCGAGGTAGCTCTGCGGGAGAATGTGGCTGTGGACGTCAATGTTCATGCGATCCGACCCCGCCGTGGGTGCTGGCAGGGCCCTGCTAGAGGGCGGCGGCCGGCATCGCCTGGACCTGCTGCAGGCGGCCGGCCTTGAGCACGTGGCTCGGGAGCTCCCGCCCCAGGATCTCGCTGGCCAGCCTCCCGCACCCCCGGAGCCGGTCCAGGTCCACGCCTGTCTCGATCCCCATCCCCTCCAGCATGTAGACCAGGTCCTCGGTGGAGATGTTTCCCGAGGCGCCCGGCGCGAAGGGGCAGCCGCCCAGCCCGCCGATGGAGCTGTCGAAGACCGTGACCCCGGCCTCCAGGGCCGCCAGCGCGTTGGCGAGCCCGGTCCCGCGGGTGTCGTGCAGGTGCGCGCCCAGCCGGACGTCTGGCAGCTCCCGGCGGAGCAGCGTGAAGGCCTCGTAGACCTGGCGGGGCGTGGCCGCGCCCACGGTGTCCGCCAGGCTGATGGTCCCGATCCCCAGGCTCGCGAGGCGGCGGGCCTGTTCGAGGACCCGCGCGGGTGGGATCGCGCCCTCGAAGGGGCAGACGAAGGCCATGGCCACGGTCCCGACGTCCACCGCCACGCCGACCTCCCGCGCCCGGGCGATGAACGGCTGAAGCTCGGCGAAGCGCTCGGCCGCGGTCCGGTTGACGTTCTTCACGTTGAACGTGTCGCTCGCCCCGAGCCCCACCCCGGCCTCGTCCACCCCCGCCTTGATGGCCCGCTCGAGCCCGGTCAGGTTCGGGACGAACGCCCCATAGCGCACCCCTGGCCGCTTTTGCACCCCGGCCATCACCTCCTCGGCGTCCCGCATCTGCGGCACCCGCTTCGGGTGGACGAAGGAGACCGCCTCGATGTACCGGAGGCCCGTCTCCGCCAGTGCGTTGATCAGGGCGACCTTCTGCGGGGCCGGGATGTACTCCGGCAGGCTCTGCAGCCCGTCACGGGGCCCCACCTCCCGGACCAGGACCGCGCTCGGCAGAACCATGGCGCCCTCCTTCGACTCACCGCCAGCGCAGGGCGCGCTGCTCGACGCGCCCGCAGATGACGTTCAGGACCACGGCCAGCAGCATGAGCAGGACCAGGGCGGCGTAGACGCCGTCCGTGTCGAACATCCCCGCGTAGAACTCCGTCAGGTACCCCAGGCCCTTGTTGGACGCGATGATCTCCCCGATGACCGCGCCGATCAGCGAGTAGGGGATCGAGATCCGCACCCCGGTCAGGATCCAGGCCCCGGCCGAGGGGATGACGATCTTGGCGATGATCTGCCGCTCGCTGGCGCCCATCAGGCGGACGATGTTCACCAGGTTGGGGTTCACGTCCCGCACTCCGGCCAGCGTGTTGTAGAAAAGGAGGAAGAACACGATGATGGCCACCAGGGCGATCTTGGACTCGATCCCGATCCCCAGCCACAGGATCAGCAGCGGGGCCAGGGCCACCTTGGGCAGGGCGAACAGGGCCATGAGGTACGGCTCGACGAGCAGCGCGAGCCGCTCGTTGCGTCCGAGGAGGAAGCCCGCGCACACTCCGGCCACCGCGCCGACCACGAACCCGAGGAGCATCTCCCGGACGGTGATGAAGAGGTGGAAGAAGAGCGACCCGTTGGCCGTCCACTCGGCCAGCTTGCCCAGGATGCGCGTGGGGCTGCTGGTCCAGAAGGGGTCAACGAGGAAGCGGCCCGAGCCTTCCCAGGCGAGGAGCAGGGCCAGCCCCAGCAGGGTCCGCTGGCTGAGCAGGGAGATCCCCGAGGGCCGCGCCTCTGCCACCTGCCCCCGAACCTCGGCCACGGGCTCATCCAACTCGCGCGGACGGGCCAGCACCTTCACAGCGCCTCCCCCTTGTAGACCTCCTCCTCCAGCGCCCGCCAGAGTCGGTTGTAGACCTCCTCATACTCCCGGGAGAAGCGGACCTTGAACACATCTCGGGGCCGGGGGAGCGGGACCTTCTCGATGGCCTTGATCCGGCCCGGGCGGCCAGTAAAGACCACCACCCGGTCCCCCAGCGCCACGGCCTCACCCAGGTCATGAGTTACAAATACCAAAGTTTTACGAATACTTAGATCCAATACCTTGAGAAGTTCATTCTGCATGACCAGCTTGAGCTGCGCGTCGAGCGAGCCGAAGGGCTCGTCCATCAGCAGGGTCTCCGGGTCACTGATGAGCGCCCGGGCCAGGGCGACGCGCTTGCGCATCCCCCCGGAGAGCTCCTTGGGGTAGTGCTGCTCGAACCCCTCGAGGTTGACGAGCTTGATGTAGTCCGCCACCCGGCGCGCCTGGTCCGCCGCGGCCTGGATCTCCAGGGGGAGCTGGATGTTCCCGGCCACCCGCCGCCAGGGCAGGAGGTTGTCCTCCTGGGTCATGTACCCAACCCGGGTGTTGATCCCCTGGATTGGCTCGCCCCGGTAGAAGACCGCGCCGGCCGAGGAGGCCAGGAACCCCGCCGTGAGGTTGAGCAGGGTGGACTTCCCGCACCCGCTCGGCCCGACCAGCACGAGGATCTCTCCCTCCTGGACGTCCAGGCTGACCTCCCGCAGGGCCGGGACCTCCGTCCCCTCGCGCTGGAAGGTCTTGCTGAGACGGTCGAAGCGAATGAGGGGCCCGGCAGGCATGCGCGTGCGCTACCGGGCCTTCCGGAGGAACTCCTCGGTGTAGACCTCGCCGTAGGGGAGCGGGGTCTTGATCGCGCCCTCACGGATCAGGAACTCCATGTTGCTCTTCAGCCCGCTCTCCGGGATGGCGGGGTCCCGGGGGATGACCTGCAGGATGTTGGTCAGGGACGCACGCAGCACTGCGGGCGGGAACCCCGGGAAGAGCTTGGCCATGATCCGCATGGTCCCCTCGAAGTCGTCGTGGACATAGCGGAAGGTCCCCACCATGGCCCGCATGAAGCGGACCACCAGCTCGGGCTGGGCCCTGGTCACGCCCTTCGTCGTGACGAGCGAGGAGCCGTAGGTCTCCCGGCCGAACGGGC
>JACPFL010000270.1:0-414 GCA_016183025.1 Deltaproteobacteria bacterium | reverse complement strand
CGGGCTCTCGTTGAAATGGAAGAGCACCCGCCCGATCCCGCGGGCCTCGATCATCTCGGGGACGGGTGAGCCCTGGGCCATCGCGTCCACCCGCCCCCTCTCCAGCGCGGCCATCATCTCCCGGCTCCCGCCGAACGGCACGATGGTCGCGTCGCGGTCCGGGTGGATCCCGTGATCCTCCAGGATGAAGCGCACGCTCAGGTTCAGGTAGCTCCCCGGCGACGAGGTCCCGATCCGGGCCCCCTTCAGGGCCCGCACCCGCTCGGCGAACGGCATCTCCGGCTTCAGCCCCTTCTCCCGCTGGAAGGCATTGCTCATCACCACGCGGGGGGCCGCCTGCGCCTGGACCGTGCCCAGGGCGATCAGCGGCTGCCCCTTGGCCTGGGCCTTGAGCACGTGCAGGAAGGAGATGTT
>JACPFL010000265.1 GCA_016183025.1 Deltaproteobacteria bacterium | reverse complement strand
GTGAGCGCGTGGACTTCCAGGGCCCGGACGATCCGGACCGCGTCGGCCGGATGGAGCCGGGCCGCGCTCTCCGGATCCACCCGGGCCAGCCGGGCGTGGAGCTGGGCCGGCCCGCGGGCCGCGATCTCGTGATCCAGGGCCGCCCGGACCCCCGGGTCCCGCGAGGGCGCGGCCACCAGCCCGCGGGTCAAGGCCTTGATGTACAGCCCCGTGCCCCCGACGACGATCGGGAGCTTCCCGGCCGCCCACAGCTCCCGGACCAGGCGGCTGGCCGCCTCCCGGAACGCCCCGGCGCTGAAGGTCTCGGTCAGTTCACAGATGTCAAGGAGGTGGTGGGGGACGGCCTGCCGCTCCGCCGCGGTCGGCTTCGCCGTGCCGATGTCCAGGCCGCGGTAGACCTTCATCGAGTCCGCGCTGATGATCTCCCCGCCGAAGGCGCGGGCGAGCTGCCGGGCCAGGGCCCCTTTCCCGGTGGCCGTCGGCCCGAGCACCACCACGACCCTCGGCACCCCCTGCTCGCTCAACGTTCTTCCTCGCTCCCGGCTCTTCCCACCCAGACAGCCGGCGACGGGCCAGCAGACGATGGGCCCATGAGGCGACCACCGACCAGCCGGCGACGGGCCCCGGGCGACACGTCTCGCCCGCCGCCCGCCGATCGCCCTTCAGGCGCGCTTGAACATTTTATCAATCTCGCTGAAGGGGATCTCCCGAAAGATGGGGCGCCCGTGGGGGCAGTGGGAACGGTGGGGGGTCCGGTCGAGGGCCTTGAGCAGGGCGCGGACCGCCTCCGGCTCCAGGTGCTCATGGGCGCGGACCGCGCTGTGGCAGGCGATCGTGGCGAGGGCCCGCTCCAGAGGACTGCCGGCCAGGATCCCGGCGAGCTCGGCCCCCGCGGCGCCCACCATCGTCCCTTGCCGGAGCTGGTCCAGCAGATCCTGGAGGAATGCCAGGGCTGCCGCCTCCCGAAGCATCGCGGGGAGCGCTTTGACCGCGTAGGTGCCGCCGCCCAGCGGCTCCACCCGGACCCCCGCCTGATCCAGCAGGCTGCTGTGCCGTTCCAGGAGCAGGCCATCAGCGGGCGCGAGATCCAACGTCACCGGCACCAGGAGCTGCTGGGACGGCAGGGCTGCGGTGCCCAGCCGGGCCCTCAGCTCCTCGAACAGCACGCGCTCCTGGGCCACGTGCTGATCCACGAGCACCAGGGCCCCGGGGGTCTCGCAGACCAGGTAGGTCCCAGCGGCCTGGCCGATGGGCGTGAGCCCAGCGAAGAAGCCCAGCTCCTCAGCGCCGACCCCTCCCGGGCCCGCGCCAGGCGGCGTCAGCGCTTTCAGGGCCAGGCCGAGCGCCGCATGGACGGCCCCGTACAGCCGTCCCTGCTCCCGGAACTTGACCTCGGCCTTCGTCGGGTGGACGTTCACATCCACCTGAGCGGGCGGGAGGGTCAGCTCGAGGACGGCCACCGGGAAGCGGCCGCGGTCGAGCATGGTCCCGTAGGCCTGCAGCAGGGCCCGGTGGAGCAGGCGGTCACGCACCGGCCGCCGGTTGACGTACAGGCTGATCCCCTGGGCCGTAGGCCGCGTCAGGTCCGGGTGAGAGATGAACCCCTGGATCTGGAAGTCGCGCTCGTTGTACGCCACCGGGAGCAGCCGCTCCCCCACCTCCTTGCCCAGGACCGCGGCCACGCGTTCCTCGCGATCGCCCGGGGCGGTCTGGAGGACGTCGCGCCCGTTGTGTCGGAGGCGGAAGGCGACCTCGGGCCGTGCCAGGCTCGCGCGCTGAACGACCTCCAGGATGTGGCTGACCTCCACCTCGGCCCCGCGCAGGAACTTCAGCCGCGCCGGGGTGTTGAAGAAGAGCCCCTGCACCTCGACCTGGGTTCCGTCCGGACAGCCCGCATCCGTCACACGGACGATCCGTCCGCCCTCCATCACGACCTCTGTGCCGAGGGCGGCCCCGCGGACCTTGGTCAGCAACCGGAGCTTGGAGACCGCGCCGATGGCTGGCAGGGCCTCGCCCCGGAACCCCAGGGTCTTGACCGCGTAGAGATCGTCCTCCCGGGCGAGCTTGCTCGTAGCGTGCCGGTGCAGGGCCAGGAGCGCGTCCTCCCGGACCATCCCCTCCCCGTCATCGGCGACCGTGATCGCGGCCTTCCCCCCGGCCCGGGCGTCCACGGTGATCACGGTGGCCCCGGCGTCCAGGGCGTTCTCCACCAGCTCCTTGACCACGGAGGCCGGCCGCTCCACCACCTCGCCCGCCGCGATCTTGGTGACGAGCCCCTCGGGCAGGATGTGGATCTTGCCGGGCACTACCCCTTCCAGACCTCAGGGTTGACCAGGGTGGGCGGGCGCTGGCCCAGGACCGCGGCCACCGCGTTGTCCGCAGCCAGCATCGACATGGCGGTGCGTGTCTCGATGGAAGCGGAGGCCAGGTGCGGGGCCAGGACGACGTTCCTCATCCCGATCAGGCCGGGGTGAATCTTCGGCTCCTGCTCGAAGACGTCCAGGGCCGCCCCGGCGATCACGCCCTCCTTCAGCGCCTGCGCCAGGGCCTCCTCGTCCAGGACCGGCCCCCGGGAGGCGTTGATGAGGAAGGCCGTCCGCTTCATCAGGCGCAGCTCCTTCGTGCTGATGTAGTGCCGGGTCTCGGGGATGAGCGGCGTGTGCAGCGTCACGAAATCCGCCTCGCGGAGCACGCTCTCCTTGTCGCGGTACTCGACCTTCAGCTCCCGCTCCACGGCCGGGGCGGGGCGGAAGGCGTCGTGGTAGAGCATCCGCATGTTGAACCCGGCGGCACGGCGCGCCACGGCCCGGCCGATCCGGCCGAGCCCCATGATCCCCAGGGTCTTGCCGTAGACGTCGGAGCCGAGGAACTCCAGGAGCATCCACTCCTTCCACTCCCCGGAGCGCGCATAGGCGTCGCCCTCGACCACACGGCGGGCCACGGCCATGAGCAGGGCCCAGGTGAAGTCCGCGGTGGTCTCGGTCAGGACCTCGGGGGTGTTGGTCACCATGATCCCTCGCCGGGTCGCCGCCGGCACGTCGATGTTGTCGTAGCCGACCGCCACGTTGGCCACGACCTTCAGCTCCGTGAGGCCGTCGAGCAGCTCGTCGGTGATCTTGTCCGTCAGCAGGCAGATCAGCCCCTGCTTCCCCTGCAGCCGTTGCTTCAGCTCCTCGGCCTTCAGGGGGATGTTCGCCTCGTTGTGGTCAACATCGCAGTCGCGGGCCACCCGGTCCACGGCGGCCTGGGGGAGCCGCCGCGAGATCAAGATCTTCGGTCGCATCGTCGGTCTCCTTCGGTTGCGGCGCTACCTCAATCGGTGGCCCACTCTATCGGCTGGCCGGAGCGGTGTCAATCAGAGGGGCTGCGGCCCGTGTCGGGGTCAGCGGTGCGGGGCGGGTCAGGGGAGGCGCTCGACGCGGACCCGGGTCCCTCTGGCGCGACCGAGGGCCGCCGGATCACCCAGGACCTTCCCGAAGACGTTGACCGGGCTGGCGGCCCGCGGATCGGGCCCGGTGCTGGCCGGGGTGGGGCCCCAGAAGATGCAGAAGGCTTTGCCCGGGGGCCAGTAGCCCAGCTCGCCGCGCGCGACGTCTTCCCGCGCGTCCTCCGCAGGCAGGTCGAACGGGATCGCGAAGTAGAGCTCCTGGCCCCAGCGGGCCCCCTGCCCGTCGATGGGGAGCGCCTGCCAGATGGCCTCGGCCGTGCGGGTGTCGTAGAGCTCCGCGTCGAAGGCAGTCTGGCCGATGGTCAGCCGGATCCTGCGGGTCACGGGTACGCTGAGCCTATCGAACGAGCGCTGAGGCGATAGATAACCGCCACTGCCTGCGGCATTCCTGTCAAATGGCTCCGGGGTACATGAGGCGAAACAGCGCATCCCGTGCTTCTGCGATGCGGCGATGCGGCTTTCTCCGCAACACGTGCTTATTCACCGCCGCCAGTCTCTTTGCCGGCCTTTTCCTTAGGGCGACGGCCGCTAGCAGCTCCAGAGCTTGGGGATGCTTGAGCGTTCCCAGGGCTTCGGCCGCCGCTCGGCGTACGTTCTGCCCCTCATCCTCCAGACATTTCAGCAAAGGCTCCAGCACCCGTGGATCCTTGAACGCCCCCAGAGCCCTGGCCGCCACCTCTCTGACCATCGGGTCAACATCCTCCAAATGTTTGAGCAAGAGCTCCACGGCCTGGGGATCTTTCAGCGCCCCCAGGGCCCAGACCGCCATTCCTGAGACGGGGGCCTTGGAATCCGCCAGCCGTTTCACCAAAGGCTTCAGCGCCCGAGCATCCCCGAGAACTCCGAGAGCCTGAATTACCGCCCGTTGGACACTCACATCCGCATCTTCTAGTCGTTTCAGCAAAGGCTCCACCGCCCGCGGATCTTTGAGCGCCCCCAGGGCCTCAGCCGCAGTCCTCC
>JACPFL010000262.1 GCA_016183025.1 Deltaproteobacteria bacterium | reverse complement strand
TCATGGCGGGCGTGGACAAGAGCGCCACCGTCCCCCCGCCGAGGTGGGTGATGGCATGCTCCTGCGTCGTCACGATCGACTGCTCGTAGCTCAGTCCTGGCCTGAGCCCCTCGGGCGGGACAAAGGAGGAGGGCCGCTCCTTCGCGGGGGCGGCCGCCGCCTGCGGCATGGCCGCCTGACCCCCGCCGTCCACGCGGTACGGCCGATCGTCCACCTCCGGGCTCATGAACTCCAGGACGTTCCCCTCGGGGTCTTCGAAGTAGACGTAGTGGTACTGGTCCTCCTTGTGCGTCCCCGGGCCCTTCAGGATCTTCACGCCGCGGGCCTTCAGATGCTCCGTGGCCGTGTCCACGTCCGCCGGCGTGGGAAGCCGGAGGGCGATGTGGTTCAACCCGGCGGTCTTCCGCCGGTCGCCGGCGGCCGGGTTCGGGACCTTGTACAGGGCGAGGTCGTGGAAGAAGTATTCGGTCCCCTCCCGGTACTGGCCGAAGTGCAGGAAGACCAGCGAGCCTTCGTATCGTCCGGAGACCTTCATCCCCAGGACCTCGGTGTAGAACGTCACGGCCCGGTCCAGATCCGTGACGTTCAGGACCACGTGGCCGATCCCCATCGGCGTGCTCATCCCCTGCTCCTCCTCCGGCCCCTCACTCCGCTCCCAGCTCGCGCCGGACGATCCGGGCGCCCTCCACCATATTGCGGAGCTTCTGCAGCCCCACCCAGCGCGGCGTGGGGTGCAGCCCGCAGTCCGGGTTGATGTAGAGCTTGTCCCGGGGGACATACCAGAGCGCGACCCGGATCCGCTCCGCGATGTCCTCCGGCGTCTCGATGTAGTACGACTTCTGGTCCAGGAGGCCGGCCCCCAGCTCCCGCCCGTCGCCGAACTCCTTCCAGAGCGCGATCTCCGCCAGCTCCCGGTTGGCGAACTCCAGCACGAACTGGTCTGCCCGGGCCGCCAGGACGCCCGGGAAGAGTGGCCGGTACGTCCGCTTGGCCGTCGGCCGCCCGTGATGGTTCCCGAAGCAGATGTGCAGGGCCAGCTTGGCCTGCACCCCCTCCACCGTGGCGTTGTAAATCTCCGCGAAGGTCTTCCCGTCCGCGGCCCATCGCGTGAAGGCGGGCTCGTCCACCTGGATGAAGGTGGCGCCAGCCGCGGCCAGGGCCCGGAGCTCCGCGTTGATGATCCGGGCGAAGTCATAGAGGAGCTCCCGGTCATCCCGATAGCCGTCGCGGAGCGTCACCCCCCAGGTGAAGGTCTGCGGCCCCGCGCAGGTCACCTTGGTGGGCCTGCGGGTGTGGGCCTTCAGGTACTCGAACTCCCGGACGATCCCCATCCCCTCGGGCGCTGCGATCCGCCCCACCACCTCGTAGCTCTCCCGGGTGTCGTACCCCGGCTCGCCCAGCCGCCGCTGGGGGGGCGCGGTCTGCACGCCCTGGAGCCGGGCATAGTAGGTCCGGTAGAAGTGCAGCCCGCGGCGCATCTCCCCGTCGGAGATGATGTCGATCCCGGCTCGCTCCTGGTCCAGGATGGCGATGTCCACGGCGGTGTCCAGAGCCTCCTGCAGGTCGGTCGGGCCGAGGTTCCCCTTGCAGGCCTCCTCCTGCACCAGGTGCCACCAGCCCGGCTTGCAGTGGCTGCCCACCACGGTGGTGGGCAGCAGCGGCAACGTGCTCATCTCCCCCTCCTGCGCAGACCCGCGGAGCCCGGCCCGGGCCAGCCCTGCCGGTCCGGTGGTGGCGCATTATGTCGCTGCGCGAAATCCAGTGTCAAGCAGGGTTGCACGAGGGTTGCGCGCAGAGACGGTTCGCGTTATACACGGCGCAATGCTGGTGAAGGTCGCCCTCTACCTCGGGATCTTCGCGGCCGGGTTCATCCTGGTGAGCCTGCTGAGCCTGTTCCTCGTGGTCAGACCCCCCCGGATCCGGAGCACGGCGACCCCGGCCCAGTTCGCGCTCCCCTATGAACCCCTCACCCTGACCGCAGCGGACGGGACCTCCCTGGCCGCCTGGCTGATCTCACGAGGTGGGCCCACAGAGCGCCTGGCCCCGGCCATCCTGCTCCTTCACGGATACCCGGCTGACAAGGGGGACCTGCTCCCCATCGCGCGGACCCTGGCCGATGAGTTCGACCTCCTCCTGTTGGACCTCCGGTACTTCGGGCAGAGCGCGGGCCGGTACACGACCCTCGGGGCCAAGGAGCGGCTGGATGTCCGGGCCGCGCTCGACCTCCTGGCCGCCCGTGGCTACGGCCCGATCGGGGTCTTCGGGTTCTCGCTCGGCGGGGTCGTCGGGATCCTCGCCGCGGCCCAGGACCCCCGCATCAGGGCCATCGTGGCCTACGCCCCCTACGCCGACCTCACCCTGCTCGGCCAGGAGTCCTACCGGCATCTCTGGGTCCTGGCCACGCCGCTCGTGGCCCTGATGAAGCTCTGGACGCGGTGGCTGCTCGGCCTGGACGCCGACACCCTCGCCCCGCATCGGGCCGCCGGGCGCCTCCGCATCCCGGTGCTCATCGTCCACGGGCAGCAGGACGACCAGATCCCCATCCGCCATGCGAGGATCTACCAGCAGGCCCTGGGGCAGAACCCCCACGCGGCCTTCTACTTCCCTGAACGGCTCTTCCACGGCGACCTCCCCCCCGACTTCACCCAGCGAGTCCGCGCGTTCTTCCGGCGCCACCTCGTCCCCGGGCCGCTTGGGAAAAGCCCTCCCGCCCCATGACCCAGGCCCTCGGCCCTTGTGGCGCCCGGGCGCGAGCGCCAACACTGCCGGGGCGCGACCTTTACAGCCCGCAAGGGGCTCTGGTAAAACGTAGCAACTTTGCTGGAGGAGAGCCGCGGAACGATGAGCCCACAACCCCCTTGCCCGTACTGGAACCCCAAGACCGAGCTGATGTCCCGCCCGGAGCGGGAGGCCCTGCAGCTCCGGAAGCTCCAGGCCATGGTGCGCTTTGCCTACGAGCGGAGCCCGTTTTACCGGCGGAAGTTCGACGCGGCGGGCGTGCACCCGGAGCAGATCCGGCGCCTCGAGGACGTGCGCCGCCTCCCGTTCACGACCAAGGCCGATCTGCTCCAGAGTCAGGCAGAGGCCCCGCCGTTCGGGTCACTCTTCACCGGGGCTCCCGCCCTCGGCATCAAGTACCATCAGACGTCCGGCACGAGCGGCCGGACTCCACTCCGGGTCGTGGAGACCGTCAAGGACTGGGGGTGGGGCACGGAGACCATGGCCCAGGGGATCTACGGCTTCGGGGTCCGGGCGGATGACGTGGTCTACGTGGCTTTCGCCTACGGCTCCTTCATCGGCCTGTGGCTGGTCCAGTACGCGGTCGAGCGGATCGGCGCCCTGAGCATCGCCGGCGGGGGACAGACCAGCGAGGGCCGGATCCGCCAGATGCTCGACCTGGGGGCCACGACGCTGATCTGCACCCCGACCTACGCCCTTCGGCTCGCCCAGACGGCGGCGGCCGAGGGGGTGGATCTCCGCCAGCAGTCACAGGTGCGCAAGGTGATCGTCTCAGGGGAGCCGGGGGGGAATATCCCCGCCACGAAACGGGCCCTGGAGGAGGCCTGGAGGGCCCGCGTCGGCGACGTCGCCGGGATGACCGAGCACAGCGGGATCTTCGGGTTCGAATGCGACCGGAGACCGGGGGGGCTGCACATCCTCGAGGACCACTTCCTCGACGAGGTGCTCCACCCCGAGACTGCGGAGCCCCTGGGGTATGGGGAGCGGGGGGAGCGGGTCACGACCTCCTTCGGCCGGGGGCTGCTGCCGATCATCCGCTTTCGCACCGGCGACCTCGTGGAGCGCCTCGAGGCCAAGACCTGCTCCTGCGGCCGGACCCTGGACCTGTACCGGGGCGGGGTGCTGGGCCGGACGGACGACATGAAGATCATTCGAGGGGTGAATGTCTATCCCTCTGCCGTTGAAGGGATTGTGCGCCAGCACGACGAGGTGGACGAGTTCCAGATCGTGCTGCACCGGGTGGGGGTGCAGGATGAGGTGACCGTGAAGCTGGAGCTGCGGCAGGGGGCCGAGGGACTCGCCGTGCCCATCCAGGAGGCCATCGCCCGGGAGCTGGCCGAGGCCCACGAGGGGCTCCGGATGAACGTCCGGGCGGTGCCCAAGGGGACGGTGCCTCGGTTCGAGCTGAAGTCCCGGCGCCTGCTGGACCTGCGCCACCAGCCAGGGGCCGAGCCGTAGGCCCCCCTGGGCAGGCCTGCCACGAACAGGAGGATGAGATGAGCGCGCCGTCAAGCTGGAGGTCCCCGGATGCCGCGACCTACGCCCGGATCGAGGCGCAGGCCCAGGAGGTCTACGACGGGCTCACCGCGCTGCTGGCGCTGGGGGCGGAGGTCCCTTGCGTGGCCGCCAACACCCGACAGGCCCTCTCGGCCGTCTGGCAGATCCTGAACGACCTCGGCGTGCTGGTGGAGCAGCCCCAGGACCTGGGGCTGTAGCGACACGAGGGCGGTGATGGTCTTGCCCAGGGCGGCCAGGCTCCGCAGGTTGGGCACGGGTATCGACCACGGCCCTGGCGCCCGCCGCCGGCTTCATGGGCGTGTTAGGCACCCACGCGTACACACTCGCCGCCTCGAGCCGACGCCAAAGCCTGCAAGATGGCCGGCACCAATGGCCGCAGCGATTCAATCCGATTGGTGCGTGCCACCAGCGTAATGAGCCTGATCGAAGGAGGGACTTGGTGTCCCTCCGCGAACCGCTGATCGATGGTGATGAGGGCCTCGTACGTCATCGCGGCAAGCCGGAGGAGTTCACTGTTCTTGACCCCGGACCAACCGACCTGCGTGACACTGTGAACCTCGTGACCTGTCAGCTCGGGCGCCGGGCCGCGGGGAAGGCACTCATCGAGTAGAACGCGCACCGCCCACCACACCCTCACGCGCAAGCTCGAGCACGGCGATGGCCTGTTCTCGGCTTACCGATGGGAATTCATCGAGGAACTTGTCGAGGCTGTCGCCTGCTTCGAGGTAGTCGAAGAGTGTCTGCACCGGCACGCGCGTCCCTGTGAATACCGGCGTGCCCCCAAGGATCTCGGGGTCGCTTTGAATCAGCGGCGCGCTGGGCTTCATCTGCCGTCCTCCTCTAAGCCGAATCGGGATTCTACGACCAGCCGTCGTGGTATCCCTAACTACAAGCGGACAAAAATGTATCGTACGCCAAACGCTGCGCGATGTCGCAGCCTTCTAGACGCCCCGCATCAGCTCCGGTCGGCGATCCCAGGCGCCAAACCCGCTGCAGAGCCATGTTAAACGGTACCGTGGCTTTCACGGGGATCGCTCCGGCGGCCGAATGGCCTCCTGCACCGGAGGCGAAGATGCCACAACGTTCTCTGATGCCTTGTCTTTGGCAATGATGGTATTGCACAGCTCCACGCGCCCATCGCAAATATAGACTTTCGGCCCGGCGATTAGCTTGCGGACGTCACGGTGCGACTTGTTGCAGAAAGAACACCGGAGCACCTTCTCCTTCCAGAACCTCAGCCTCATCGCACCGCCTCACGCCCTGGCGCTGAGCGGCCGGCGCACGGACACGCGCAAGAGGCAGCCAAGGCGATGCCGTTCGACTGGGACCGTGCTCGTGACTCACGCGCTGTGCAGCCGGGAGGAGTCCATATACGCGATGTTAGGGCGCCTCCCCCGACCCGTCCTGTTCGTAGAGAGTCTCCGGAGCGATGTCGGCACCGTTCGGCCACACGACGGTGCCACCGTCGAGGAAGAATCTTCGAAAGTAGTCCGGGTCCTTCAGGGGCTCGAAGACGGGACCATCCAGCCACTGACGGAAATCAATCGTCTTTTCGGAGTTGTCGTTAAAAGTCAGGTGGATACGGTAGCCGCCACGGTACTCAGCGCGTATCACCGATGGCAGAAAGGTCATGGCGATGCCGCCTGCAAGAGTGTGTTCAACTTGCCCAGCACCTCGCCGACGAGCACGGCAGGAAGCCTGCAGATCAGGCTCGCGTCCCGAGCGCGCCAGTCCAGGCATTTCACCTGGTCCGAAAGAATGGCGCCCGTTACCTTCAGACCCGACGGGATCACAACCTCGAAGGGATACCCCTTCACTTGATTCGTGATGGGACAGAGCAGTGCCAGCCCCACCTTCCGATTGTACGCCACGGGAGAGATCACCAGGGCAGGCCGCCGGCCGGCTTGCTCATGGCCCGCCTGAGGGTTCAAGCTGATCCAAATCGCATCCCCCCGCCCAGGTCCAAAGCCGCCACGCCTCACCATGACTCGCGCCCGACGGGAGCCCCCGTGTCGACCTCCCCGTGCAAGTGGCGCTTCCTGACACCAGACAACAGTTGCTTCAAGGAGTACTTCGGCACCCTGACAGGTGTCACGACCAGCTTGCCCCTCACGACCGACACCTCCACAAGGGAACCTTGCTCGATCTCCGAATCTGACGCCAGCGACTTCGGGATGCGGAGGGCAAGGCTGTTACCCCACTTGCGGACGGCCACACGCATGCGACACCTCCATCATGGTATCTACAATGACGATACCACAAGGCCGGCCCTCAGGCAACTCGTCTCGACCTCGGCGTGCTGGGTGGAGCAGCCCCAGGACCTGGGGCTGTAGCTAGGTGAGGGCGGTGATGGTCTTGCCCAGGGCGGCCAGGCTCCGGAGGTTGTGCACGGGCATGAAGAAGTCGATGTGGGGGAGGGCCGCCTGCATCCCCTTGCAGAGCGGCTCGTAGTTGGGGCTGCCGAGGAGCGGGTTCAGCCAGATCACCTTGTACGCCCGGCGCTTCAGGTTCGTCATCTCGCGCTCGAGCATCCCGATGTCGCCCCGGTCCCAGCCGTCGCTGATGAGCAGGATGATGGAGCGGGACGAGACCAGGGCCGGGGCATGGCTCTCGTTGAAGTTCCGGAGCGACTCGCCAATCCGCGTCCCCCCGGACCAATGGACCACCATCTCGGAGATCTGCTTCAGGGCCTCGTCGAGCTGCCGCCGCTTGAGGAGCGGCGTGATCCGTGTGAGCCGGGTGGAGAAGACGAAGGTCTCCACGTCCTTCAGCTCGTTCTGGAGCCCGTAGATGAACTGGATGAGGAACGTCGTGTAGCAGTCCATCGAGCCGGAGACGTCACAGAGCATGACGATCTTGTTCTTCCGGATCTTCCGCCGCCGCCGGGCCAGCTCGAGGATGTCCCCCCCGTACTTGATGTTCCGGCGCATGGTCCGCCGCATGTCGACCTGCTTGCCGTGGACCGCGCCCTCCCAGCGCCGGGAGATCTTCGTGGCGATCTTCTTGGCGATCTCCGCGATGATCCGGCGCAGGGCCTGGACCTCGCTCGCGTCCAGATGGCTGAAGTCCTTGCCGGCCAGCACCTCGTCCGGGCTGAAGGCCTTGACCCACTCTTCCTCCTCGGCCTCCCCCTCGCCCTCCGCCTCCTCCTGGTCGAGGATCTCCTCCATCTGGGGCTCCTGCGGGACCCCCTCGGGGGAGAGGTCGTCGCACTGATGGTCGCCGGAGGGGGCGCACCCCTCGTCCTCCAGCGGCTCTTCGGGGCGGCGCCAGAAGTAGCGGAAGGTCCGGTCGAACAGCTCGAAGTCCTCGTGCCGGCCCACCAGGTTGGCCCGCAGCAGCTCGTAGAAGTCCGCCCGGTTGGCGATGTCGATGTGGCGGAGCCCCCTGAACACGTCGAGGGCATGGCTGGTCGTGACGTCCAGCTTCAGCCGCTTGAGGATGCGGCAGAAGATCACGATATTGGGCAGCAGCCCCTGCGCGCGGTAGGGCTCGAAGCTCTGGATCTCCCGCAGGATCCGCTGGTCGTCAACCTGGAGCGCCACAGTCAGCCTTTCAGGCCTTGGGGTTGGCCCACTCCTTGATCAGCTCCTGGACCGCCGCCTTGCCGCCCAGGACCTCCGACGTGAACTTCCGGATGTCCTCATTGTACTTGAAGATGCACCCCAGCGTCTCCCGCAGGGTCGTCTCGTCCAGGGCCTCCCGGTGCAGCGCCAGCATGGCCTGCGCCCAGTCCAGGGTCTCGGCCACGCCCGGCCGCTTGAAGAAATCCATCTGCCGGATCTTCCCCATGAACCCGCAGAGCTGCCGCGCCAGCTCCTCCCGGATCTGCGGGACCTTGGCCTGGACGATCTCCAGCTCCTTCTGGAACGAGGGGTAGTCGATCCAGTGGTAGAGGCAGCGCCGCTTCAGGGCGTCGTGCACCTCCCGGGTCCGGTTCGAGGTCAGCACGACATAGGGGCGGTGCTTGGCCTGGATCGTCCCGATCTCCGGGATGCTGATCTGGAAGTCCGAGAGCACCTCCAGGAGGAAGGCCTCGAACTCCTCGTCGCACCGGTCGATCTCGTCGATGAGGAGCACCGGGGCCTGCGGGAAGTCACCGTAGATCGCCTCCAGGAGCGGCCGGCGGATCAAAAACTCCTCGCTGAAGATGTTCTTCTCCACCTCGGCCTTGGACTCCTGGGTCGCCTCCGCGATCTTGATGTGCAGCATCTGCTTGGGGTAGTTCCACTCATAGAGGGCCGTGTTGGCGTCCAGCCCCTCGTAGCACTGCAGCCGGATGAGGTCCGTGTCCAGGACCGCGGCCATGACCTTGGCCACCTCGGTCTTCCCGACGCCGGCCTCGCCCTCCAGGAGCAGCGGCTTCCCCAGCGCGCCGGACAGGTAGATGATGGTGGCCAGGGAGCGGTCGGCGATGTACTGACGCTCCCGGAATGCCTGCTGGACCGACTCGATTGACCGAAGCATCAGCCCTCCGCCCTCTTCGCCCTGGACTCCAGGCCCAACCAGACCCGCCTGACCGCCAGCCTCGTCGCCCAGAAGCTCTGGTAGCAGCGGTCGATCTCGTCCTGCGTGAAGGCCCGCGCCTTGCCCGCCAGCGAGGCCTGGTAGAGCATCTTGGCGTTCTCCTCCAGAAAGAGCGCGTAGCAGAGCGTCTCCTGGACGTTCTCCCCGGCGACCACCGCGCCGTGCCCCCGCAGGATCACCGCCGCGAAGCGGCCCATGGCCCCGGCCACGGCGTCCCCCTGCTCGGGACGGCGGATCAGCTCGGGGTCGTCGTACAGCCCCACCCCGTCACGGAACACCACGCCGTAGAGGTACACGGGCTCGTACTTCAGCCCGGCGATCCCGCACAGGTTCACGTAGTGCGGATGGTAGTGCAGGATGCTCTGCAGGTCGGTGCGGGCCCGGTAGATCCGGGTGTGGATGACGACCTCACCGGGAACGACCCCCTCCCCCTCGAGCCGCCGCCCGTCCAGGTCCACGATCAGGATATCCGCAGGTCTGACCGCCGAGGCTGTCACGCCCAAGGGGCTCACGAGCAGCTTGCCGTCGGGGAGCCGGGCGCTCAGGTGCCCGAAGTCGTCCATCACCCCGGCGATGGAGAGGAATCGGCAGCAACTGGCCACCTGCTCGCGCAACTCGCTCACATTCACCGTCAGATCCATCCTCCTCTCTTGTAAACGACCCGCCCGTTTTCGGCAAGCTAAAACACGGAGACTAGCCTCTTGAAACTCCTAGGGAAATCGAGACAGGACGAGGCTCAGCAACAGCAGCGCCAGCAGTCCAGCCAGACCCACCCCCCAGCGCTCCAGTCGCCGGATCCGACGCTCCAGGGCCTGCTGGGCAGCCAGGAGCTGCTGCATCTCCTGCTGCAGGGCTTCCATGCCCTTCCCCGCCTGCTCGAGGGCGCTGCGCAGTCCGTCCACCAACCGATAGACTTCCTCCGCGGCCCTGGCGACCTCGGGCGAGGCCCCCGACCCCTTCAGCCCGACGACCACCCGCCCCAGCTCCAGGAGCACGGGGAGCATGGGGCTTACCCACCGGGTCCAGGCCACCATGACGCTCTCCTGCTGGCGACGATCCTTACTGGTAGAGGAACCGGATCCCCGTGATCGAGGCGACGCTGGAGAAGACCTGGAGGTTATTGCTGCCAACATCGGCCGGGATCAGGCTGACGACCTCCTCCCCCAGACGGTACCGCTGCGTGTACCCCCACATCTCCTCGCCGTCCTCGAACTCGACGATCGTCTTGATCCCCACGACCGGGCGCTCCCCGAAGGCCCTCTGCTCCTCCCGGCCGGGGTTGCCCTGCAGGCTCCGCACGAAGAAGAGGGCCTTGAGCTGGCTCAGCTCGACCTCCTCGACCTCCCCCTGCTCGCTCCGGATCGCCGCCCGTCCCTCGCCGGTCGTCAGCCGGAGCAGGCTCCCCTTGACGAGGCTCCCGTCCCGCCGGTGGGCGACCACTGGGCACCAGGGCTCGCCCTGATCCTCCTCTGCTCCCGCCGAGGCCTGGACCAGATCGAGCACGCGCTGTGGACCGTCGAACGGCGCGGTCTCGTAGCGGAGCAGGTGGGAGAGCCGGCGGACCGTGTCGGCCATGCGGCGCCCCTGGCTGTAGAGCGTGCGGTAGATCTGGCTGTCCTCACGGAGCTCGGGCCGGGCCTGGAGCAGCTCCAGGTACCCGAGCAGCACCGTCAGGGGCTGGTTCAACTCCTGGGCGACCGCCCCGCCCAGCTCCCCGAGGGCCTGCTCGATCAGGGTGCGTTCACGCAGGGTCATCTCCTCCGTCTCGGCCATCTCAGCTCCTCGCGACCCTGCCCCTCCCCCTCGAGCCACACCTCGCCATGCTCCCCCACCTCCTTCTTCCAGATGGGGACGATCTGCTTCAGGCGCTCGATGGCGTAGTGGCAGGCCTCGAAGGCATCGCGGCGGTGGGGGGAGGCCACCACGATGACCACGCTCGTCTCCCCGATGGCCAGTCGCCCCACGCGGTGGACGATGGCCACCTCCTCCAGCTTCCAGCGCGACCGGATCTCGTCGCCGATCTGCCGCATCTTCCGTTCGGCCATCTCCTTGTAGGCGTCGTACTCGAGGTAGGTGACCTTCATCCCCAGGGGCGAGGTCTCGCGCACGACCCCCACGAAGGCGCACACCGCCCCATGGGTGTCACGCCGCATGCGCTCGATCAACGGATCGGCGTACAGCTCCTTCTCGGTGATCTCGAACATCCCCGCCCCTCCACTCACGGGCGGGAGGAAGGCCACCTCGTCCCCCTCCCGGAGCGGCCGCCCCGGCTCGGCGAACTCCAGGTTCACCGAGGGAAGGATGGTGCCCCTCAGCTCCCGCAGCCTGGGGTGCTCGGCCGCCAGCCGCTCCCAGGCTGTAGCCACGGTCGCCCCCTCCGGAAGCTCCAGCCCCAGCTCCCGGGCGCCGGCCAGCTCCCGGAGCGATGCAAACAGGTGGACCGTCACCCGCACCGTCAGTCCCTCAGGCGTCGGTATCACTGAAGTTGGTCACCCGCCATCGCTCGCCCATCCGGGCCACGGTGATCAGGGTGCGCTTCCGAAAACTGGCCCCGCCCCCCTGAATCGTCAGATCGTACATGAAGAGCACCCGCTCTGCCCCCCGGTCCCGTCGCTGCCGCAGCTCGTAGAAGACCTGGCGCTTCCGGGTCAGGGCGTCTGCCGGGACCCCCCTGGTCAACGCCTGCTGCTCCTTGATCTTCTCCAGGGCCAGGCCGTCTGCCAGCATCACGGCCTCCCCCAGGTCCGCGTGGATGTAATAGGCATCCAGGAACCGCCGGGCCGCCGCCTCTGGGCCGCTGGCCGCACAGCCGGCGCTGGCCAGGAGCACCGCGCCGATGACCCCGGCCAGCCGAGCGTTCCGGCCCATGTCACGCCCGCGCCGGGGCCCCGCACAGGACTCGGGCCCGGGCGACCATGCGGGGGAGCAGCTCCCCGGCCCGCCCCCGGAGGACCAGGTCCGCGGCGCCATCCAGCGGGGTGGTTGTCTGGTTCACGATCAGCAGGCGCGCGCCCATGTCCTTGGCGACCGCCGGGATGCCGGCCGCCGGATAGACCACCAGCGAGGAGCCCACGCTCAGCATGAGGTCGCAGCTCCGGGCCACCTGCTCCGCGTCACCAGTTCGTCGCGCTCGCCCCCGTAGCTCATCCCCATCCTGTCTTGATCGGCGCCGGGCACGGCTCGCCCGAGGCCCGGCCCACTATAGCACAAACCGGGAGCCCGGACACCCGCCCCAGCGACAGTTTCCGGTTGAAGCCCCGCCCTGGCCTCTGCTACAAGCACGTCGAGGACCACCGGCGCCCGTGTGACATGAATCTCCCGTCATCCTCCCCTGCCCCCTTCCCCGTCGGGAAGCTCCCGCCAGCCCTGCTCGGCCGGCTCCTGGCCCAGTATGCCGTCTCCGACCCCTCGGTGCTGGTCGGGCCCCGGATCGGCGAGGACGCTGCCGTCATCGACCTGGGGGAGCAGTGGCTGGTCGCCAAGACCGACCCCATCACCTTTGCGACCGACGAGGCCGGCTACTACGTCGTCCATGTCAATGCGAACGACATCGCGACGATGGGCGGGACGCCCCGCTGGTTCCTGGCGACTGTGCTCCTGCCCGAGGGACAGACGACGGAGGCCCTGGTCGAGCAGCTCTTCGCCCGGACCTCGGCCGCCTGCCGGGAAGCCGGGATCGCTTACTGCGGAGGCCATACGGAGGTGACCGCCGGCCTGGACCGCCCAATAGTCGTGGGCCAGATGCTGGGCACCGTGCCCCGGGACCGCCTGGTCCTCACCTCGGGGGCGCGGCCCGGCGATGCCATTCTCCTCACCAAGGGGATCGCCATCGAGGCCACCTCGATCATCGCCAGGGAGCGGGGGGCGGAGCTCCGCGGCCGCTTCGACGAGGCGTTCCTGGATCGGTGCCGCGGCTACCTGTTCGACCCCGGGATCAGCGTGCTCCGCGAGGCACGGATCCTGGCGGCCTTTCCCGGGACCCACTGCATGCACGACCCCACCGAGGGGGGGCTGGCGGCGGGGCTGTGGGAGATCGCCCAGGCCGCCGGCGTGGGACTGGAGGTGGAGGCCGACCAGGTCCCCGTGCTCCCCGAGAGCGCCCGGCTGTGCGAGGTGTATGGGCTGGACCCCTGGGGGGCGATCTCCTCGGGCGCCCTGCTGGCCACCGTCTCCGCGGACGAGGCCGAGCCTGCCCTGGCAGCGCTGCGCGCCGCGGGGATCCGGGCAGCCCGGATCGGCCAGGTGCTGGCCGCGACCGAGGGACTGCAGGTCCACCGGGGCGGCCGGGTTGAGCCCCTGCCCCAGTTCGTCCGTGACGAGATCACCCGGCTGTATTGACTGGTGAGCCGAGGGACGGCAACGGGAGGAGGCGATCATGCCGGTAGCGCAGGTCGATGACATCGCGATCTTCTACGAGGAGCGGGGCCAGGGCACGCCGCTCCTTCTCCTCCACGGGGTCGGCGGCAGCCACGCGAACTGGCTGGATCACCTGGAGACGCTGGGCGCCAGCCACCGGGCCATCGCCTGGGACAGCCGCGGGCGGGGGCAGACCCCGGCCGGGGCACGTCCGCTGACGATCAAGCAGTTCGCCCGGGACCTGCATGGCCTGGCCCAGGCCCTCCGGGCGACCCCGGCCGTTGTCCTCGGCACGTCGATGGGTGGAGCGATCGCGATCCAGTTCGCCGTGGACTATCTCGAAGCCATCCGCGCCCTGATCCTGCTCGACACCTGGGCCTCCCCCCATATGGACTTCGTCGCTCACTTCCAGCGGCGGATCGACCTGCTTGACCGGGGCGACCTCGATGCGTACGTCGCCCACGTGGTCCCGACGTTTTACGGCAGCGCGTATACCCGGGCCCACCCCGACGCCCTGGCGGACTACCGGAAGCGGCTCGAAGGGCTGGACGTCCTGGTGATGAAGGGACTGTGCCGGGCGCTGATGGAGTTCGATCTGCAGGACCGCCTCGGGGAGATCCGCGTGCCCACGCTCGTCATGGTCGGGGGCGAGGACCGGCTCGTCCCGCCCTTCCACTCCCGGTCCATCCATCAGCGAATCGCCCGGTCGCGCTACGTCGAGATCCCGGAGTGCGGTCACTTCCCGTACCTGGAGAAGCCCGCCGCGTTCCGAAAGGCTGTGCTCAGCTTCCTGGGCGACCTCTCCTCCCACCCCTGACCGCGCACGAATCCAGCCCTCAGCTCCCACCCCTGAGCCCCACCGATCCAGCCCCCACTCCCCTTTGTCTACCCGCCTGCCCACAGTCGGGCAGGAGGTCTGCCACGGCCCTTCTGGGTCTTCATCAAGATTTTGCGACGTCTTCATGAGCACTTAATCCTCCCCGCTCTTCCGGCGCCCTATACTACTGCTGACATGAAACATGAAGGTTCGGCGGTTACCGCGCTCCAGCACCCCACGCTTGCCCTCCGGGTGTACGAGGCGATCCGGGAGCTGATCGAGGGAGGAACCTTCCCCCTCGGCGGCAAGGTCGTGGCCGAAGAGGTCGGCCGACGGCTCGGGGTCAGCCGGACTCCGGTCTGGGAGGCGTTCAAGCGCTTGGCCGCCGAAGGCCTGGTCCGGATCATCCCGCGCCAGGGGTGCTACATCGTCTCATTCACCGTCGCCGAGGTGCAGCAGCTCTATGTCGTCCGGGAGCTGCTGGAAGGGTTCGCCGCCCGCCTCGCGGCGGAGGCGGTGGACCAGGACACCCTCGGCCAGCTCGCCCGGTGCCTGGAGCGCCAGGAGCAGAGCCTGGCCGCAGGTGACCTCGACACCTACTTCAGGACCGACCTCCACTTCCACAACCTCGTGGTCGAGGGATCGAGGAACCAGACCCTGGCAGAGATCCTGGCGAACCTCTACCGGCGGCTCTGGCTGGTGCGCCGGCATACCTTGCGCCTCACGGCCCGGGCTCAGGCCAGACCCGAGGACCATCGGCGGATGTATCAGGCCCTGGCGGCCCGAGACGCGGACCGGGCAGAGGATGTCACTCGAGCACACGTGCGGCACGCGTTCCTGGACGCCCTGGAGGTCCTGCAGGGGGACCCGAGCCTGCTGGACCCGCCGGTGCCGGCCGCTGGGCCGCGGCACTCCACGGGGAGGGCTGGTTGAGAGATCCGACCTATCTGCGTTTCCCCCAGGCGGAATACGTCCAGCGATGGGAGCGGGCGCGCGCCCTGATGGATCGGACCGGCCTGGAGGCCCTCTTCATCACCGAGGGGGGCAACTTCACCTACCTGGCGGGCGGCACGCGCGACTTCTCCTACACGCGGCCCACCGTGCTGCTCTTTCCCCGCGACGGCGCCCCGGTGGCCTTCGTCCAGATGTTTCCCCGGGAGATCCAGCGCCGGCAGTGCTGGGTGGAGGAACTGCGGGTCTATCGGAGCCTCACCGGGGTCCCGGTCGACGAGATCCGCGACGCCTTCTGCGAGCGGCGGCTGGAGCGGAGCCGCGTGGGGGCGGAGCTGGGGTTCGAACAACGCCTGGGCATCTCGCCGCACGACTTTCGTCGGCTCCAGGAGGCGCTGCCGCAGGTGGAGTTCGTGGACGCGGCCCCGGTCCTGTGGGCGCTCCGGATGGTCAAGTCGGAGGCGGAGATCGGCTGCGTGCGTCGGGCCTGCGCCATCACGAGCGCCGCCTACGACCGGCTCTTCCCCCGGCTCCGCCTCGGCATGGACGAGGTCGCCGCCGCCCGGATCTTCACCGACCTGCACACGGAGGCGGGGGCCCGCCCCTGGCTGGTCATCAACTCCTGTCCGGACAACTACGCGGTCCTCTACGGCGGGCCCACGACCCGGAGGCTGGAGCCGGGGAACGTCCTCTGGATCGACGGCGGGTGCACGGCCAACGAGTACTACTCGGACTTCTCCCGGCTGGCCTTCCTCGGCCCCCCCACCGAGCGGCAGCGCGCCCTGCACGAGATGGTCCTCGAGATCACCAAGACCTGCGTCGCCGCCATCCGCCCCGGCGTCCGGGCCTCGGAGCTGTGGGACCTCAATTGGCGCGAGTGGCAGAAGCGCGGGTACGACTACGCCGAGATCGACTTCGCGGGTGGTCGGATCGGGCACGGGATGGGGCTCATGCTGACCGAGCCGCCGCACATCGCCCCGTACGACCAGACGGTGCTTCAGCCGGGGATGGTCGTGACCATGGAGCCGGCAATCGTCACGGCCGAGGGGTGCTTCCACGTCGAGGAGAACATCCTGGTCACCGAGCATGGGCCGGAGCTCCTCAGCAACGCGAGCCGGGTCCCCATCATCATCGAGTGACAAATGGGCGCTCGCGACACCGCGATGACGCTGCTCCAAGAGGCCGGCCGACTCCTGCCGGCCCTGACCAAGCTCCGGCGCCACCTCCATGCCCATCCGGAGCTCGGGTTCGAGGAGTACGCAACCGCGGCCCTGGTCGCGGCCCGCCTCCGCCGGCTGGGGCTGCGGGTGCGCTCGCACGTCGGCAGGACCGGGGTGGTCGCCGTGCTGCAGGGCGCCAGCCGGGGGCCGACCCTGGCCTTCCGGGCGTGCATGGACGCCCTTCCCGTGACCGAGCCCAGGCACGCCCCCTACGCCTCGCGCTCCCCCGGGCGCGCCCATGCGTGCGGCCATGACGCCCAGGTGGCCATCCTGCTCGGTGCGGTCGCCCTGCTCGCGCCGCGGGCCAGCATGCTGCGTGGCCGGGTGGCCCTGATCTTCCAGCCGGCGGAGGAGCTCGACGCGGGGGCGCGGGCCATGCTGGCGGATGGCCTCCTGCAGAACCCGAGGCTGGACGCCATGGTCGGCTTCCACGGTCAGCCGGAGCTGCCCCTCGGACGAGTGGGGGTGAGCCCCGGGCCCGTGATGGCCGCGATCGATACCTTCCGGCTGACCATCGAGGGCCGGGGCGGCCACGGCGCCCTCCCCCACCAGACCGCGGACCCCATCGTCGCTGCGGCTGCCGCGGTCGTGGGCCTTCAGACGGTGGTCAGCCGAGGGGTGGACCCTCGCGAGGCTGCGGTGGTGACGGTTGGATGCCTGCGCGCGGGCGAGACGAGCAACGTGATCCCGCCGCGCGCCGAGCTGGCGGGGACGGTACGGGCGCTGCGCCCGGCGGTCCGGCGCTGCGTGGAGGCGCGACTGCGACAGGTGGTCGAGCGAACCTGCGCGGCGCTCGGGACGCGGGCGCGGCTCGACTATCGCGCGATGCTCCCGCCCCTCGTGAACGACCCGCGCTGGGCCGCGAGGCTCCGGCAGGCTGCGGCCGCCGTGCTTGGCCCTCGGGCGGTGGTCACGGCGGCGCCATCGATGGGCGGCGATGACTTCTCGCACTATCTCGCGCACGTCCCGGGGTGCTACGTCTGGCTGGGGGAGCGGGCCTCCGGGCGCCCGGTACGACCGTGGCACCACCCGGCCTATGACGTGGACGACCGGGTGATTCCGATCGGCGCCGCCGTGCTGGCCCAGGTGGCGCTGGATTTCCTGGGGGACGGGGGGCCCGCGCCCCGGGCGCGGCCCCGGTGAGGACAGGTCCCGGACGCGGGGCCGGGAGGGATGCGATGGCCTGGGAGACACTGGCGGACGAGGTCCTTGAGACGGACGTCCTCATCGTCGGGAGCGAAGGCGCTGGCGCCCGGGCAGCCATCGAAGCGGCTGAACAAGGGGGCCGCGTCACCCTGCTGTCCAAGGGGAATCTCGGGAAGACCGGGGCGACGGTGACCGGCGATGCCGACATCGACGTGGACAGCCGGAGCTGCATCGAGCTGTGGGGACGTCCCGGGGACCCCCGCGACAGCGTCGAGGCCTTCTTCGAGGACATGGTGCGGGAGGGCGACTACCTCAACGAGCAGCACCTCGTCTGGCTCCACGTCACAGAGGCCCCGGCCCGGGTCAAGGAGCTGACCGACTGGGGCGCGAAGATCGACATGCTCACCCATGCCCCGGGGCACACCTACCCCCGGGGGGTGTGGATCCCCGGGACGGAGATGATGCGGGTCCTGAAGAAGGAGGTGGAGCGGCGACCCATCCAGGTGATCGAGCACGTGCTGGTCACGGACCTGCTCACGCACGGCCGGGAGGTGATCGGCGCAGTGGGGCTCCGGCTCACCGACGGGCGCTTCTGCGTGTTCCGGGCCCGCGCCGTGATCCTCTGCACCGGCGGGGCCATGCGGATCTACCCGCACACCACGGCGCCGCAGGAGCTGACCGGGGACGGGATGGCCATGGCCCTGCGTGCCGGGGCCACGCTCGTGGACATGGAGTTCCCGATGTTCCTGCCTTACATCATGATCGACCCGCCCTCGCTGGACGGCGTGGACTTCCCCTACCTGCTCAGCGCCTACGTGGAGTGCCACGCCCTGAACCGCCAGGGGGAGCGGTACATGAAGCGGTGGGATCCGGAGCGGATGGAACGGAGCACGCGGGATGTGAACTCGGTGGCCGCCATGGTGGAGATCCTGGAGGGGCGCGGGAGCCCGCGCGGCGGGACCTACCTGTCCCTCAAGCACCTGCCGGACAACCTCATCCAGTTCACGGCCGAGTGGTTCCCCGAGAGCTTCGCGCACTGGAAGTACGGGGGGTTCGACATGAAGGCGTTCATCGGCGACCCCACCCGGGAGGCGATCGAGACCGCGCCCGCCTGCCACTTCTGGAACGGCGGGATCCGGATCAACGAGCGGTGCGAGACCACGTTGCCGAACCTGTACGCGGCGGGCGAGGGCACGGGGCTCCTGCACGGCGCCAACCGGGTCTCGGGGAACGCCCTGACCCAGACCCAGGTCTGGGGGCGCCGGGCCGGACGGTTTGCGGCGGAGCACGCGCGGGGACGTCCCCTGGGGCCCATCCACGAGGAGCAGGTGGCCGCGCTCCGCGATCGGGTCTTCGGCCCCCTGGAGCGGCGCGACGGGATGAGCCCGGTCGAGCTGCGGCGCCGCGTGCAGCAGGTCGCCTGGGCCGAGGCGGGACCGGTGCGCTCGGGCGAGGGGCTCGCCCGGGGGCTCCAGGCGTGCGTCGAGATGCGGACCCAGCTCCCGCACCTGTGGGTCCGCAGCCCGAACCGGGTCTACAACCGGGAGTGGACGGAGGCCATCCAGGCGGAGAACATGCTGGAGAACCTGGAGATGGTCATCCGGGCCGGGGTGCTCCGGCAGGAGAGCCGGGGCTCCGCCTACCGGCGTGATTTCCCACAGATGGACAACGAACGCTGGCTCGTCAACATCGACCTCTGGCGGGAGAGAGGAGAGATCCGACTGGCGCCCACGCCCGTGGTGGTCACCTCCCTGACCCCGCCAAAGGGTATCTTCAACTACGGCTTCCGGGTGTGACCCGGGCCAAGGAGGCTCGCGTGAGCAGAACGGCCAGGCCGATCACGGTCACCGTGCGCCGGTTCGACCCGGGGCACGATACGCAGCCGCGGTACGAGCGGTTCGAGGTCCCGTCCTCCCACGGGCTCAGCGTCCTGCAGGTCATGGCCCAGATCTACGAGCAGTCCAGCCCGTCCCTCGCCTTCATGTACTCGTGCCGGCTCGGGAAGTGCACGTCGTGCCATGTCCGGGTGAACGGCAAGGTCCGCCTCGCCTGCTCGACCATCGTGGATGGGGACCTTGTGCTCGAGCCCGTGCCCCACTATGCGGTCATCAGGGACCTCGCCGTCGACTGGAGCCGCCCGCTCGTCAGCCGGCGGGAGAAGGGAGGAGCCTGACTGATGCAACAGCTGCCCTCGGCAGGTCGGCGCCGCACCGCCCGGACGATCGGGCTCGCCCTGGTGCTCCTCCTCCCCCTGCCGGCCGAGGCGGCCCAGGAGCGGCTGGCGGCCGCCTACAGCACCCTGGTGGGGTCGCAGGCGGTGATCTGGGTGGCCCACGACTCCGGGAGCTTCGAGCGGGCCGGGCTCCCCCTGACCCTCGTCTACGTCCAGGGCGGCCCGCAGGCCGCCGCAGGGTTGCTCTCGGGATCGATCCCCTTCGTCCAGTTCTCGGCCTCGGCCGGCGTGAATGCCGCCCTGGGCGGGGCGGACGTCGCCTTCGTGACGTCCGGCGGCAACACCCCGTACTTCCAGCTCATGGGCGCGCCGGGGATCAGGAGCGCGGCCGACCTCAAGGGGAAGATTGTCGCGGTGCAGCGGTTGGGCGCGGATAACAGCTACACGCTGGCCCGCTTCGCGATCCGGCACCTCGGCCTGGACCCGGACCGGGACGTGAGCTATCGCCAGATCGGCGTGCAGTCCGCCCGCGTCGCCGCGGTCCGGAGCGGGGTGGTCCAGGCCACCCTGCTCTCCTCGCCCATCACCGTACAAGCCCGCAAGGCAGGCCTGAGCCTGCTGATCGACCTCATGGAGATGAAGCTCGACTACTTCATGGTGGGGCAGGCGACCACCCGGAGCTTCATCCAGCGGAACCCGGAGGCGGTGCGACGCTTCGTCAGGGGGATCGTCCTGGGGATCCACTTCTACAAGACCCGGAAGGCGGAGAGCATGCGGACCATCGGGAAGTACATGAAGCTCACGGACCAGGACGCCCTCGAGGACGCTTACCGCGTGTACAGCCAGGGGATCGTGGCGCGGAAGCCCTACCCGTCCCCGACGGGCTTCGAGCACTTCCTGAAGGACCTGGCCCAGGAGGACCCCCGCGCGCGGGGGATGCGGCCGGAGCAGTTCATGGACGTCCGCTTCCTGCGGGAGCTGGACGAGTCGGGGTTCATCGACCGCCTGTACGCCCCCTAGCCGCGGTCCCCGTGCATGGTGAGGGGCTCCTGGGTCAGGCGCCCCTCCCGGAAGCGCTCCGGCCTCAACAGGGTGATGTCCAGGGCCGTGGCCTTTCCCTCCACGATCAGCTCGGCCACCACCCTGCCGGCTGCGGGGCCGTGCATGAAGCCGTGGCCGCTGAAGCCCGCGGCGATGTACAGCCCGCGGACCTCCGGGGCCTCGCCCAGGATGGCGTGGTTGTCCGGGGTATTGTCGTAGAGTCCCACCCAGGATCGGACCGCCTTGGCGCCCTTCAGGGCCGGGATCCGGGCCTCGGCCTCCTGCAGGGCCCTGGAGGTCTCGCCCGGATCCGGCGCCAGGCTGAACCCCTCGGCCGGCCGAAGCACCCCGGAGACGAGCACGCCCGCCCCCTCTCGCCGACCGTACCAGCCGTGGTGGTAGTCCACGATCAGCGGAAAGCTCGGCGGAAGCGCGGCCACCGGCCCGGTCACGTAGAGCTGTCGCCGGGCCTGCGTGATCGGGACCTCGATCCCCGCGAGCCGGGCGACCCGCCCGGCCCACGTCCCGGCCGCGTTCACGACGTGGGGCGCGGCCACGTCCAGACTCCTCGTCCGGACGCCGTGGACGGCTCCCCGCTCGACCCCGATCTCCACGACCTCCGCCTGCTCGACGATCTCCACCCCGCAGCGGCCAGCGGCCCGGGCGAGCGCGGGGATCGGCCATCCCATCGGTCGCGCAGTAGCTGCCGGCCACGACGCCGTCCAGGCGGACGAACGGGAGGAGCCGGCTGAGCTCAGCCGAGCCGAGGAGCGAGGCCGGCACACCCAGGCGCCGCTGGAGCACCAGGTTCTGCTCGAAGAGCGCGACCTCCTCCGGCGTCCTCGCCAGGACCGCGTAGCCACACTGGATCAGGCCCGGGTCCTCCCCGACCTCGTCCCGGAAGCGCTGGTATTGCCGGAGCCCCTCCTGGGAGAAGCGGATGTTGACCTCGGTGGAGAACTGCTGGCGGATCCCGCCCGCGCAGCGGCTCGTCGTCCCCTGCCCGACCCGGTCCCGCTCCAGGAGCATCACCCGCACCCCGCGGCGCGCCAGGTGATAGGCCGAGCTGAGGCCCACCACTCCGCCCCCGATGATGACGACGTCCGCCCGGCGCGGCTGCATGGGCGCTGGTCTCCCGCCGGCCTACGCCTTTCCCTTCTCCCCGAAGGCCTGCATCCGCTGGAGCTGATCTCCGGCCGCGTAGCACAGGTCCGAGGCCACGGTGTCGAAGGCCAGCCCCTGATCGATCTCCCAGACCCGGTTCAGCGACTGCTTGGCCAGGCGGAGGGCGAAGGCCGAGTTCTGCGCCAGGACCTCCGCGACCGCCCGGGCCTCGGCCATCAGCCGGTCCGGAGGGACGACCCTCATGACGAGGCCGATCCGCTCCGCCTCGGCGGCGTCGATGATCCGGCCGGTCAGGATCAGCTCCTTCGCCTTGCCGAGCCCCACGATCCGGGGCAGCCGCTGCAGCCCGCCGCCCGCCGGGATGATCCCCCACCGCACCTCCGTCAGGCCGAAGCTCGCCCGCTCGGAGGCGATGCGCAGGTCCGACGCCAGGGTCAGCTCGCAGCCGCCTCCCAGCGCGGCCCCGTTCACGGCCGCGATCACCGGGACGGGAAGCGCCTCGAGACGGCTGAACAGCGGGAAGAGCAGTCGGTGCCGCAGGTCCACGGACTCCTCGGGGGAGAGGCGGGCCCGCTCCTTGATGTCGATCCCCGCGCAGAAGGCCCTCTCGCCCGCCCCCGTAAGGACCAGGGTCTGCAGGCTCCTGTCCGCCTCCAACTCGTCCAGCGCCCCGCGCAGCTCCTCGACGAGCCGCTTGTTCATGGCGTTCAGGGCCTGGGGCCGGTTGAGCGTGAGGATGACCGTTCCCTTCTCACGCTCGAGCTGCAGGTATTCCATGAGGCTCCTCCTTCTCGGGGCGCGGAGGGTCGTCGCCCCAGGCCCGTGTCCGGTCAGCGACAGCCGATCACTCGGCGCCCGTCCGCCCGCTCGCCGGCCCGGACTCGAGCTCCCGCGCCAGGCGGTTCAGAGGGCGCACGGCCTGCGTCCGGAGGTCTGCCTCCCACGCCCACTCCCGTCGGGCCTTTGCCCATCGGGCGATGAAGCGGACCCGGTAGCGGCTCGCCTGTTCCTGCGCCGCGTACCAGCCCACCTCCTCGACCTCGGTGCCGGCCGCCTCGGCGGCCTGAAACAGGCCGGCCAACCGCTCCGCGATCGTGGCCCCCTGTCCAGAAGGCGCCCCACCGCGGACCAGCGCGATCGCCTCGTCATCCCGACCGATCCAGCCGGACCTGGAGGGGAGGACCGCACAGCCGGCCACGAGCACGGGGACGAGGGCCAGGACGGTGCTGCGAAGGGTGAGCGGTGGCCTCACCCCCGCCGCTCTCCCTGATAGACGAAGCGGCGGGCCTTCAGCTCGAAGCGGGGGAGGCTGCCCGGCGCGGCCAGGTGGATCCTGGGCGTGATGTTCAGGCCGCGCTTGATCGCGTTCGTCACCTGCTCACTGAGCCCGGCCGCCGCCCCCTGCCGCAGCTCGATCTGGATCGCGATCTCGTCCATCTCCCGCTCCCGACGGACCTCTACCCGGTACTCCTCGATCTCGGGGAACTCCCGCAGGATGCTTTCGATGGCGCTGGGGAAGACGTTGATCCCCCGCACGACGATCATGTCGTCCGTCCGCCCGAGGATCCCGCCCATGAGCCGGGCGAAGCTCCGGCCGCAGGGGCAGCGCTCGCGGGTGAGCTCCACGAGGTCGCCGGTGCGGTACCGGATCAGCGGCATGCCCAGACGGCCGAGGTTCGTCACGACCAGCTCCCCGCGCGCCCCCTCCTTGACCGGCTCACCAGTTTCAGGGTTGAGCACCTCGCCGATGAACTCGCTCTCGATCAGGTGGATCCCCCCGGACTGGGCCTCGCACTCGAAGCTGAGGGCCCCCACCTCCGTCATCCCCGAGTGGTCGTAGCACCTGGCGCCCCAGGCCGTCTCGATCCGGCGCTTCACGGCCGGGATGCTCGCGCCGGGCTCCCCCGCGAGGATCAGCGTGCGGATGGCGCTCCCGGCGATGTCGATCCCGTGCTCGCGGGCGACCTGGGCCAGGCGCAGGGCATACGTCGGGGTGCAGAGCAGCACGGTGCACTCGTTCTCGATCAGGGCGTGCAGCCGCTGCAGGGAGTCCTGCCCGCCGCCCGGGATGGCCAGGGCGCCGACCAGCGGCGCCGTGTCGAACGAGCTCCAGAAGCCGATGAAGGGGCCGAAGGAGAAGGCAAAGTAGAGCCGGTCCCCCGGCCCGACCCCGACCCCTTTGTAGACGAAGCCCCAGCAGCGGTTCCACCACTCCCAGCACTCCGCCGTGTCCAGCCAGCGGATCGGCTTGCCCGTGGAGCCCGAGGTCTGGTGGAAGCGCACGTAGCGCTCCAGCGGGTAGGTCAGGTTGGTCCCGTAGGGCGGATGGGCCAGTTGGTCTTCGGCGATCTCGGCCTTGGTGGTGAACGGGAGCGCCTCGACATCCCGGAGCCGGGTGACCTTGCCCGGGGTGAGCCCGTGGGCCTCCAGCTTCCGCCGGTAGAACGGGTTCTGCGCGAGCACCACCTTGAGCATCCGGCGCAGCCGCCGGAGCTGATAGACGCGGAACCCCTCGCGCTCCATGGTCTCCAGGCGTTCATCCAGAAACATCGCTCTCAAGCTCCTCACCGGTTGGGAAAGCTCCGCGTGGCGCAGCCCTGCGGCTCGAACGTGAACGGAGAGGTCAGTAGCCGCCCAGCAGGACCTCGCCGCCGGCCCCGCCCGGCCGCCCCATCTCCGGCGGCGGCGCGCCCTCCGTGTCCTCCATGTACTGCAGGAAGTCCCGCATGACCTCCTTCTCGATCTCGAACAGGCGGTCGTCGTCGTACCGGCGCGGCACCGGGAGATCGATCGACAGGTCCCGGTAGATCCGCGCCGGCCGGCGGGTGGTCAGGATGACCCGGGTGGAGAGGAAGATCGCCTCGGAGATGTCATGGGTGACGAAGATGATCGTCTTGCCGGTCTTCTGCCAGATGCGGATGAGCTCGGCCCGCATCTTGCGCGCCGTCATCTCGTCCAGGTTGCTGAACGGCTCGTCCATGAGCAGGATCTCGGGCTCCATGATCAGGGCCCGGGCGATGGCGACCCGCTGCTGCATCCCCCCGGAGATCTGGCCAGGGTAATAGCGCTCGAACCCGCGCAGCCCCACGAGCTCCACGTAGCGCTCGATCACCGCGCGGCCCGCCGCGCGGTTCCCGGTCCGCTCCAGGGGGAGCCAGAGGTTCCCCTCGATCGTCCGCCAGGGCAGGAGGCGCGGCTGCTGGAAGACGAAGCCGATCCGCGGGCGGTCCTGGTCCGTGATGGCCCGCCCGTCGATCTGGATCTCCCCCGACGTGGGCCGGTCCAGTCCGGCCATGATGTTGAGCAGGGTGGACTTGCCGCACCCCGAGGGGCCGAGCACGGAGACGAAGGCGCCCTCCGGGACGCCGAAGGAGAGGCCGTCGATCGCGCGGACCTCCCCCCCCGCGGGGGACCGGAAGACCTTGACCAGCTCCCGGATGGCGATCTTGCCGGCCGACACGACCCCCTCAGACGTGGACCGCCGGGCGCCAGGCGAGCAGGTGGCGCTCAACCGGTTTGATGATGCCGAACTCGATCAGGAAGAGGACCACCATGAAGGTGAAGGTCCAGGCGAAGACCTGAGGCATGGAGAACAGGCCGAACCAGTAGTTGAGCATGAACCCCACGCCGCTGGACATCCCGATGAGCTCCACGGTGGTGCAGATCTTCCAGGAGATCCCCAGGGCGTAGCGGGTCGCCGCGAGGATGAAGGGGACGATCTGGGGGAGGATGACCTTCCGGACGATCTCCCCACGCTGGAGCTGGAAGACCTTGGCCATGTCCACGAGCTGCATGTCGATGTCCTTCACCCCGTGCCAGATGTTGATGCAGACCGAGGGAAAGGCGGTCACCCCGATCGCCATGACGGCGGCGAAGTCGTTGAGCCCGAACCACATCAGGGTGACCATCCCGTAGACGATGGCCGGGATCGTCAGCCCCACCATGACCCAGCCATCGAAGAACTTCTCGCCACGGGCGGAGACCCCCATCACCACTCCGATGGCGGTCCCCCAGATCATGGCGAAGACCAGGCCGAGGACGACGCGGAGGACTGTCTTGTAGATGTGAAAGAACGCGCCCTGGGAGGAGAACGCGCCCTGGGCCGTCACGTTCTCCCAGACGTTCTCCAGGACCACCACCGGGCCCGGGACGATGTGCGGCGGGAACACGCTCGCGAGGGCGATCCAGACCAGCAGGAGCAGGATCGCCGAGTAGAGGCGCTGCAGGGACGCCGGATTCCCCTTCACCAGCGACGCTCCTTCTCCGGGCCGCACGAGGCGGCCCGTCTGGACCGCCGGGACCCTACTCCCAGCCGAGCGCCTTCCCCCATTTCCGCCGGACCTGCTCGGCCCGCTCCGGGGAGATCCCCACCACGGGGGGGAACGCGTCCTTCCACTCGTATGGCCGGGTGGCGTCGATGATGGCCCGGGAGCTGAACCCTTTCTGCCCGGGCGGGATGATCGGGTCCAGGGGTCCGCTCCAGCACCGGTCCAGGATGTCGATGTCCCCCTTCGGGTCCGAGCGGGTCGACAGGGCCCAGAGCACCGCGTCGGTGTCCGAGGGGTCGATGTCGTCGTCCACGACGATGATGTAGCGCCCCAGGTAGGCGCCGGCCCGGCACTGGGCTGCCAGGACCGCCGCCTGGCGCGCATGGCCGGGGTAGCGCTGCTTGATGGCCACGACCGTGATCATGCGGGAGCCGCCGGCCGGGTGTCGCCACACCCCCTGGATCTCCGGCACCCCGGCCTTCTCCATCTCTTCCCAGATGAGGGCCGAGCGGGTAATGGCCCGACAGAAGGCGTCCTCCGAGGGCGGGCGGATGGGAGGGCTCCCGAGGTTGATCGGGTCGCGCCGGGCCATGATGCTCCGGAGCTTCACGAAGGGCTCCGCCCGGGAGGCGCTGGCGTAGTAGCCCGTGAACTCGCCGAACGGCCCCTCGATCCGCGTCTCGCCCGGGAGGATCTCCCCTTCGATGGCCAGCTCGCTCCAGGCGGGAATCGGCAGTCCTGTGGCCGGTCCGATGACCACATCCACCGGGGCCCCCGCGACCCCGCCGATCCAGTCGTACTCACAGAGGCGGGGCGGCATCTCCAGACTGGCCGCGAGGAAAAAGAGCGGATGGTGGCCGAAGGAGATGGCGACCGGGCACGGTTTGCCGGCCTTCAGGTACTTCTCCCGGTGGATGCGGGCATGCTTGCCCGGGGAGATGTACAGGCCGATCGTCGTCGCGTCGTAGACCATGACCCGGTAGGTGCCGACGTTGACCCAGCCCTCCTCCGGGTCACGGGTGATGACGGCACAGCCGGTCCCCAGGTAGCGCCCCCCATCCTCCTCGTGCCAGAGCGGGGCCGGGAAGCGGGTGATGTCCAGATCGCTCCCCACCCAGACCTGCTCCAGCACGGGCCCATCGTCCACCACGCGGGGCGGGATCGGCGCCAGGCCTCTGGACCGGTCCTTCCACGCCCGGACGTAGGTCATGGGGGTCCACTCCCCCTCCATGCACATCGTGAGGGCGACCCGGCGCAATGTCCCCAGGCTGTTCACCAGGATCCGCTGCCCGGGGGAGAAGCCCGGGAAGCGGTCGAACAGGAGCGCGGGCCCGCCCGGGCGGCGCTGCGCCAGCTCGGTGATGGCCCCCACCTCGGCCACGAGGTCGGCACCCTGCACCTCCCGCAGCTCGCCCATCTTGTCCGCGTCCCGCATCCACTGTCTGAGGTCGAGCATGGGCGCCTCCCTGGGTTAGCGCGGGAGCTGGTCGAAGAAGCCGCTCTGGTCCAGCTCCCGCATGAAGCGCTCATCGACGAAGGCCTCGGGCCGGACCTCCCGAGCCCTGGGGTTGGAGCCCCCCAGGTCGTCGAGGATCGCCTGGATCCCCTTGAGCGTGGGGTAGGGCTTGCGCGGGAGGGTGCGCACAGCGAAGGCTTGATAGGCCTCCTCCAGCGCCTCCCGGTCCGTGATCCGCATGTACCGGCTGATCACCGCGAGGCTCTCGGCCTTCTGGCGCTTGTAGAGCGCGATCCCGTGGACGAGCCCTCTGATGAACTTCAGGAGGGTCTCCGGGCGCTCCCGGATGAAGGTCCGGGTCGTGGCCACGCTGGTCATCTGGTAGTCGATGTTGAGCGTCGAGGTGTCGAGCAGGTCCCTGAGCCCTCTGGAGGAATGACACCTCGGTGGGCGGGATGCCGTAGTGGCGCAGGACCCGGCGGAACGCCGACTCGGTGATGTCGCCGGGGCGCAGGATCCCGAGCTTCTTCCCCCGCAGCTCCTCCGGGCGGGTGATCTCGGGGACCGTGACGACACGGTAGGCCAGGATGTTCGTCAGGCCCGCGATGAGCACGACGTCGGCCCCGCCCAGCGCCGCCTGGATCGCGGCCGTCGCCGCGAGCACGAGGACCGGGAGCTCCCGGGCCACCAGGGCCGCGACCCCGAGCCGCCCGCTCTCGATGTAGCGGAGCTGGACGTCCAGGCCGTGCTGGCGGAAGCTCCCCAGGTCGTGGGCCACCCAGGCCGGAGCCTGCGGACTGGCGATCGCCGTGTAGCCGACGGTGAGCCGTTCGAGTTCGGTCCCCCGGGCCACGGCCCCGTCCTGCAGGAGGAGGCTGGACAAGAGCAGCAGGAGGAGTCCCCCTCGCCTCATTCGATCATCTCCCTCTGGCCCACACGGTAGGGCCGCACCCCGAGCATTTCCCTCTTGTACCATCCCGAGGCCCGGCTGTCATTGCGTCGATCGCTCAGGGCTCGAGGACCATGAGGTCCTGCCCCACGATCACCTCGCCCGCGAAGTGCCGGCGCACGTCCGCGATGAGCTGCTCCTCGCGGGATTCCCGTTGCAGGTGCGTCAGCACCACCCGCGGCACCCCCGCGGCCGCCGCCACCCGTCCGACGTCCTCGGGCGGGCAGTGGTAGTCGTTGGCCTTGGAGCGCTCGACGGGGTAGAAGGCCTCGTGGATCAAGAGGTCCGCCCCGCGGGCCAGCCGGATCACCGCCTCGCACGGCCGCGTGTCGCCGGAGAATACCACCGCCCGTCCGTCAGCCTCAAGCCGATAGGCCAGCGCGTGGGGGACCGGCTGGTGCTCGACGTCCGCGGCCCGCACCCGCCACCCCTGGCCCTCTACCACCGCCCCCTCGGCGAGGTCGTGCGGGTCCAGGGCGATGTCCGGGAGCGTGAGGGGGTTGTCCAGCGCCTGCCGGGCCCGGATGTCCATGGCGTAGGCCCCCTCGAACAGGGCCCGGGACAGGGCCTCGGTGCCGGAGGGCCCGTAGACCTGGAGGCGGTGCTGCCGCCGCATCCGCCAGGTGGCCAGGACGAAGTGCGCGTAGTCGGCGTTGTGGTCATAGTGGTGGTGGGTGAAGAAGATGTGGGTGACCGCCGTCGGCTGGAGCCCCGCCCGCACCATCTGCAGCATGGCCCCATAGCCGCAGTCCATGAGCACGACCTCGTCGCCCAGCACGAAGGCGAGGCTGGTCTCGAGGCGCTTCAGGCTGAACTGGGGGATCCCGGTCCCCAGGAGCACGATCCTCATGCCCCCCTCCCCGCCTCGGCGCTCCCGGCCGGCATGCACCGGCAAACGCTACTTGGCCTGGGTCGCTGGTGTCAAGGCGCACCGACCGGCAAGCGCGCGGCATGGGCCCCACACGGGGCCGCTCAGGTGAGATCGTGAAACAGGAGGAGCTGGGTGCGCGCGCGGAGCGGCCGCGCCCGAACCCCCCGTCTCAAGAGCTGGCGGGCAAACTCCTCGTCGAAGCCGTGCAGGGTGTAGACGAGCTTCGGGCGCACCTGTTCCACGTACCAGAGGAGATCGCGAAAGTCCGCATGGTCGCTGAGCGGAAAGGCCGCCTCGATGCCTCCCTTGGGACGACCGTCCAGGGCCCAGCCCGTGAGCAGGGCCCGACGCTTCCGCGGGATGGCCCGGAGCAGGAGCGAGCGCTCGGCGCCGGGCGGGGCGAGGAGCACCGTGTCGTCGAGCCGCTGGCCGTCGTAGCGCTCGTAGCCGGTGAACTTCACCCCGAACTCCTCGTAGACCCGCACGCCCTCGTAGATGCTGCGGTGGAGCGCCACCCGGTAGCCCCGGTCCCCGAGCAGCTTGGCCACCTCCTGCCCCTTGCCCAGGGCGTAGACGAGCAGGATGGGGACGGCGCCCGCTGCGAAGCTGCGGCGGATGAAGCGCCCGATCCCCTCCAGGACCTCGTCCCGGGGGGGAAAGAGGTACTGGGGACGGCCGTAGGTGCATTCCATGACCAGGATGTCCGCGTGGCGCACCTCGAGCGGCTCCGCCGTCTCGCCCGGGCGCACCTTGAAGTCTCCCGAGTAGAGGAGGCTCCGCCCGTCGAGCTCGAGGAGGATCTGCGCGGAGCCGAGCATGTGGCCGGCGGGGAGCAGGGTGATCCGCCCTCTTCCCGCAGCCGCCGGCTCGCCGAAGCGCAGCACCTGCGTCCGGACCTCGCCCAGGCGGTGAGCGCAGAGGCGGGCGGTGCCGGGCGACGCGATGATCGCCCCGTGTCGGGCCACGTGGTCCATGTGGGCGTGGGAAACGACGGCGAGGTCCTTCCGGGTGCGGGGGTCCAGCCAGAGATCGATGCCCCGGACGGTGATCCCGTTTGTGTACTCGACGACCATCCTGGCAGGCAGCCTTACAGGCCGTAGATCTCGCGCAGGACGCGATAGTAGAGGCGCTGATAGAGGTCGGGGTGGAAGTAGACCTTCTTCATGTAGTCCAGGGCGCCCGAGTAGCTCTCGAACTGCTCGGCCAGCTCGCGGAAGATCTGCGCCCCGGGACGGTAGCGGCTCTGGTCGAACTCGAAGACCTCGTGGTAGGCCCGCTGCCCTTCGGTGAGGTACAGGCCCAGGAAGGAGCGGGCCGTGGCGTACTCGCGGAAGACCCCGCTCATGAACAGGCAGTAGTCGGCGACGTGCTGGTGGAGATCCCGCTGCCGGTCCACCGCGGCGGCCTCCCCCTCGCCCAGCCCCTCCTGAGCGGCCACGAGCATCTCCACCACGCTGTGGAGCGGCTCCCTCTCCCGGCGACCGGCCGGACCCGGCAGGGCCTCGCTCCGGGAGAAGCGGGCCAGCAGCTCGGCCACGTAGTCGACGATCTCCTCTCCCCCGATGGCCAGTTCCGCGAACGTCCGGCGGGTGTAGCGCTCGAAGAACGGCTTCAGGGCCCTGACGCTCCTGACCGCCTCCACCCTGGACCCTCCCGCCTCAATTCCGGGCGCAGCAGGCGCAGCTCCCGCCGGCGCAGCTCCCGCACCCGCCTCCGCCCGAGGGCTTGAAGTCGATGCCGGCTCCACCGAAGCCGAAGGTGGAGGGGCGCCGGTGCACCTCCCCGCTGCCGCACGTGGGGCAGACCACCGCCTCGGCCGCGCTGGCCCTGAGGACCAGGGTCTCGAACAGGCCCTCGCACCCCCCGCAGTAGAACTCATAGATGGGCATAATCCCTCCCCGTGTAGGGTCCCGCCCCGTCCTGCATCGGCCCCTCGCCGCCCCGGGCCGCCAGGGCCTCGGCCGCCCACCGGCACCACTCCACGTACATCTCCTCGTACCGGATGGCGTGATACAGCGTGAGGTATCGACAGTACAGGTCGTAGTTCACGCGCGCCCGGTCCTCCGGCGGCCCGTAGCGTTCGAGCCGGCGCTGCTCGATCTCCCGGAGCGACCGGAGGCGCTCGGCGTGTTGCTCGCCGTGCTGGCGGATCTGGGCGATGGCGTCGTCCGGAGGCAGGTGGCCGAAGGCGAACACCCGGAGGAGCATGTCGTCCTTCACGGCCTGGAGCCCGGGGCGAGTCCGGAGCCACCGGACCAGCGCCTCCTTGCCCACAGGCGTCATGGAGTAGACGTGCTTGTTCGGCCTCCCCTCCTGGATCTCCCGGCGGGAGGTCACCAGCCCCTCGGCCTGCATCCGCTTCAGCTCGCGGTAGATCTGGGTATGCTTGGCGTGCCAGAAGGTGACGATGGAGGCGGAAAAGCGCTTGGTCAGCTCATAGCCCGTCAGGGGCCGGTCGCTCAGGAGTTCCAGCAACGCGTACTTCAGCACCCCGCGTGTGCCCTCCTGGTCCTTCACAGCTCCGGCATCCATCCCATCCCATCTCTCATTAAAAGCCCGGACGGGGGCCCACGTCAAGATGTCCCGCTAGTACAGGCTATCCCCGCCATCCACCGTGATGAGCTGCCCCGTCAGGAAGTCGCTGTCGGCGGAGCAGAGGTACAGGATCGTGCCCACGAGGTCCGCCTCCACCTGGTCCCGCTTCAGGCAGCGGGCCTGCCGGGCGATCTCGTCCAGGGGCCGGAACGGGAGTCGCTTGTCCGCGTCGAGGCCCCGGCTGGCCTCGTCCAGCACATACCCCGGCGCCACCGCGTTCACCGTGATCCCCCAGCGGCCGACCTCACGCGCCATCGCCCGGGTGAAGCCGACCACCCCGGCCTTGGAGGTCACGTAATGCAGCATCCCCGGCATCCCCTGGTGGATCGCGCTGGAGGCGATGTTGATGATCTTGCCGGCGGTCCGGGCCTTCATCGTGGGGAAGACCGCCTTCGCGCAGTAGAAGAGGCCCCGGAGGTTCACGGCCATCATCCGGTCCCACTCCTCGCCCGAGATCTCGATGAAGGGGCGGAGCACGAGGCCGCGGTAGAGGGCCGCGTTGTTGATCAGGACGTCGATCCCCCCGAGCTGTTCCAGCGCGGCCCGGGCCATGGCCGCGGCGCTGGTCTCGTCGGACACGTCCGTCCGGCAGTAGCAGGCCACGCCGCCCCGGGCCTGGATCGCCCCGACGGCCTCGGCGCCCTCAGCGAGATCGGCGATGAGCACCCGGGCCCCCTCCTCCGCCACGGCGAGCGCGTACGAGCGGCCGATCCCCCGGGCGCCCCCGGTGACGATGACCACCCTGTCCTTCAGCCGCCCCGCCGCCACCCCCCCGCCCTCAGTGGCCCCTCACGTCCCCCCTGAGGAGCCGGACGATCTCCTCCGGGATCTTCCGGGCCCGCGGCTGTTGGGAGTCCAGGTCCAGGCAGACTGTGACGATGCGGCCCGTGGCGAGCGGCTTCGGCTCCCCCTTGCGGAAGACCTCGAACCCGAGCCGGTAGGCCTTCTCCCGCACCTCCTGCACGACCGTGTGGATCTCCAGCAGGTCGTCCCACAGCGCGGGGCGATGGAACTGGCAGAAGACCTCGCGGCGGGGGAAGCGGATCCGGTACTGCTCCATCAGGGCCTTGCGGGTGCGCCCCGTGGAGCGGAACAGCTCGTTCTCCGCGATGTTGAAGTAGTGGAAGTAGTTCGGGTAGTAGACGACATCCGCCCGGTCGGTGTCCCCCCAGTCCACGCGGATCTCGGTCATGTGTCGCAGCACCGTCTACTCGCGCCCCTCCCACTTCATCGTCGGGAGCTTCATCCGATACCAGGCGTTCATCCCCTCGGTCACGTTGGCCACCCCCCGGTGGCCCCTCCGCATCAACAGGCTGGCCGCCGTGCTGCTGCGGACCCCGTCCTCGCAGATGAAGGCCAGCTCCGGGGCACCAGCCACTGCCTCCGGCTTCAGGGCCAGGCGGTCGAGGGGGATGAGCCGCGCGCCCGGGATGTACCCCCAGCGCCATTCAAAGGGCTCCCGCACATCCACGAGCACCAGGCCCCCTGGTGCGAGGCGGCGCTGCAGCCCCTCCAGGGTCAGCCGCGGCAGGGTGGCGGTGGGAAGGCCCGCGCCAGCCCAGGCGGGCAGGCCGCCGTCCAGCCAGCCATCGACCTGAAAGCAGGCGGCCTCCTGGAGCAGGCCGGCCGCCGCCTCGGCCACGATGCCGTCCGCCGCGCACAGGATGAGGGGGGGCGCGGGCTCCGGGAGTGCCGTGGCGACCCGCTCGGGGAGGCTCTTGCGGCTGAACTGGACATGGACGGCCCCGGCGGGATGCCCGGCCTCGAACTCCGGGACGGAGCGCAGGTCCAGGAGCAGGCTCCACCCCTCCAGGCGCCGGGCCACCGTCAGCGGAGGCAGGCCGGCCCCCATGCTATGTCTCCCCCAGGTTCTCGCGCCGCAGGGCCTCGAAGGCCTCCGGCATGGGCCGCAGCCCCGCCGTGACGTACCGGACGAACGCCTCCCGGGAGGGACACCGGAGCGCCGGGTTGTACCGCCGCTCGAACCCGATGGTGGAGCTGAACTTGCCGCTCAGGGCCCCACCGCCACAGGCCGACCCGCCGTAGTGCGCGGGATAGACCTCCACCACATCGTCCAGCCCCAGCAGCCGCTGCAGGGAGTCGTAGAGCAACGAGGCCGCCCCTTCCCCGCCGAGGTCGGGCCGCCCCACGTCTCCCACCAGCAGGGTGTCCCCGGAGAGCAGGAACCAGGGGGCCTCAGCGCGGTCGCGGTCCTCGATGAGCAGGCAGAGGCTGTCCGGCGTGTGCCCGGGGGTATGCCAGACCCGGACGCAGACCTCGCCCAGCTCCAGCAGCTCCCCGTCCCGGAGCGGGGTGAACGGCCGCCGGACCTCACTCCCCTCGTGACGCCCCAGCCGGGCCCCGCAGCGCTCCGCCAGCCCGTCGGCGGTGGAACGATGGTCCGCGTGCAGGTGCGTCTCGATCACATGGGTGATCTTCAGCCCCCGGTCCGCAGCCTCCAGGACGTACTCCCGGACCGCCAGGTGGGGGTCCACCACCGCGCAGAGCCCGGCTGACCGGGAGCCCAGCAGGTAGGACGCACACCCCCGGTCATCGCTGAGCAGCGGCCTGAAGATCATGCGCGCTCAGCCCTGGCGCAGGCGGAAGCGCTGGATCTTCCCCGTGGCGGTCTTGGGGAGCTCCGGCACGAACTCGATCCAGCGGGGGTACTTGTACGGGGCGATCTTGTCCTTCACGAACGCCTGCAGCTCCTCGGCGAGCGCCGGGGACGCGGTCTGCCCCTGCCTCAGCACGACGAAGGCCTTGGGCTTGACGAGCTGCTCCTCATCCTCCGCGCCCACCACCGCGCACTCCAGGACCGCCGGGTGCCCCACCAGCGTGTTCTCCACCTCGACGGGAGAGACCCAGATCCCTCCCACCTTCAGCATGTCGTCGGCCCGCCCCGCGTACCAGTAGGAGCCATCCTCGTCCTGGTAGTACTTGTCCCCGGTGACGATCCACTCCCCCAGCATCGTCTGCTTCGTCTTCTGGTGCTTGTTCCAGTAGAAGGGGGCGATGGACTCCCCCTTGATCCAGAGGTTCCCCACCTCCCCGCGCGGCACCGGCTGCCCGTCCTCCTCCACGATCCGCGCTTCGTAACCCTCCACCAGGAGCCCCGAGGCCCCTGGGCGCACCCGCCCCGGGCGGTTCGAGATGAAGATGTGGCAGATCTCCGTGGAGCCGATCCCGTCCAGGATCTCCGTGCCGAACCGATCGCGCCACTCCTGGTACAGGCGGGGCGGCAGGGCCTCCCCGGCGGAGACGCACAGGCGGAGGGACCCGGTACGGTACCCGCGCTCGGCGTCCTTCACCTGCAGGAGCGCGGCGTACATCGTCGGCACGGCGTAGAAGACCGTCGGCTGGTAGCGGTCGATGACCTCGAAGACCTTCTCCGGGGTGGGGCGGTCGGGGAGGAGCACGCAGGCGGCGCCCTCCTGCAGCGTGGCGTACAGGCAGTTGCCCAGGCCGTAGGCGAAGAAGAGCTTGGCGACCGAGAAGACGATGTCCCGCTCGTTGATCCCCAGGATGTTCTTGAAGTACAGCTCGGCGCACCAGATGGCGTCGTGCTGCAGGTGGACCACCCCCTTGGGCAGCCCCGTGCTCCCCGAGCTGTAGAGCCAGAAGGCCATCTCGTCCCGGCTCGTGTCAGCCGCCTCGAGCTCCGCGGAGGCCTCCTTCACGAGGTCGGCGAAGCACCGGTCCCCCGGCCTGGGGGTCCCGATCACCACGACGTGCTTGAGGTCCCGCAGGGCGCGCCGGTCCACCTTCTCGAGCTCAGGCAGGAGCGGCTCCGAGACCACCAGGACCTTCGCCCGGCTGTCCCGGAGGAAGTACTCGAAGTCCGAGGCCCGCATCAGGGTGTTGATGGGCACCGGGATGGCCCCGATCTTGATCGCTCCGAAGAAGGCGGCGACGAACTCCGGGCAGTCGAGCACGATCAGGAGCACGCGGTCCTCGACCTCGACGCCCAGGCCGCGCAGGGCGTTCCCCGTCCGGTTCACCAGTTCCTGCAGCTCGCGGTAGGTGAGCGCCTGGTCCCCGTAGTAGATCGCCACCCGGTCCGGCCTCCGGCGGGCCGGCTCGTCGATGAAGGTGGTGGCCATGTTGTACCGCTCGGGAAGCTGGATGTCCGTGCCCATCTCACCCCTCCTGCCGGGGTTCCGTCGCGCCCCCCTGCCCTGGCGGGGCATCATAGCACAGCGATCCCCCCACCACTATCTGGCCTCCGGGTCCTCCCCGAGGTACCGGCGCGGCACGCGGGAGCCGACGGACGTGAGGATCTCGTAGGGGATGGTCCCGAGCCGCGCGGCGACCTCCTCCACCCGGATCGTGGCGTCGGCCTGCCCGCCGATGAGCACGGCCTCATCCCCGAGCGCCACCCCGGGCACATCGGTGACGTCCACCATGCACCAGTCCATGGAGATCATCCCCCGGATCGGGGCCCGCCGGCCCCGCACCAAGACCTCGCCCCGGTTGGACAGGGCCCGGCTCAGGCCGTCGGCATACCCCACCGGCAGGGTCGCGATCCGGCTCGGACGGGGCGTGATGAAGGTGCGTCCGTACCCCAGGCCGGTGCCGGCCGGGACCTCCTTGAGGAAGACGACCCGGGTGCGCAGCGAGAGCACGGGCCGGAGCGGCAGGCGCGCGGCCCAGGCCGGGTGCGGGAGCACGCCGTAGAGCATCAGCCCGGGCCGCACCGCGTCGAGATGCGACTCGGGGTACTCCAGGAGGGCGGCGCTGTTGGCCAGATGCAGGAGCGGCCGGTGCCCGAGCGCCCGGACCTCATCGGCGGCCTGCTGGAAACGCTTGAGCTGCTCCCTGGTGAACTCGGCGCCGTCGGGCTCACCGGCGACCGCAAAGTGGGAGAACAGCCCCACGATCCGGAGCCCCTCGACCTCCCGCAGGGCGGCGACGAAGGCCGCCACACTCGGGGGGAGCAGTCCGACCCGCCCCATCCCCGTGTCCACCTTGACGTGGACCCGGAGATCCCCGCCAGCCTGACGGGCCTCCCGGGCCAGGGTCCGCGCCGTGTCGAGATCGAAGAGGGCGGCCTCCAGGTCGTGCTGGAGCGCCAGGGTGCCCTGGCCCGGGTACAGTCCCCCGAGCACGACGATCGGTCGGCGCACGCCGCCTTCGCGGAGGCGCCCCCCCTCCTCGCAGGTGGCGCCCCCGAACAGGTCCGCGCCGATCCGCTCCAGCATCCGCGCCACGGGCACGGCGCCGTGGCCGTAGGCGTCGGCCTTGACCACCCCGAAGATCTTGACGCCGGGACCGACGGCGCGGCGGGCCAGGGCGAAGTTGTGGGCGAGGGCCTGCAGGTCGATCAGGGCAACGGTGGGGCGTTCCGGCGGCGGCTCCGACATCTTATCAGGCGCGTTTGGGGATCCCCGCCTGGCTGAAGGCCTCCACGAGATCGTCGTAGGGCTCACGCCCCCAGACCCGCTGGCCGCCGACGATGAACGTGGGCACGCCGAAGACGCCGCTCTTCTCGGCAGTGCGCCGGTGCTCGCTCAGGAGCCCGTCCAGTCGCCCGCTCAGGACCGCGTCCTCGAGCGCCAACGCGTCCAGCCCCACCTCATAGGCCACCTGCTTGACGTTGTTGAAGTCGGTGAGATCCCGGCGCTGTCCCCAGAGGGCACGAAAGAGGGCCTGATTGAAGAGGTGGAACCGCCCCGCGAGCCTCGCGTACTCGCAGGCCAGGTGGAGGAGCCGGGTCCGCATGAACGGCGGGCGCTCTGTGGCGAACGGGAGCCCCAGGGGCTCTCCCACGGCCTTGGCCGCCTCGAACCCCTTGCGCACCTCCTCGGGGCTCCTGGAGGGGAAACTCCGCCACTCCGGGAACAGCTCGAACCCTCGCCAGTCGAAGCGGACCTGGTAGGCCTGCTCCAGGCGCGGGGCGATCACCGTGGCCGCATAGCCGTAGGGGGAGTTGAAATCGTAGTAGAGGGGGATCTGGACCGGGAGCGGCGGGTCAGGCAGGGGGTGCTTCAGCGCCGCCTCGAACTTGTCCTTCTGCTCCTCGGGGAACCGGATGGCGGTGCACTGCTCCAGCTCCGACACGCCCGTGCAGGCCACCGCCATCCGGATGGCGAGGACCCTCTCCGCCGGGAGCCGCGGACAGCGCGCCTCGATCCCCCGCTCCAGCTTCCGGTACTGCACCTTCCCGACGTCCACCATCCCCCCCGCTCCTTTCTGCGCCAGGCACCTCAGCCGCCGGCCCGCTGCGGCACGTCCACCTGCCCCGCCCCCTCGCCCATCCCGCAGAACGCCTCATAGTCGATCAGGTCCGTGATGGTCGGCCGGTCCCCGCAGAGCGGGCACTCCCGGTCCCGCCGGATCTTCAGCTCGCGGAACTTCATCCGGAACGCATCGTAGATCAGGAGCCGGCCCACCAGCAGGTCGCCCTTGCCCAGCACCAGCTTGATCGCCTCGGTCGCCTGGATGATGCCGATCACGCCTGGGAGCACGCCCAGGACCCCCGCCTCGTTTCAGTTGGGCACGAGGCCGGGCCCCGGCGGCGAGGGGAAGATGCAGCGGTAGCAGGGCCCCTGGCCCGGGACGAAGACGGTGGCCTGCCCCTCGAACTGGAAGATGCTCCCGTGCACGATGGGCTTGCCGGCCAGGAAGCAGGCGTCGTTCACCAGGTAGCGCGTGGGGAAGTTGTCGGAGCCGTCCACGACGACGTCAAAGTCCTTCACCAGGGCCATGATGTTGGCGCGGGTGATCCGCTCCTGGTAGCCGATCACCTGGACGTCCGGGTTCAGCCGGGTGAGGGTCTCCCGGGCCGACTCCACCTTGGACCTCCCCACCGCCTCCGTGGAGTGCAGGATCTGGCGCTGGAGGTTCGAGAGATCCACCACGTCGCCGTCGATGACCCCCAACGTCCCCACTCCCGCGGCGGCGAGGTAGTAGCCCGCGGGGGACCCCAGCCCCCCCGCCCCGATCAGGAGCATATTGGCATCCAGCAGCTTCCGCTGCCCGGCCTCCCCCACCTGGGTCAGCATGAAGTGGCGGCTGTAGCGGGAGAGCTGGTCCGGGGTAAGCTGGCGCTCCTTCGCCACCGGGAAGCCGGCGTCGCGCCAGCGGTTGAAGCCGCCGGTCATCGAGGCGACCTCGGTGTACCCCATCTCCTGAAGCGCCCGGGCGGCCAGCACGGACCGCAGTCCGGATGCTCAGTAGACGACGATCTTGGCCTGGCGATCAGGCAGGAGGTCTGGCGCGCGAAACTCCAGGAACCCGCGGCTCAGGTGGACAGCCCCCTCCAGGTGCCCTTCCCGGTACTCGTCCTTCTCCCGCACGTCGAGGAGGACGACCTGGCCACCGTTGGCGGTCATCGCGCGGACCTCCTCCGCGGTGACCTCCTTCACGGCCTGCTTCGCCTCGGCGATGAAGTCCTGATAGGTCTTCGGCATCCCTTCGCCCTCCAGGAGTTCAACTATACCACAGAGGGCCGAAGGGCGTCACGGCCGGGGCCCGCGCGCCGGAGCCGCCGTGGTGAGATCGAGGGGGTCGATCTTCCCGGCCTGGATCTCGCGGATCCGTGCGTCAGAGAGGGGATAGCTGAACTGCTGGTTGCGCCACCGGAGCCGCTGGTCGCCCCGCAGCCGGGTGTAGGCCTTCACCTTCTCCAGCTCCTCCGGCGTCCGGACCCGCCCCGCCACCTCGTCCACCTGCAGGGGGCCGTGGCGGAGTTCGTCCTCGAGCACGACCCGCATGGCCCGGGCGACCCGCTCCTCCAGCTCCCCGCCGCTGATCTGGCTCGCGGCATAGAACAGCCCACACCCGCCCCCTTCCAGCAGCCCCTGGTCCTTGACCAGCTCTGCCCAGGGTTCGTCCAGCTTGTCGATCTCCTGGTTGATCTCGGCCAGCCGGACGTTCTCGCTGTTGTTCGGGGCCGCGGGCTCGGGGCGGAAGAAATCGTACCGCCTCAGCTCCGCCATGCGCACCGGCTCCCCCCGCAGCCACTCCAGGATGTCGGTGAAGAGGTTGAAGTGCCGCGTCTCCTCCAAGAGCTTCTTCAGCAGGGCCTCCAGCTCGTGGCGGTCGAGTTCCTCGCCGAGCCGGCCGATCCGCCCGGCGATCGCGTCCCAGAGCTGGAAGACCCGGGAGAGCTCCCGGCCAGCCTGGATCGTGAGCCAGGTGACCTCCTGCTGCGTGGTCCGCGGGCGGCTGAAATAGGCCCGGGCGATCTCCGCCTCGCCTGCCCCATAGCGGGCCACCAGGTCTCGCAGCTCTCTCGCGATCTGCTCCGCGAAGCTCCGCTCGGCGCTCGGCATCGGCTCGGCCATCCCTCCCCTCCTCTCTCTGTCCTGCAGGCGCCCCCGGTCCGCAGGCCGCCGGCCCCTCCTGTATACGTCGGGTGGGCAGCTTTCTCAAGCGCTCAGAGGCCGATCAGGCGGGCGAATCCCGGGCCGTGGGCAGGGGGGAGCTTGCGAGGCAGACTCAGCCGTCCACCGGCCGGTCGGTGGAGCGAGGGTCAGACACTATCCTACCACGGGGGTTATTCGATTAGGACGGCCAAACACATCGGGAACCACAACGAACGCTACCCAACGCCATGCGAATCAGCCGCGTGCTCGCCGGCGACCAACTTGAGCATGGCGCGGTTCGCGCGTCGGCTGCGTGCGC